>JAZDOU010000375.1:0-4794 GCA_043798385.1 Pseudomonadota bacterium
GCAATGGAAAGGGTTGGGCATGAGAGTTTAGCGACTTTTTCAGGAGGTTAAAAAGAGAAAAAATGACCACTCATCAGACGATTTTTTACGACAGTCGGGAGTTTCCTCTCCTGGGCCGGATTTATGTGGCGGCCACCCAACAGGGGCTCTGCCGTCTGGCCTTGCCGGCTCTCCCGGTGGAATCCTTCTTCGGGAAGATCCTGGCCGCTTTTCAGCCGAATTTTTTTACCCAAAATCCGGGACCTTTTCAGGATCTTTACCGGCAGTTGGATCACTATCTGTCCGGGCAAGTGATCCGATTTGAGATCGTCCTGGACCTCCAGGGGACTCCCTTTCAGCTCCGGACCTGGGAGGCCTTAAAGGCTATTCCTTATGGAACAACCTGCAGTTATGGCGACATTGCCCGGGCTATCGGCCGACCCGGGGCCAGCCGGGCTGTCGGTCAAGCCAATCATAACAACCCGGTCCCGATTGTGGTCCCCTGCCATCGGGTCATTGGTTCCCGGGGAGACCTGGTGGGCTATGGGAGCGGACTGGCGCTTAAGGAAAAACTGCTGGCCTTGGAAGGCCCATCCAAAGTGGGTTAAAAAGTTTTTTCTTGCCTCGAGATCACTTTTTAAGTATAATAATAAAATTTACTAAATTCTCACGCTTTTTCAGTCCCTTGGGTGCATCTTAAGAAAATGTGGACAACTTATTGGAAAAGCGGCGGAACAACCCAAAAGGAGGAAGATTATGTCTTATGTTTCGATGAAACAGTTGCTGGAGGCCGGGGTTCATTTCGGCCACCAGACCAAACGCTGGAATCCCAAAATGAAGCCCTATATTTATGGGGCCAGAAACGGGATCTACATTATTGACCTGCAAAAAACGGTCAACCTCTTTAAGACCGCCTATGATTTTGTAGTGGATGCCGTAGTCCAGGGGGGGTCGGTCCTTTTTGTGGGCACCAAGAAACAGGCCCAGGAAGCGATCAGAGAAGAAACCGAGCGTTGCGGGATGTTTTTTGTCAATCATCGCTGGTTAGGCGGGACCCTGACCAATTTTGTTACCATAAAACTGGGGATCGAACGTCTGAAATATTTAGAGAGGATCAAGGCCGACGGGACCATCCAGAGGTTTCCTAAGAAGGAGATCATCATCATGGAGCGGGAATACGTCAAACTGCTTCGCAACCTGGGCGGCATCAAGGAGATGGAGGCCCTGCCCAAGGCCGTATTTGTCATTGACCCCCGAAAGGAACGGATTGCCATCCTGGAGGCCAAGAAATTGGGAATCCCCCTGGTATCGATTGTAGACACCAATTGTGATCCCGATGAAATTGATTATATCATCCCCGGTAATGACGATGCCATTCGGGCCATCCGGCTGATTACCGCTAAAATGGCTGATGCCTGTCTGGAAGGCAAAGCCAGGAGAGAAGAGGCCCTACAGGCGGAGATAGACAAAGAATCCAGGCCAGAGGAAGTCATCATGGAAACGGCCGTTTCAGAAGGGAAAGTGGGGGAACTCCCTCCAAGTCCTGGAGGTCCGGAAGTGATCATCATTCGAAAGCTAGAAGAAACACCCATGCAGGGAGGAACGGAAAATTGAATATAACATCGGAATTAGTTAAGGCCCTTCGGGATAAGACCCTGGCCGGTATGATGGATTGCAAAGAGGCCCTGAAAGCGGCCGATGGAGATATGGAAAAAGCAGTCGAGGTTTTGCGTAAAAAAGGCCTGGCTACAGCCCAGAAACGGTCCGGGCGAACGACCTCCCAGGGCCGGATCGGTTCTTATATCCACGGAGGCGGGAAGATCGGTGTGATGGTAGAGGTTAACTGTGAAACCGATTTTGTCGGCCGGACGGAACAATTTGGGGAACTGGTCCACAACATAGCCATGCATATTGCCGCCGCCAACCCGGCCTGTGTCCGCCGGGAAGAGATGCCGGTCCAACTTTTGGAAAAAGAGAAAGAGATTTACCGGGCTCAGGCCTTAGAAACCGGAAAACCGGAAAAGGTGATTGAAAAGATTGTCGAAGGCAAAGTGGAAAAATATTTTAAAGAGACCTGTTTGCTGGAACAGGCCTATGTCAAAAACCCGGATATCACCATAACCGATTTATTGAACGATAAGGTGGCCCAAATCGGAGAGAATATCTCCATCCGACGATTTGCCCGCTATCAGTTAGGGGAAGAATAGATAACCCAAAAAAAAATTGTCTAACAGGATTATTAGAATGACATGATCTTGCCTTTTTTCCGGAAAGGCAAATCATCCAGGTAATCCGGTAAATCCTGTCAGAAAAATTTTTAAGAGAGTTTCCATCCGGAAAGGTCATTTCCGGATGAGAACTTAGAGAATAACCGAATATGGCTGGAATTAAAAAGAAGTATAAAAAAATCCTCTTAAAGCTCAGCGGTGAGGCCCTGGCCGGCGACAAAGGCTTTGGTATCGATGTCAAGGTCATCCAAAAGACCGCCCAGGAGATTAAAGAAGTGGTCGGCCTGGGCGTCAAACTCGGGATAGTCGTCGGAGGGGGAAATATCTTTCGGGGGGTGGCCGCCAGTGCCCGGGGGATGGACCGGATTCAGGCGGATTATCTGGGGATGTTAGCCACCTTGTTCAATGCCGTGGCTATCAAAGAGGCCTTGAAAAAGGTTAAAATTTCGGCCCAGGTATTATCGGCCTTGCCGGTTCAGGCCCTGGCCGAAACCTATGTCCCGCAAGCAGCCAAGGCTCTGATGGACAAGGGAACGGTTCTTTTGCTGGCAGCCGGGACAGGCAATCCCTTTTTTACCACCGATACAGCCGCAGCCCTGAGGGCCTCGGAATTGGGGGCGGAAGTGATCTTAAAGGCCACTCAGGTGGAGGGGGTTTTCGATAAAAATCCCCGACTGAATCCCGAGGCCAAAATCTATAAAGAAATAAGCTATACCGACTATTTGCAGGGCAATCTTCAGGTCATGGACGCCACGGCCGTTTCTTTGGCCAGAGAGCACCGCATCCCGATTATCGTTTTTAATGGCCTGATTGAAGGGAACTTAAAAAAAATCATCCTGGGCTCCCGCCTTGGGACCTTGATAAAGGGGTGAACTATGTTGGATAACGTCTATAAAGAGACCAAGGAACGGATGGAAAAGGCCATAGAGGCTTTGAAAAAAGATCTGAGCCGCATTCGCACCGGCCGGGCTTCGGTTTCCCTGCTGGACGGACTTCGGGTCCAATATTACGGCAGTCTTGTTCCTCTGAACCAGGTGGCTTCCGTTGCTGTTCCGGAAAGCCGTTTGATTACCATTCAACCCTGGGACATCAAGTCTATCGGCGAAATCGAAAAGGCCGTTCTGAAATCCGAACTGGGACTTACCCCGGTCAACGACGGGAAAATTATTCGCATCAACATCCCCCCTTTGACGGAGGAAAGACGCCGGGACCTGGTCAAGGTGATCAAGAAAATGGCTGAAGAATCACGGGTAGCCTTGAGAAATATCCGCCGTGAATCCAATGAATCCTTCAAAGACCTGAAAAAAGACAAGGCCGTTTCCGAAGACGATTTTTTTAAGGGTCAAGAAGAGGTCCAAAAGATCACCAATGACTATATTGAACGAATAGACCGGATCAGCGAGGAGAAAGAAAAAGAGATATTATCCTTTTAACGGCCTCGCCAAGAACCTGTCATTTCCCCTTTGGCGGATTGTGCTTCATCTTCCCTCATTCCAATGAAACTGACTAATCCGGAAAAAATACCCAGCCATATCGCCATTATTATGGATGGAAACGGCCGTTGGGCCCAGCAGCGCTCCCTGCCCCGAATAGCCGGACACAAACAGGGCGTGGAGTCGGTTCGAGCAGTGGTTGAGGCCTGCCGGGAAACAGGCATTTCGGTCTTGACCCTCTACGCTTTTTCGAGGGAGAACTGGAGTCGTCCTAAGTGGGAAGTCAAAGCCTTAATGCAGCTACTGGGCCGATATCTGAAATCCGAAATCGAGGAACTGAAAAAAAACGGTATTGCCTTAAGGGTCATCGGGGACATCAAACAGTTGCCGGAGAAGCTTCAGCATCAACTGCTCCAGGCTATCGAATACACCAAAGACAATAAAGAAATGACCCTGAACGTGGCCTTAAGCTACAGCGGACGGGCGGAAATCATTCGGGCCGTTCGACAGATGGGAGAAGCCATCCTGAACAAGACCCTCTCACCGGATGATATTTCAGAAACAACTTTTGAGAATTACCTCTATACCCAGGGGTTGCCCGACCCTGACTTGCTGATTAGAACCAGCGGGGAATACCGCCTTAGTGATTTCTTGATTTACCAGGTGGCCTATAGCGAGCTTTATGTCACCCCGACCCTTTGGCCTGATTTCCGCAAAAAACATCTCTTGGCAGCCATTCAAGAATTTCAAAAGAGGGAAAGACGCTTCGGTTTGACTGGAGAGCAGGTCCGCCGGAAAAACCCCTTGCCGCGCCAACAACCTTCCTAAGGAGCTGTTTTGGATTTAAAGCCTGCTACGACTCATGTGAAGCGCCTCATCACCGCTTCCGTGATTACCCCCTTACTCTTTGTCGGTCTTTATTGGGGAGGACCCATTTTTTTCGTATTACTGGTTTGGGTCTGTTTTTTAGTAGGGAATCGAGAATTTTTGCATCTGGTTTATCATAAACCCCCGGCGGGCATCTTGGGACTGCACTGGTTTTTGGGGACCTTGTCTCTTGTAGGCGCCTTTTTCATGGGAGTAGAAGGCCTGCTCCTGGCCTTGGTCCTGGGGTCGATCTTGTGCTTCGTCCAATTGATCCTCTCCTTTCCCAA
>JAZDOU010000042.1:0-3328 GCA_043798385.1 Pseudomonadota bacterium
TCAGCCCAACCTCGGGTTGGTAGCGCAGAAAAGCGGGGATGGGATAACGAATTCCTCTTTCATGTGTCTTGGTAAGTCCTTTCAGAAGGTCTTTCAGATGTGAAGCGGGCAGTGCGTAAACCATTTCGTGATCCTGGGCAGTTGCCCAGACGCGATCCCCATTACCAGGTACAACGACTTTAGGGGATTGATCCATGAAAGCCGCTATTACTCCTTCCGTGCATGAAGCGGCTCGTCCGGAAAATGAACAGGTAATCGGTTTACCGGTAAGGTAGGTGCTGCCATGCAAACAACGCATGATCTGGGCCGGGTTGAGGTACATTAATATTACGTCCGGTTCGATTTTGGTCCGCTCCAATGGTGAGTAAACAACCGCCTCGCATTGACCCTGTCTCAAAGATCTGAAGGACTGGAGAATCGTATTGGCTGCTTCACTATCAGCGGCATAATTCATTTTTGTGAGGAATTTAATGGCCGCCTCTTTATTGGCAAGTTCCCAACCATAGGTATACCCGGAAATAGCGCATCCCGAATCCTCTTTGGTCATTGCAATGGTCCAGCCGTATTTGCGGGCAATCGCTTGGGCTTGGCAATGGGCCATTTTGACCCTGAGATCTTTTAATGGAGTCCTCGACCCGTCGGGAATCTCGCTTTTTCGCTGCAAAAATTTTACGGCCAGTGGAAAGGTTTCGGGTTTTAGATAGGTGTTCAGTTCTTTACCAGATTCTTGCCATTCTTTCATAAAAATATCCTCCATCGACACTCCTTGGATTAAGGTGGCCAACAAGAAAAGTTTATCTGGAAACTCGGTAATGCCTACTCTTTTATACCCTTAAAGTCAATAAATTTTATCGCTTTTCCTTTTATAACCCGGTATGCTATTAAGGAATCAGGAGGCCCTATGAAATCAGCCGATGACTTAAAAAAAACCCTCTTCCGCCTTCACGATAAAGGCTACAAGGCCTATCAGGATATTGAAGGCGAGTACCTGTTCTCCCAATATCAATTGGCCGTTGACCGGGTGCAGGCCGACCCCTTTGCCCCTCCGTCCCGGATTCGTGCCGTCATTTCCCTGAAAAAATGGCGGATTTTTTCGGATCTCTGGGAAAACAAAATCCGTCGTATCGCCTTTTGTGATTTTATCGGTCGACAGGTCCAGCAGGCTATTCGAAGTCTGTCGTCCAAACACCGGGGAACCGGCAAAAGCGGTCTGATCGCCATCGAAGCCGGGGGGCCGGAAATCCTGGAGCGCACTTCCGTGGTGATCGAGGGAGAAACCATGGAGCTGCGATTGACCGTGGGCCTGCCCGCTGCCGGCAGGACTATTCAGGGCCTGGAAGCCGTGGCCATTTTTTTCGAAGACCTGCCCAAGATCATTCAGCAAGGGGTTTTTCAGTTTCCCCAGATGGGCCTGGACGTGAAACATTTTGTCGATGCTTATGAGGACCAGGAGTGGTTGCGAGGGGCCCTGAGTGAAAAAGGGCTGGTGGCCTTTGTGCCCCAGGGGGCCATCCTGCCCAGGGAAAGCGGCATCAGTTCCCGGCCTCTGGCCATGGGAGCGGTCCCTTTTTATCCCCCCCCGGAATTATCCCTGTCTTTCCAGCTTCCCCATAAAGGATCGCTCACCGGTCTGGGGCTGCCCAAAGGGGTTACCTTGATCGTAGGCGGCGGCTTCCATGGAAAGTCCACCCTGCTGCGGGCCCTGGAATTGGGGATCTACAGCCATATCCCGGGGGACGGCCGGGAATATGCGGTTACCGATGCCGGGGCCGTCAAGATCAGGGCCGAAGACGGCCGGGGCGTCCAAAAGGTCAATATCAGTCCCTTTATTCGCTCCCTTCCCCTGTTGCGGGATACCCTGCGCTTCAGCACCGATAATGCCAGCGGAAGTACCTCCCAGGCCGCCAACATCATGGAAGCCCTGGAAATGGGGGCCCGGGTCTTGCTGATCGATGAAGATACCTCCGCTACCAACTTCATGATCCGGGACCGGCGCATGCAGGAACTGGTACAAAAGGCCCATGAACCGATTACCCCTTTTATCGACAAGGTCCGTCAGCTCTATCAGGACCAGGGGGTCTCGACGCTGCTGGTCATGGGAGGGTCCGGGGATTATTTTGAAGTGGCCGACACGGTGATCTGGATGAATAATTACCGCCCTTTTTCCGTTACATCCGAAGCCCGGGCCATTGCCGAAAAGTTACCGGTCCATCGTCTGGAGGAAGGAGGTGAGAATTTTGGAGAGATTACCGCCCGCCGGCCCAAGCCCGACAGTTTTGATCCCAGCCATTGGCACAGGGAAGTCCGCATCGAGGCCAAGGGACTTCAGACCATCCTATATGGGGAGCAGGTGATTGACCTTTCTTTTTTAGAACAGTTGGTCGAGACCGGACAGACCCGGGCCATCGGCCGGTTCATTCATCTCTATGCCTCCAAGTATTTGGAGGACAGTAGCCATCTCCGGGAAGGCCTGGAAAAGGCCCTGGCTGAGATCGAAGAGAAAGGGCTGGACGGCCTGATGCCTTATAAGGTCGGTAATCTGGTCAAGCCCCGATCCTTTGAAATCGCCGGCGCCATCAACCGCCTGCGCAGCCTGCTGATTAAAGCACAATAAGGCCTGGAATAAAATTCCATCCCTTCTCAGGGGCTCAATTCACGCCGGTGACTTCCGGAATTTCGGCGAATTCCGTAGTGAATTTCTGGGAAATAATACTATGAGACCATCTCCGAACATTGAACCTTGAACGGTATTCTTGTGTTAACCCCCTATGGGGTCTTCCGATAGAATTCACACTTGTCGGACTTCAAGGCCATTTCGGTCAGTCCCCCTTCTCCGAATTTTTTAATTTTAACCCCGCCGGACAATCTGGGAAATTCTTCCATTAAGAAAAGGACCTCCGGGAGTTTATGATGGGCCACTTTCCCTTGCATGAATTCCCGAAGGTCGTTCAAGGTTACGGTTTCACCCTGGACCGGGATGACACAGACGCAGATGGATTCCCCTAAAACCGGATTGGGTCTAGGCACCACACACACTTGAGCCACCTTCGGATGCTTGACCAGAACAGCCTCCAGTTCATGAGGATAAATCTTATAGCCACCCCGATTGATCAGGTCTTTTAGGCGGCCATAGATACGAAAGCTTCCATCTTTCTCCCGGGAAACCAGGTCTCCCATGAAAAGCCAGCCCTCCACGATTTGTTTCCGGGTTTCTTCCGGATTGTTCCAATACCCTTTTAATACATGCCACCCGGACAGGGTCAATTCACCAATTTCCCCATCGGGCAGTTCCCGGCGGGTGACAGGATCTACCACCCGCACCTGGGTG
>JAZDOU010000050.1:0-4979 GCA_043798385.1 Pseudomonadota bacterium
CCATCTTGCCGTCTATCATGACCGAATGCACATCGGCCCCTTGGGGCCGGAAGCCGGAATGACTAAAGGGCGCGTTCGGCGACTTTTTACGAACTTGTCAAAATTTTATGCAATTTCGATGTAATTAGTGAGTAGAAGAAGCAATCAACCCACTTATCCGGGTCACCTGCTCCATGACCTCATTGAGATCAAAGGTCAGTATCTTCCGATCCTCCATGATCATCTTGCCGTCTATCATGACCGAATGGACATCGGCCCCTTGAGCCGAATAGACCAGCATTGAAAAAGGATCATAGCAAGGCACCAGGTGGGGCTTGGAACGGTCCAGAAACAGGAGGTCGGCCTTTTTCCCGATCTCTAAGGAGCCGACCCTGTTTCCAAGGTCCAAAACCCCGGCCCCTTCTATGGTGGCCATCCGCAAAACCGTCCGGGCATTCATGACCGTGGGGTCCAGACAATGGACCTTTTCCAGCTTGGCGGCGGTGTCCATTTCTTGAAATAAGTCCAGGTTGTTGTTGCTGGCGCAGCCGTCAGTCCCCAGCCCTATCGGAATCCCTTTCTTCAACATCTCCGCCACCGGGGCGATCCCCGAGGCCAATTTCATATTGCTTTCCGGGCAATGAGCCACGGCACTTCGACTCTGGGCCAGGAGTTCCATCTCGGTTGAATTCAGATGGACGGCATGGACGATAACGGTCCGGGCATCCAAGAGTTCCAGGTCGTGCAGATGCAGGATCGGTGTTTTTCCGTAAAGGGATTGAACCAGGGACACTTCTTGCTGAGTTTCAGCGGCATGGATAAAGAAAGGGATCTGTTTTTCCCGACACAGGGCCTTGACGGCTGTTAAGGTTTCCGGGGAACAGGTATAGGGAGAATGACAAAAAAGACCCCTTGAGATGCGGGAGGAAAAGCCTTCCCAAGTCTCCACAAACCGGCGCGCTATGGGGATGTTCTGGGTCGGATCCGGGCTCCCTGGCATGGGGAAATCCAGGACCCCCTGGCATAAGAGGGCCCGCAACCCGGAACGGTCCACGGCCTTAACAGCCGCATCCATGCAAAAATAGCCGTCTGCGAAAGTGGTGGTCCCGGATAAAATCATTTCGGCACAGGCCAACAAGGTTCCCCAATAGACCGAGTCCGGATTGATAAATTGGGCCTCGGCCGGGAAGATGAATTGTTCCAACCAGGTCTTCAAGGGGAGGTCATCAGCCAGACCGCGGAACAGGGTCATGGCGCCATGGGTGTGGGTATTGATCAGGCCGGGCATAACCAAGAAGCCACGGGCATCAATGATTTTTTTAGCCGGCGGTAAGGGGAGCTTGGGATCTCGGGGCTGGATGAGGACAATCTCCTCCCCTTGAATGCCCAGAGATCCTGTAAACGTTTCCGGGAAATCAGGGGAGAGGGTCAAGAGCAGGCCGTCTTGGATCAGATAATCGAGTTGAAAGTGCGGATTGCGGATTGTGGATTGCTCGTCTCTCATCCCTCGTCCATCTTGTCTCCGACATCCAGCATCGAATATCCAGTATCCAGCATCAAGTATCGATGGGTATCCTCGAAAGCAGGCCTTCGATCAGGCCCGCCAGTTTGGGTTCTGCTGTTTGAGCGGTTTGAATGATCGATTCTATCGAAATCGCTTTCAGGCAGTCCGGGCGATTGACATTGGTAATCACCGAAAGGCCCAGGATGTGCATCCTCGATTGGACGGCTACGATCACCTCCATGATGGTTGACATACCTACGGCCTGGGCACCCGTGGAAATCAAGAACCGGGTTTCGGCCGGAGTCTCCAGACTGGGGCCTTTAAGGCCCACATAAATCCCTCGGCGGAGAGGGATATTTTGATTTTGGGCCGCTTCTTCGGCCAGGGCGCCGAGTTTCGGATCGTATACCTGGGACATGTCGGGGAAACGGGGGCCCCAGGTTTCCAGGTGAGGACCGATCAGGGGGTTTGCTCCGGTAAAATTGATCTGATCGGTAATCAGCATGACATCACCGGGAAGAAAGGCGGGATCCAGGCCTCCGGCGGCGTTGGCAATGATCAGGACTTTGATCCCAAGTGCCGCTAATACCCGGATGGGAAAGCCGATTTCTTCCGGGGTATAGCCTTCGTAGAGATGAAAACGGCCCTGCAAGACCAGGACTTTTTTTCCGGCCAGGGTTCCCCAGAGCAGCTTCCCCGGATGGGATTCTACCGTCGAATGGGGAAAGAAGGGCAGGTCTTGATATGAAAGGGATGATTGGTTTTGAAGTCGATCGGCCATTCCTCCCAAGCCGGTTCCCAAGATAATCCCGATGCGGGTATCGGCAGGAATTCGGCTTTTAAGCAGCCCCTGGACCTTCCGGATTTTCTCTTCGGCTTCTTCCGGTTTTGTTTTCATAGGTTTCCGGTTTTCAGGTTGATTACAATAATCATGAAGGATCCGGCCGTGATCAAAGGCCAGGGGGGAGGGCAGGCTGGAGCAATCAAAAACCCCGATGTCCCGGGCATCGTCGGCGGCCCGGGGCGTGCCTTGGGCCCGGGCTATAAACACAGTGCTGATGGTGTGGCCACGGGGATCCCTCTCGGGACGGGAATAGGTATGATGCTGTCGGATCAGGGTTATCTCCAGCGAGGTTTCTTCCCTGGCTTCGCGGACCGCTGCCTCCTCCAGGGATTCCCCGTAATCCACAAATCCCCCGGGGAGGGCCCAGCCGAAAGGGGGATTTTTTCTCTGGATGAGGACGATTTTCCCGTCGGGTAGCTCGATGATAATATCTACCGTGGGGACAGGATTTTTGTAGGGTGCGGCCGGGGTCATGAGGGTTTTTTCGGCCCCAGCGAAAATTCCGGGCAACGCCCCAAACAGGCTTCACGTTTCAGGAGACATTGGGAACGAACCTGATGAATACAGGATGGATAATTCAGTCCTGATTCGATAAAATTTTGACAGGATATCTTGGCCATCTCTTTCAAATTCTTATCCACGATATAACGCTGGGCGATCCAGCCGTCCCGGTCATGGATGGTCAAGCCGAAGCGTTCCAACCGTTTCAGGCGGTCCAGGGTATTCTGCCCCAGACGCTTTCTTTCCAGGACCAGGATGCAAAGTTGTTCTTCAGGGGGAGGAAATTTTAAAGGTCTGGTGCAACGGCCCCGCTTATAATACAAGCAGTTCTTGCCGGAAAGTTTTTTAACCTGAGCCATGGCTTGCGAGTTTGGAATTTGGAATTATTCCAGAATTTCTATCGAATCTCCCGACTTCACCGGCCCCCCCTTGAGGATGCGGACAAAAATGCCTTCCTTGGGCATGACACAATCGCCGGCCAGGCGATAGATGGCACAACGGTCATGGCAGACTTTACCAATCTGGGTGACTTCAACCAGGGCTTCCGCCCCCAATCTGAGTTGGGTGCCTATGGGAAGTTCAGGCAGGGTAATCCCTTCGGTGGTAATGTTTTCGGCAAAGGAACCCGGGTGGACCTTCAGTCCCAAGTCCTGCATTTTGCGGATGCTTTCCAGGGCCAGCAGGCTGAGTTGGCGATGCCACGGCCCTCCATGGGCGTCGCCGGCCAGACCGAATTCTTCTATCAAGGTCCCTTCAGGGACATTTTTTTTGGGGACCCCCTTCTGATCGCTGATGGAAACGGCTATGATTTTCATTTTAGTTTTTCTCTCTCCAGAGTTCAAAGACCACGACATTATTGGGGTCAGGGCAGGCTATCTGAAGCCGGTCCGGGTCTTCGGACCAGGGGAATTTGCCTCCGAATTTCAAGACCGTAAAAAAAGGAAATATACTGGTTAAGGCCCATTGACAGATGGAAGAACCCATTTCAGTCAACTCAAAGGTCTGGCCGACCTTATGGCCATAGGAACAGGTCCCCTTCCCTCTGATCTCGACAATCTTTCCCATCACCTTGAAGTCATCCATGTTATAATCCTTTTGTGCCTTCGGAAAAATTAGTACCGTTCAAAAGGTGAGGCAATCATTGGCCGGAATTAGAAATGGAACTCAGGTGATTATTGCCTCACCTTTTGAACGGTAAAGAAAATTGTAGGGGAGAAACGGAAATTGTCAAGAGATTTTATAGGCGAGTCCTCTTCACTTTTGACCACGAGTGATCCAAATCAAGAAGGACCGGGGAGAGACTGGAAAGTTTTGCTATTATAGGTTAAGATAGGGAATGAGGACTTTAAGAGGAAAAATGGAAACCATGGGGCCGGTTAAAAAAAATAATACGCCGGATTTTCTAAGCCGGGCGGCATCTTTTATTAAAGAAAAAGGACTGCTTGAACCCGGGGCCAGGATTTTAGTCGGCGTTTCCGGGGGTCCGGATTCCATGGCCCTGCTGTCTCTATTGACGGAATTACGGCCTCAGTGGGATTTGACCCTGATGGTCCTTTATTGCCACCACGGCCTTCGGCCCGCGGCCGATGAAGAGGAATCCTTTGTCCGGGCCTGGTCAAAAAAGTGGGCTTGTTCTTTTTTCAGTCGAAAACTCCCTGTTCGGGAGTTTCAGAAGGAAACCGGAAGGTCCCTGGAGGAGGCGGCCCGTGAATTACGATATGAGGCCTTTTTTGAGTATGGCGGTCGGAAAAAAGCCGATCGGCTGGCCCTGGCCCATACGGCCGATGATCAGGCCGAAGAAGTCCTGATCAGCCTGATCCGGGGCGCCGGCCTGGGCGGGTTGGCCGGGATGGCCGTTAAACGGGGACTGATCATCCGTCCCTTGATCAGGACCTATCGGTGGGAAGTCCTGGATTATCTGGCCTTCAAAAAAGTCCCTTTTAAAGAAGATGCCTCCAACCGGGATTGTCGTTTTCTCCGGGCCCGGGTAAGACACCATCTGTTGCCGGAACTCAAGAAATATTCTCCCCAAATCATGGCCCAGTTGAATCAAACCGCCGGCTTGCTTCAAAAAGATGAAGAATACCTTCAGGAAAAGACCGATCAACTGGCCGGGGATCTGCTCTCTTTTTCAAAAACGACGGCCTCCTT
>JAZDOU010000057.1:0-12108 GCA_043798385.1 Pseudomonadota bacterium
GCCAGATTTCGAATGACCTGCCGGGAACCGGGATTGATTAACAGGCCCAGGTGAGGGGCAATGGTGCGGCCTTTCAGGATGGCCGCAACTGACTTTAAGGTGGCATAAGAGGAATTGGAGCAACTGCCGATGCAGACCTGATCCACCTTTAAACCGACCAGTTTTTTTAAAGGCACCACCCGATCCGGACTGAAAGGTTGGGCCACTAAAGGTTCCAGCCGGCTGAGATTTATTTCTATTTTTTCATCGTAGGCCGCCTCCTGGTCGGGAAGGAACTCACACCAATCCTTTTCACGGCCCTGGGCCCTCAGGAAAGAACGACTGATCGAATCACTGGGAAACAGCGAGGAGGTTGCCCCCAGTTCCGCGCCCAGATTGCAGATTGTGGCCCGTTCAGGGACCGTTAAACCGGAAATACCCGGACCGGCGTATTCATTGATCCAGCCGACCCCACCTCGAACAGTCAAACGGCGAAGCATCTCCAGGCCGATGTCCATGGCAGTTACCCAGGGGCGGTTTAACTGTCCGGTCAACCAGACCTGCCTGATCCTGGGACGGACCAGGCTGTAAGGAAACCCGGACATGGCCGTGGCGATATCCAACCCACCGCAACCCATGGCCAGCATACCCAGGCCGCCGCAGGTCGGGGTATGGCTGTCGGAGCCCAATAATATCTCAGCGGGTTTGGCAAAACGCTCCAAATGAACCTGGTGGCTGATTCCATTGCCTGGAGGGGAAAAAAATGCCCCGTAGCGGGAAGCAGCGGTTTGAAGAAAGAGGTGATCATCGGGATTGCGCGAATCGGCCTGTAAGGTGTTGTGATCCACATAGGAAACCGCCACCGGGACCTGAATCCGGGAACGGCCGATGGCCTCAAACTGCAGGTAGACCATGGTTCCGGTAGCGTCCTGGGTCAGGACCTGGTCTACTTTTAGGAGCAGGGTTTCGCCTGGGGTTTTGTTTTTGTCACAGAGATGGGTTTGGACAATTTTTTCAAAGAGATTTAGGTTCATACATATTCCTTTGGCCGGGATTTTTTCAGGAAATTCGGGAAAGGGATCTTTTTCATTGTCGAATGATCAGGAGGAGATAGCCGCCGATTAACAAAAATAGGAGATTGGCAGACCAGGCGGCCCACAGGGCAGGAAAAGCGCCATTAAGTCCCAGAGAGCGGGAAATCCCAAAGAAAATCCAGTAAACGAAGGCGACCAGTAGACTGCCCACGATTCCCTGGGCGATCCCGATACCTTTTTCTTTTCGCAAGGCCAGGGAAATTCCGAAGAGGGCCATGATCACACAGACGACCGGAAAGGCCAAACGGACATGTTTTTCGACAATATAACGGGTGGCCTCGTAACCTTCTTTTTGAATTTTCTGGATGTAGGCTTTCAACTCCGGATAGGTCATGGCCTCACTGACCTTTTCCTGGTAGCGGAAATCCTCGGGGGTCTCGGAAAGTTGAACCGCCTTTTCGCTAAAGGGTTGGCTGGAATAGGAACCGTCCGGGAGAAAGGACTGCGAAAGGCCTTTCAAAAAAACCCAGGTCCCGTTATTCCAGACTACTTTTTCGGCATCCAATCGTGACCGGAGGTTGAATTTGGAATCAAAATAATAGAGGCTGGCCCCTTCGGCTGTTTGCTCTTTAAAATTAAATTTATTAAAGGTATAAATTGTCTGATCCCCTTTATACCATATTTTTTCCTGGAGCAGGACGGCCTTGGGTTCCATTTTTTTGACTTGAACATTCCAGATCTCGGAAGCCCGGCCATTGGTAATGGGGATTAGGGTTTCACCGAGGATGAGGATAAACAGGGTAGCGGTGAAGGATAGCAGGATGATCGGAACCGATAACCGCAACATATTTATTCCGCTGGACTTGAAGGCGATGAGCTGATTGTTTTTGGATAGAAAGCCAAAGGTCAACTGCGTCCCCATGAGGATGGCCACCGGGATCATCTGTTTGACAATCGCGGGGATGGTGTAGATAAAATACCAGATAGTGGTGGCCGGAGACACCTCCGCGGCATTGAAACTGTTAAGCTTTTCCATGAGATCGACCAGCAGGTAGATAAACAGGAAGATCGCCAGGCAAAGCAGGGTCAGCTTTAAGAATTGTTTGGATATATAATGACTGATAATTCGCATGTCTAAATACTAACCAAGGTTTAAGGGTTTGTAAATAAAATTTAAAAAAAGGCTTTCCGGTATAAAGCCAAGAAAGGGGTTTGATTTTTTATAAAAACTTGATAAATTGAGTTTCAATTGATTTGTTTATATTATTTTACAGATATGACCATCCGAGAAACCATTGAAAAAAATGAAAAGCAGATGCTGGCCCCTTGGGCGGCTTTGAGTTCCGAGAGCCGGGGAAGACCGATTCCCGAAGAGGAATGCTCGATTCGAACCGTTTATCAGAGGGACCGGGACAGGATCATCCATTCCAAGGCCTTCCGCCGTTTAAAACACAAAACCCAGGTTTTTCTATCGCCCACCGGGGATCATTATCGGACCCGCTTGACTCACACCCTGGAGGTATCCCAAATCGCCCGGACGATCTCACGGGCCTTGAGACTGAATGAGGACCTGACCGAGGCCATCGCCCTGGGACATGATTTGGGCCATACACCCTTTGGACATGCCGGCGAAGAGGTCCTGAATCAAATTGTTCCGGGAGGTTTTTGTCATACCGACCAGAGCCTGCGGGTGGTTGATTATCTGGAGAAAGACGGCCGAGGTCTTAATCTGACCCAAGAGGTTCGCGACGGCATCCTGAAACACTCCAAAGGAAAAGGGGAAATAATCCCTCAAGAACCGAATGAAAGGGCCATTACCTTGGAAGGTCAGGCCGTCCGGGTGGGGGATATAATCGCTTACATCTGTCATGATTTGGATGATGCCCTTCGGGGAAATGTCATTTCTGAAAAGGATGTCCCCCCTTTTTGTCTCCAAGTGCTGGGAGACCGGAGTTCCAAACGCATAAACACCATGGTTCAGGATGTGGTCACCCATAGCTTGCAACACCCTTCTCATCGTCTGGCCATGGGAGAAGAGGTTTTAAGGGCCATGATTATGCTGCGGGCCTTTCTTTTTGATCGGGTTTATGACATCGGGCGAGTCCATGATGATTTTATCAAGGCCCGGAAAGTCATCAGTGAATTGTACCAGGTCCTCCTATCCCAACCGGGGTTGCTGATAACCCAATCGGATCTCTTCGCCGGAGATCAAGAAGTAACCCCTCAAAACGTAACCGACTTTATCGCCGGCATGACCGACCGCTATGCCTTAAGTTTATATGAAAAAATTTTTCTCCCCAAACCCTGGGCGGTGCTTTGAAGAAAATATCGGTTCAAGGTTCAAGGTGTAAGGTTTAAGGTTCGGAAGAACCTATTTTCAGGCTTCATCGGAGCTGAGCGGTCCGAGCGGCTTGAATCCTTCTGTTAATTTTCATGCTTTTTCGGTGCCCCTCCGGGGCCTGAAAGTTCATCATGAATCTATCTGAAATTCTGACTGGTTACCGCCGGCCGATCATTAACGATTGGATCCATCGTCTTCAAACAGAGGTCAGTCGCCGTTATCTGGAAAGACCCCGGAAGGAATTATCGGCCACTGTCTCACGGGCCTATGATGCCAGCGTTGCGGTTGTTCTCCGGGATGATTATTCCAAGATCGATGCCCACATCGAGTGGATTACCAGGCTCCGGCTTGAAGGGGGATTCTCGCTCTCGGATGTTCAAAATGCCTATGATCTTTACAGGACATGCCTGGTGCCTATCCTGGTAAAGGAACTTGACGGCCAGGAACTCCTTAAGGCCCTCCTGCGGGTGAATACCTGCCTCCTCTATACCATAAAAAAGTTCAGTAATTTTTATCAGTCCCTTCATGAAAAGGAGATTAGAGAACACGCTGACAATCTGAGGCGTGAAGTCGAAATTCGAACCGGAGAACTGGCTGAATCCGAGGGTAAATACAGGGTGCTGGTAGAAGAGATAGACGATGGCTATTTTGTTAATCAGAAGGGCCTGATCGTCTTTGCGAATCAGGCCTTTGGTGATCTACATGGCTGGACACCTCAGGAGACCATTGGAAAGCCTTACACCGACCTGGTTGCTCCTAAATCACTCCCTATGGTGAAGAGAATCTATGAGAAGAGAATGGCCGGAGAAGAGACTCGAGACCTCTATGTTTACCTGCGCCTCCACAAGAACGGCAGTCATCTGCCCACTGAAAATAAGGTCAAGAGAATTTTTTATCAAGGAGAGGATGCCGTAGCCGGTATCTGCCGGGACATTACCAAGAGGATGGAAACGGAAAAACGGATTCGGGAATCTGAGCGGCTGGCCCATATCGGCAAGCTGACCACTTCCCTGGCTCATGAGATACGTAATCCCCTGTCATCTGTGAAGATGAACAGCCAGATCATCTTGAAAAATACCGAATTCAGCGGTAATGATCAGCGACGGATGGAGATCATCGTCCAAGAGATATCCCGGTTGGAGAGGATACTCGATGAGATGCTCGATTTCGCCAAGCCGGTAAAACTGGTTTTTGAATCCGTCTCCATCAACACCATCATGGATGCCTGTCTCGAAATCATGGATACCAGGATCAAAGAAAAGGACTTGGCGGTAAGAAAACACTATGACAGGAAGTTGCCCCAGATCACGGTTGATCATGAAAAGATAGAACAGGCGGTCCTCAATGTCCTATTGAACGCCGTTGAGGTCCTGCCGAAGGGAGGCCATTTAGAGATTGTCACCAAACAGTCCAGGAAAGAAGGCCCGGCCCTGGTGGTCGAAATCAGCGACGATGGACCCGGGATAAGTCCGGAAGATCTCCCTTATGTATTTGATCCTTTTTTCAGCAATAAGAAAAAAGGGACCGGCCTGGGCCTTTCCAATGTAAAAAAGATTATAGAGGCCCACGGAGGGACCGGAGGCCTGGTTATCCGCAAACCCCGGGGAACGCGGGTCAGTCTCACCATTCCTTTAAGGATAATGACGTGAAAGCCAAAAAGATTCTTATCATTGACGATGAGCACTCCCTCCTGGAATCCCTGGAGATGTTTTTAACGGAAAAAGGCTATGCGGTAACCTGCGCCCTGGATGCCACTGAGGGTTTAAGGCAATGTCTTGTTTTCGATCCTCATGTGATTATCCTCGACATCCGCCTCCCTGATATGAACGGGTTGGATGTGCTCCAGGAATTCATACGCCGAGGTAGAAAAAACATCGTTATTATTACGGCCTTTCATGATATGGACATTACCATTAAGGCCATGAAATTAGGGGCGTTCGACTATATTCCTAAACCGATCGATGTAGAGGAGCTTGAAAGGGTTATTGATAAGGCCTTGAAGTCCGTCAGCCCGGCTCGAATGGCTGAGGCCGTCTTGGTTGATCCCTCGTTGGCCTATGTGGAGGGAAAAATCATCGGGAAAAGCAAGGGGATGAAAGAGATTTTCAAGGCCATAGGCGCCCTCTCAGAAAACCGGGTAACGGTTCTCATCGAGGGAGAGACCGGCACCGGAAAGGAGTTGATAGCCAGGGCCATCCACCACAACAGCCCCTACCAAGGGCATCCCTTTCGCGCCATAAACTGCTCAACCATCGTAGGAACGCTTCTGGAAAGTGAACTCTTTGGTCATGAAAAAGGTTCTTTTACCGGTGCGTCGGTCTCCAAAAAGGGTAAGTTCGAACTGGCCGGTCACGGCAGCATTTTTCTTGATGAGATAGGGGATATCCCTTATGAGCTTCAGGCCAAGCTGCTCCGGTTCTTGCAGGAAAAAGAATTTGAACGTCTCGGGGGGGAAAAGAGGATCAAATCAAACGCCCGGGTGATGGCAGCCACCAACAGGGATCTTTGGGAGATGGTTCAGGTGGGCACTTTCAGAGGGGATCTCTATTACCGACTCAACGTGGCCACCATAAAGGTTCCCCCTCTCAGGGATCGGAAACAGGATATCCCGCTCTTAATCGAACATATTTTAAGAAAGATCAATCATGAACTCGGCAAAGGGTTTCGGAAGGTTGAAAAGGAGGCCCTCAAGAAGATGATGGAATACCAATGGCCGGGTAACGTCAGGGAACTGGAGAACGTCCTGACACATGGGGCCATCAACACTCAGGGAGAAATAATTCTGGAGGAACTGATCGCCCCGTTATTAGGCAAGAAGCCCCCTGACCGGTTGAACCCGAAAGGAACGCCCGACAAAGAACAGAATTTAAAAGATATCGAGAAGGATTATATCATCGGGATACTCAATCGGACCCACTGGCATCTTGGGAAGGCCTGTGGGCTCCTGGGTATCTCACGACCGACACTCCGCCACAAACTTAAACTCTACGGCCTGTCAAGTGAATCTATCAGACCCTGATGGGGTTGTTTTGGATTGTTATTGAAAATAATTTTCACAAAGTGTAAGATTGTTCTAATTAATGGAATGGCTGGGAGGGGCTGACGTTATTCAACTGGTTGTAATTAAAGTTGATAGGTTTGACTGGCCGACTGGCACAACTCTTGCGAACTTTAAAAAGAGGCTCGCGAAGGACAAAAAGCAAAACGAGAAAGGATGTGGGATCGAACTGACCAAAACAGGTAGGACCTTTATTGCTTAACTGGAGAACATTTAAGAGCGGCATCAAAAAACCTGAATCAAAAAGGAGGCAATATGAAGCGAGCAGTTTATTTTTTCATGGTTTTATGGTTGGCGGTTTGTTTCACACCCAACGCATTATTCAGTGCTGAAAAACCTATTGTGATCGGGGCGCCTTTAGCTACCGCCTTTCTTTATGGCTGGGATGCTGAAAGGGCTATTCGGTTGGCAGTAGACGAGATCAATGCCAAAGGCGGGGTAAACCTGGGAGGTAAAAAACACCCCTTTGAAGTCTCCGTCATGGACACCCGGGACCTGGAACCGGGGGTCCCGGTCAGCGATGCCCTTTTGACCGTTGAAAAACTTATTTTAGAGAAAAAAGCCGACTTTATAATCGGCGGCCCGGTCCGCTCGGAAGCGGCCCTGGCAGCTATGGACCTGCTCTCCAAGTATAAGAAGGTATCCATCCTGACTACCGGGGCCTTAACCCCGGCCTATCATGCCCGGGTTGCTGAAAACTATGATAAATTCAAGTATTGTTTTCGAATCAGCGGTGAAGCCAAATGGATGGTAACCGGTGAAATCATTCCTTGTCTGGTGGATATCGGCAAGAATCATAACTTAAATAAATTGTATATTATGGTCCAGGACGTGGCCCATGCCCGGGGCGGAGGGGAATTGATTGCCAAGATCATGGCCGGCAAGGGTTGGACGGTGCTGGGCAAGCCGGAAATCTATCCTACCGGGACTACTGATTTTTCCATGGGATTATTAAAGGCCAAAAAAGAAGGGGCCGAGGTCATCCTGATCTGGATGGATATGCCGGAGAGTTCGATCTTGCTTAAACAATGGTATGATTTGAAGGTCCCGGCCTTGCCGTTCGGCTCCATTATTGCTGCGGCTGAACAGCCTGGTTTCTGGAAGGCCACCGAAGGTAAGGGGGAATTCTGTCTGGCCAACGTGGTCAATGCCGGCAATGCCGCCTCCAAGGCCACCCCCTGGACGATGAAATTCTATAATGCCTATACCAAAAAATGGAAGATCGAGCCGGAGGGTTATGGGGCCTCCAGCAGTTACATGGCGGTATATACATTAAAAGAGGCTATTGAAAAAGCCGGTTCCCTGGATCCGGAGGCCGTCGTTGCCGCCCTGGAAAAGACCGATATCATGGGCGTATACGGCCGGATTCGGTTTGATGCCAAGACGCACCAGATCATTCCCAGTCTGGATCCCAAGGAAGGGGCTGTGGGGACCATTTTCCAGTGGCAAAAAGGAAAGCGGGTCGTGGTCTATCCCGATAAGATCGCCGCTGGTAAGATCTTGCTGCCCCCCTGGATGAAGAAGTAAACAAAGGGTGCAAAGGTTCAAGGATTCAAAGTTTCGAGCAGGGTGAATTCTTCCCAGATGGATTATTTTCTAACGTAATACCTGTTACGGGTTGCGGGTTCTAAAGAAGTGTGATCTCATTACCCTTTTTTAACAACTCGCAACTCGTAACAGAGAAATTTCAAATATCTTTATAGTGAACGACATAAATTTTAATCCATAAAACACAAACTCTATGACGTCATGCCGGACTTGATCCGGCATCCAGAAAGCTATTAACTCTGGATTCCGGCTTTCGCCGGAATGACACTATGCGCACATATTTATGTCGTTTACTATAGTTTAGACCTCCCTGGGTGCTATAAATGGAAATAGTCGTTTACGGTATCGTTAACAGTATGACCCTGGCCTTGATGGCCTTAGGGTTTACCCTGGTTTACGGAATTTCCGGCCTGCCTAATTTTGCCCACGGGGCCCTTTATATCGTCACCGGGTTTATTGTCTGGAGCCTGATTCATACCCTCAACCTGAATTATCTTTTAGCCATGTTCTTGTCTTTATTTATTACCGGTCTTATCGGGGCGGGTATTTATCGGTTCATTTTGATCCGGGTCCGTGGTATGGCCACTTCGGAGATCATCGCCTCCTACGCCATCGGCCTGGCCATCCTGGAAGGGCTGCGCTGGGGGGGCTTCAAAGGCATGACCTACACCCTGCCGGTTTTTATAGAAGGAAGCCTGAAAATCTTAGGGGTTCAGATCGATATTCAACGGATCATGGTGGTCGGGTTAGGCATAGTGATTATGGGGTTTCTCTGGCTGTTTACCCACTATAACCGCATTGGGTTGGCCTTGAGGGCCATGGCTCAGGATGAACGGGCGGCCTTGATGCTGGGCATTGATTCCGACCGTATGGCCGTGGTGGCCATGTTTCTGGGATCCTTTCTGGCCGGGCTGGCGGCGGTGGCCTTACTCCCTCTGGGTAATGTCGTCGTTGAGGCCGGTTACAATGTCCTGATTATGGCCATCGCCGTTTGCATTGTCGGGGGGTTGGGTAGCTGGGTGGGGGCCATCCTGGCAGCCTTTTTAATCGGTTTTGTCCAGATCCTGACCGTGGTCTATATTGAATCCCACTTCCAGATCGTGGTGGCCCTGCTGGCCATCATCGTCACCTTGATTTTAAAGCCTTCCGGTCTATTCGGCCGGCAGAAAGAACTTGAGGAAAGGGTCTAATCTTGAACCGAGCCGAAGGACGCAAAGAGCGGATCGATCGCGGTATCAAGGTCCGGACCAGCGGTATTTATGCCATTTCTTCCTGGAAGGAAATCAGTTACCTGTCAATTCCCCCGCTGGTCCTGATTGTCGGTCTCCTTATCCTGCCTGTAGCGGTAACCAACCTGTATTGGCAACGGGTAATTTCTATTGTCGGTATTTACGCCTTACTGGCCTTAAGTTTTGACTTCCTGACCCATTTCGTGGGTCTGGTTTCTCTGGGCGGGGCCTTTTATGTGGGGGTCGGCGGTTATCTGGCCGCCATCTTGAATACCAAGCTCGGGCTGTCACCTCTTTTTACCATTCCCCTGGCGACCTTGGGCGGGGCGGCGATCTGCACCCTGGCCTTACTCCCCTGTCTGCCGCTGAGGGGGGTCTATTTTTCCATCGTTACCCTGATGTATCCCTTGATAACGGCCCGTGTCATTGAGGCCTTGAATATCCTGGGAGGAACGGACGGGATCGTCGGGGTGGCCAGTTTCCCCAACCGCTGGGTGGAACAATATTCCCTTTTCGGGCTCCTGTTATTGATCTTATTCGGCCTGCGGCGGCTGGTCAATATGGATATCGGTTTGGTTTTTCGGGGGATCAAAGACAATGATCAGGCCGTCAAGGCCTCGGGGATTAATATTACCTTTTATAAAGCCGCTGCCGTCTTTATCTCTTCCGGGATGGGATGCCTGGGCGGGGCCTATCTGGTCCATATTTATATGTGGTCCGGTATTTCCCAACTGGCCCTGGATTTTTCGATTATACCTATTGCCGCCACCGTCATCGGAGGAGGAGGCACCCTGGTGGGACCTTTGCTGGGCGCCTTTATACTGGTCCCGATTTCGGAATTGCTCCGGGCCTTCGGGACTCTGCGGATCGTCTTTTATTCCCTGATCCTGATGGCCTTTATCGTCTTCCGGAGTGAAGGAATCATGGTCTATGCCCAACGGAAATACCAGCAGTTTGAAAGGTGGGTCAAGGTATGACCGCAGAAACCATTCTGGAAGTTTCCGATGTTTCTAAGACTTTCGGCGGTATCCAGGCCCTGCTCAAGGTAAGCATTACGCTCAATCGTGGAGATATCCTGGGGGTTATCGGCCCAAACGGGTCAGGGAAAACCACCCTGATCAATTGCATCACGGGATTTGTTCGTAACGATTCCGGCCGGGTCCTTTTTAATCACAAGGATATTACCGGCTGGCCGCCCCATAAGATCGCCCATTTAGGACTTACCAGGACCTTCCAGGTCATGCGACCCTATTACAGTCTGCCGGCCTACAAGAATTTGATCATCCCCCTGTTTTCACCCCGGGCCAGGAAGTTCGGTGGCTGGCGAGGGGGGGGGAAATTGGGCGACCGGAATACCGTCAGCATCGACATCCTGGAAGAGATCGGCTTCGAGCGGGATTCCTATGTCCCTTATAAGATGGCTTCCACCCTGCCCACCGGTTATTTGAAACGGCTCGAACTGGCCCGCTGCCTGGCCTTGAAACCGGAGATCATCCTGTGTGATGAGGTTTTTTCAGGACTGAGTGCCAGTGAAATCGCCAGCATGATCCCCCTGATTGAACGGCTTCAGATGGAGGGGATCACCCTGATCATGATCGAACACCGTTTAAAGGAGCTGTTTCGGGTGGCCAACCGGGTCATGGTCTTAAACTTCGGCCAGAAACTTACTGAAGGGATTCCCGCGGAGGTCATGGAGGACAATCGGGTAAAAGAGGCCTATCTCGGTTCGGAGGATTTATCAGATTATGTTTGAAGCTAAAGGACTGATGGTCTTCTATGAAAATATGCTGGCCCTGAACAACGTCAGCCTGAAGTGTCTGGAAGGGCAGATTGTCGGGGTGTTTGGGGCCAATAGTGCCGGGAAGTCCACCCTGATGTACACCCTTTCGGGTATTATGCAGGATATCAAGAAGAAAGAAGAAATGGCCGGCGGGGAACGGATAACCCTGATGGGGGAAGTCCATTTCCTGGGTTCCAATATCATGTCGATGAAACCCAGCCAACGGGCCCGAAAGGGGATCATCCTTTGTCCGGAACGCAGACGGATCTTCCCTGAAAGCACGGTCATTGAAAACCTCAAGATGGGTGGTTATCTGGCCACCACAACCCAGATCAAGGCCACCCTGGACTATGTCTTTAAGATTTTTCCCGCCCTGGTCCCTTTAAAGAACCGGGAAGGGGGATTTCTGAGCGGTGGAGAGCAACAGATGCTGGCTATCGGCCGGGCCTTGATGGCCCAGCCTAAAATTCTCTTACTGGATGAACCCCTCATGGGTCTCAGCCCTTTGGTTCAGTCCATGCTGACCAGGTCGATCAAAAGCATCAGGGATGAAAGGGGGGTTTCCTTGGTCGTTGCAGAACAGTATGCCCGTCCCATCCTGCCCATTATCGATTTTGGGTATATCCTGGAAAATGGGGCCGCGGTTATGGAGGGGACGCGGAAGGAGCTAATGGACAATCCCGATGTCCGCTCGGCCTATTTTGGGATATAAATAAAAAAACTGAAGAATTCGAGGGGTCGTGGGGCACCAACATACGGTCGGGCCGCTCGACGCGGCTCCCGAATGGGAGCCTTTCTATAAGGTCGGCAAAGCCGACCGTCTGTCGAGCTTTCGAAGAGGCTCCCTGTCTGACTCCCTCTGGGAGTCTCCTCGAAAGATCGGCATAGCCGATCGGTCGGGAGCCGATCTGCCGACCTAAAAGGAGGCTTCCCTTCGGAAGCCGGGACATGAAAATAGATCTGGTCGAACGAGGGACCTCAAACTCTATTTTCGTATTAATCCGTCATGCCACGCTAGTGGCGTGACACCACCATACGGTCGGCTATGCCGACCTAAAAGGAGGCTTCCCTTCGGAAGCCGGGACATGAAAATAGGACCGAGGACCGGTGGACCCCAGATTCTATTTACGTACTAAGCC
>JAZDOU010000069.1:0-2091 GCA_043798385.1 Pseudomonadota bacterium
ACGATCTACGAACAGGGAAAAGAAAAAAGGATCATCAACGGCCGGGAATATTTGCTGGAGTATCCCATTCGAACGGACTTCGGCTTTGTCCGGGCCTACAAGGCTGATAAGCTGGGGAACCTCATCTACAGAGGCACTGGCCGGGGCTTTAATCCCCTGATCGCCCAGGCCGGCAATGTAACCATCGCCGAAGTAGACGAGATCGGTGAGCCGGGCGAATTGGACCCGGAACAGATCGTAACCGCAGGAATATTTATTGACCGAATCGTTAAAATCCCGTAATGAAGAACAGGTTAAAGAAAGGTACGAGGTACGAGGTTAAAAGATCGAGGATAGAAGAAAAAGGCTAAAGGAAAAAGGTTTTTTAGACCTCGGACCTCGATCCTGTTTTTATTATCCCCTGAGGAGAAGGAAGATGAAAGAAAAATTGGACGATCAAGGCATCTCCATGAGGATTGCCAAGGAACTCAAGAACGGCGACTGTGTGAACCTGGGCATCGGCATCGGCACTCTGGTGTCTAATTTCATTCCTCCCGAAAAGACGATTATTTTCCATAGCGAGAACGGTGTTTTCGGCTTTGGCCGGGTGCTGACGATCGAAGAGGCCGACCTCATGGACTACAACCTGGTTAACCCGGCGGGGCAGTTCGTAGCTCCCCATCCGGGAATGGGTTTCTGTGATATGGCCGAAGCTTTCGACGCCATCCGGGTAGGGAGGGTGGACGTCACGATACTGGGTGCTCTCCAAGTTTCGGAGAAAGGAGACCTGGCCAACTGGTCCACCGACCCCAAGGGATCCTGGGGCACAATCGGGGGGGCCATGGACATGCCTGTGGGGGCCAAAAAGGTGATCGTGGGAATGACGCATACCACCAAGAACGGCAAGCCCAAGATCCTCAAACAATGCAGTTTACCCCTTACTGCGCCCAACTGCGTCGACCTCATCGTTACGGACGTCGCGGTCATTGAAGTCACAGAGGGCGGTCTGGTGCTTAAAGAATACATTCCCGGTTGGTCGGCGGCGGACATCCAGGCCATTACCGAACCCAAACTGATCATTCCGCCCGATCTAAAGGAAATGAAGCTCGCCTAAAGGAGGAGGAGATGTCCGTAGTTCTTTACGAAAAAAAGGACCATATCGCCCACATCCGATTAAACCGTCCGGAGAGCCTGAACGCGGTGAACCGGGAGCTGGCGCAGGAGTTGGCCAAGATTTGGCGTGACTTCAAGAACGACAAAGATCTCTGGGTAGGCATCGTGAGCGGAGAAGGCCGGTCGTTCTGCGCCGGAGCCGATGTGAAGGAACTGCAACCGGGGAACTGGGAATTCAGCAAATCCCTGATCTTTGGGGACGACCGCCTGGCCCCGAGCAATTATGACGTTTGGAAACCCCTCATTGCCGCCGTCCACGGACACGTTTACGGAGCCGGTTTTTGGATCGCCCTGGAATGCGACATCAGGATCGCGGCCAACAACGCCCGATTTGGGATTCCGGAGGGCAAGATCGGCCTTGTAACCTTGTTTGCCCCCTTCCTGGCGAACTACCTGCCCAGGGGAGTCGCCGCCGATCTCTTACTCAGCGGAGACCCCATCGATGCCGAGCGGGCGTATCAGCTCGGCCTGGTAAGTAAAGTTGTACCTCCCGAGCAACTTTTGTCAGCGGCTACCAAGATGGCCGAGGCAGTCATGAGCAACAGCCCCCTGGCAACCTTCGGGACCAAAGAGCTTATGTGCCGCACACAAGATATGGACCGTACCAGCGCCATAGCGCTGATCGAGCAGATCGCCACAAGGATCTTCAACCTGAAGGATACGGTTGAAGCCAGGCGCGCCTTTATCGAGAAAAGAAAGCCGGAGTGGAAACTAAGGTAATCCGATAGGAATTCCTCCGACCCACAAGACATCATCGAGGGATTTACCGGGGCAGCACAATCATGTGCCCATCCTCAAAGTCTCCTGGAGAGATATCCGGGCAGTGGATTCCAGCATCCTCGTCGCCGGGTTGCTGCTTGGCCTCCTCAAGGGTCAACCCATTGGGGATAAGCTCTTGACCATTGCTTAGACGTAACTACTCAGGTAGATAGACTGAAG
>JAZDOU010000071.1:0-2678 GCA_043798385.1 Pseudomonadota bacterium
GACCCAGGCCCAGGCCCATCTTTTCGGCGAGGGGATCGATACGGAGATCCAATCCGAGGCTGAAAGGTTCAGGTTGAAGGTTCAGATAAAGGACCCTTACCTCCTGTATGCCGGCCGCAGGGATTCGGGTAAAAATACGCCTTTGTTGATGAATTTTTTTACCCTGTTTAAAAAAAGGAATCCTTCCAACCTGAAGCTGGTTTTAATCGGTAACCTGCCGATTCAGATCCCCCCGGCCGACCAGGGCGATATCCTGGATCTAGGATTTGTTTCCAAACAAGACAAATACGATGCCTATGCCGGGGCGGCCCTCTTTTGCCAGCCCTCGGTGATGGAAAGTTTTTCGATTGTCATTATGGAGGCCTGGCTTTGTGGGACCCCGGTCCTGGTTAATGCCAATTGCCCGGTAACGGTGGAACATTGTCAAAACAGTCAGGGAGGTTTATTTTTCAAGGATTATTTCGAGTTTGAGGGCTGCCTGCAGGAAATTCTGGACAACCCCGATTTGAGCCGGGAAATGGCCCGAAAGGGCCGGGAATATGTCCTTTCCAATTTTCATTGGGATCTGATCAGTCAAAAATATATCCAATTGATCCGGCAGACCGGGGCGGTTCTGGGTGGACCCAAAGAACCCGGACCGGAGGAGGAAGCCGTGAGACGTCCTCAAAGGAAGCCCAAATCCTCTCTTCACCAGATGCTCCCTGATTTCGGTTATGGAGACGCCATCGGCAATGATGTCCTGGAGATCCAGAAGGTCTTGAAAGGCTGGGGCTATGATTCGGAAATTTATGCCCAGCACGTCCATCCCAAACTCAGGGGCGTGGCCCGTCCTTTTGGAGAGTATAAAAAAATCAGCGCTCCTCAAAACGTCTTACTCTTTCATTTTTCCATCGGCTCCGAACTCTCGGAATTCGTCAAACGGCTTCCGGACCGCAAGATCCTGGTTTATCATAACATCACCCCCCCGCATTTTTTCAAAGGGATCAATGCCGAGGTGGAAAGGCGCTGTGCCTGGGGAGTTGAAGAATTAAAAAAACTGGCCCCCCACTTTGACCTGGCCCTGGGGGTGTCGGAATTTAACCGCCGGGAACTGGAACGGGCCGGATTTCGCAAGAGCGGCGTTTTACCCATTTTTATAGATTTCAAGAATTATTATTTGGCCCAGGAAGAGGCCCTTAAAAAAAGTCTCCAGGACGGAAAGATCAATATTCTCCATGTCGGCCGGCTGGTTCCCCAGAAAAAGATAGAAGACCTGGTCAAGGCCTTTTATCTCTTCCGGAAACGTTTCCACCCCGACAGCCGCCTGATCTTAGTCGGTACGGACAGCGGAGTAAGCACCTACAGCCGGGCTGTTAAAAAAATGGTCACCGAGCTGGGATTAACCGACCAGGTCGTTTTTGCCGGCTTTGCCTCTTTTCGGGAGCTGATCACCTATTATGCCACGGCTAATCTGTATCTTTGCTTGAGCGAGCATGAAGGGTTTTGTGTCCCGCTGATGGAAAGCATGTTTTTCGGTATCCCGATTATCGCCTATTTAACCGGCGGCATCCCGGAAACCCTGGGAGGCAGCGGTCTTGGCATCACCCGAAAAAATTGGGAGGAGATTGCCGAACTGATGGCCCTGATCCTGGAAGATCAGGGGCTTAGAGAGACCATTATCCGGGGGCAAAAGGAGCGGCTGCGGGACTTATCCCTGGAAAAAAACAGCCGGCGGTTACGGGACCATCTGACGCCGTTTTTGGGGGACGATTGAAACCAAAAAAACGATTTATTGAGAAGCTCAATCGGGACTATATCGTCACCAGTCTGACTACCGCCGGGCAGACCGGAAACCAGTTTGTCCGCTTCGCCCTGGTGGGCGGCAGCGGGGTCTTTGTAAACATGGCCGTTTATTCCGGCCTTATTTACCTGCTCCAGGTGCATTACCTGCTGGCCGCCACCTTTTCCTTTCTGGTGGCCATGACCAATAATTTTATCCTCAATCTGCGCTGGACCTTTAAGACCCACGGCCAGGGGATTAAAACGATCCGGGACCAGTATTTGAAATATTTTATGGTCACCCTGATCAGTTACGGAATCAATATAGCCGTTTTGTGGATCCTGGTGGACCTCTGGCAGTGGCACAAGATCCCGGCCCAACTGGCCGCCATTGCCATTACCACCCTGAGCAATTTTCTGGGAAGCAAGCTCTGGGCTTTCAAATTGAATTGAAACCCCTTGAACCAAGGTGCCGTCCCGCTGAAAAATGACTAAACCTCCGATCCGTCATTCCTGATCTCTATGTTAGTCTGAAGCTGGAAATTCACCCCGGAACCAAAAAGCTTTGGTGTCGGCCTGTTCACCCCCCCCACTTTTATTTCCCCCAAGGAGGAATGCGGCCACATGGTAGAAACAATCCCCGTCAAAGGGTCACTTATACCGCTCCAGTTCAGTTCTGGTTTTATCATTTATCCTCGATATCAGAACTTGAATCCTCCAAGCTGAGAGGTTTTATGTCGTTATAAAATAAAGGAATGAAACGACTTTGGTCTATTTTCCCGCCATTACGAAATTTTTTAATGATTTCTTGTGGATGCCTACTATTGCTTATGGGGATGTTTGGGGATAATTTGGTCAACTGTTCAAAATACCACGTCTCAATCTGACTCCTCACAGCAGACCTTTTTCCCTCACGGACT
>JAZDOU010000104.1:0-5426 GCA_043798385.1 Pseudomonadota bacterium
CGTAGGTTCTAAGTTGCATTATTAGGATACGATAAAAATTAAAGAGGGACATCCTATCTTAGTCCTGTCAAGAGGAAAAAGATCGTTTTAAGATAACTAGTGATTTTATGTAAAGGGGTCGAGTCTGCTCCTGACCCTTTATCTCATTTATTCAATGAAATAAACTTGTTAAAATTATAAAAAATGACGAATACTTATTTATTCGAAAAAGGATTCTCTGTTCCGCTATCACTTCACCGGCCGTTTGACCGGGCAACTTACTTCAAAAGCAAGGAAATGTTAACTTCACAAATTACGGGGGAAAGGTATTTTAAAAGGATGTTCGGCGTTCGGTGAAAAAAAAGCTGAGCGCGCAAAGAATAAGTTCAAGGTTCAATAAATATTTGTATAATATGGAGAAAAAGGGGAAAGTCAAGATAAAAGATAGGTCCAAGGCCCAAGATGCAAGGTATAAGGTGAAACAAAAATTCGGAATGAGGAGTTCGTCGAGGTAGGATTTGAAGTTCAATGTTCAACGTTCAAAGTTGAAAAAATTTAGAGGGTCAGGTCTATACTGTTAGACTTTTGCCTGGGAGCTGGGAAGTTATATAGAGCCTTAGGACTTGAGGGGCGCTGCGCTGGAGGAGCGTCCGCCAGGGCGGACTTGTGGGGCGCTGCGCTGGAGGAGCGTCCGCCAGGGCGGACTTGTGGGGCGCTGCGCTTGGGGAACGTCCGCCAGGGCGGACTTGTGGGGCGCTGCGCTTGGGGAACGTCCCGATGGGACGAAGGGGCGGGGGGATAGTTCGAAGTTCGGAGAGAGAACCAAAAGCAGAAAAGATCGTTTATTGGCTTTATATTTCTCCCAAAAACCCAAAATATTCATCCCGAGTTAATCCTGCGGTTCGCAAATTGTTCTTAATGATAAATACCGGCACTTCTTTCCAGTCAGGGATAACGACCGGCCTTGGGACCCCTTTCTTGGTATAAACAAAATGATCCCCTTCTATTCTTACACACCGGAATCCGGCCTTTTCAAATACCCTTTTAAGATGCTCAGGAGGTATTGGAGTGATTTTGGGCATTTTAATAGGCGCTTACCAATTCAGTAGCCACAAGCTTGGGGGGTATCCAGCGTCCGGCAGGGTCCTTCTTATATCTTGATTCATCCAGAATATCTTCGAGTGTTCCCATTTTTTCTGCTTCTTCGACAAAAAGTCTTACTGCGGTTTTCAGCATTTCTTTGGACTGTTGAACATCCTGGCCACAGCTTGAGATGTCGAGCTCTGGGCAGTAGGCCACATAGGTATGGTCTTCCTTGAAAACAATGACATCATACTCAATAGGTATCATCTTTACCCCCGTTATTTTTAAAACGAATTTTTTGGTAGTAGGGATTTTTTTTGCCAATTAACGATAATTTTACCAGAAAATAGAATTAAAAGCCAAAAAATAAGATAATAGAAAAGGGAGAAGTCAAGGTTTTTTTGCCAACGGCAAAAAATCAGACATAGGGGGTAATTAGAAGAAAGAACGTTCGCCGTTCGGAGACGAATTCAGGGAGAAAGGCGGTGAGTGAAAAACGGCTAAACCCAGTTTTCCAGGAGTATCCCGGGGATTCTTTTGAACTCCTTGAGGTTATTAGTCACTAAAGGGATGGAAAGGCTTATGGCTTGGGCAGCGATGAGCATATCCATGGCCCCTATTTTCAGCCCCCGTTGTTGCAGATAAGCCCGAATCTTCCCGTAACTGATGGCTGCCCGATCATCGAAGGGAAAGATTTCCAAGGGGCTTATGAATTCATTCAAGGCCTCCTGATTTTGTTCTGGATAGGCGCTGTGTTGGACCCCGAATTCCAGTTCTGCTAAAGTAATGGACGATATGCCCAGATCGTTAATCTTAAAAGTCTTGAACTTCTTCAGTACCTGAGGAGGCTTTTTCTTGATGATGTAAATGCAAATATTGGTATCCAGCAAAAATTTCATCATAAAGATTCCCTCTTTTCCAATTCGGGTTGGCTCCTTTCGGTCATAAAATCGTCGGAAAAATGGTCCAAACTGCCAATCAGGGAACCCCAGGGATCATCTTTAGGGATCAAGATCACCAGCCCGCCTATTTTTTTTACATAGACTTCATCCCCCCGGAATTTGAATTCCCTGGGCAGTCTCACGGCTTGGCTGCTCCCATTTTTAAATAATTTGGCGGTATTCATACGTTTCTCCTTCTGTCTATATAATAGAGTCTATACTTTTTTTAAACTAAATCAAGGGAAAAAGGAATCCCAAGGCGAGTAAGGAAAGTTTGGAGTTCGGAGCAGGGAGGCGGGAGGGAGAAGAAGCTCAAAGCTGAAAGCTCAAAGGGAAAGAAAGACAAAAAGCATGAGGCGTGAGATGATCTATGACTGAGCATCTTTAACCCCTTCAATAAATTCCTGGGGGGTGATGATCCGGCACTTGATCCCATTTCTTTGGAGGGATTTCGGAGAAATAGTCAGCAGGTCGTTGTCCCCGGTTATCAGAAAATCAGCCCCGGCTTCCTTACATAGGGACAAATAATGGTCATCCTTGGCATCCCGGGACAGGGTCACCGGGGAAGAGATGGAATAACATTTTGCCATCCCTAAAAGTTCTCGAAATTTTATTAATATGGAGCAGGGGGGGTTAAAAAGACTTGCCCTAAATCTGAATATCTGATATTCAAAGATTCAGGAGGTGGCCGATGGAATTAAATACAACCCGAATAGGGAAAAGAGGAACGGTTGTCATTCCGGCAGAACTTCGTCGTAAGTACAGGCTGGACGAAGGGTCTTTACTGGTTGCCGAAGAAAAGAAGGAGGGCATTCTCTTGCGCCCCGTAGTGGCCGTCCCGGTAGAGATTTATTCGCCTGAACGCCAGGCCGAGTTTCTCTTAAATAATGTCACGGATTTAACCGACTATGCCTGGGCCAAAGAAGAGGTTCGAAAATTGGGGCTTGATCCAAATAAAATCCCCCATGAAAAGCCAAAGAAGTGAATGGCGGTTTCTCCCCTCAAGATGAAAAACACGGCCGTCAAAAAAGACCGGATTTTTCTTGATGCTAATGTCTTATTTTCCACCGCTTATGGCAGTCCGGGTTTGAAACGTTTTTGGGAGTTGGCGCGAGAGGGTCTTTGTCTTTTATTAGCCTCCGGCTATGTCGTGGCCGAGGCCCGGCGAAATCTCTCCGATCCGAAGCATTTAAAAAATCTGGAAGATTTGTTGTCCGAGGTTCAAATCATATCGGAGGTTGTTTTTCAGATACCCTGCCCAATTGACCTGCCGGAAAAAGATCGTCCGGTATTCTTAGCGGCATTGGCCAACAAGGCCGATTATCTCATTACTGGCGATCGGTCCCACTTCGGAAAATATTTCGGCCAGACCATACGAGGAATAAAAATTCGGAAGCCTAAAGATTATTTCTCAAACCGCCCCTGATCCTTAAACATCAGAATAGGGGATGTTCGTTCCGAAAGTGCAAAAAAATAAGCAGGGGAAGTTTTTTAGATTTTTCCGGGGAACCGCTGGAATTAAAGAAAGGCTGATGCGAGGGGGAGCAAATCTTCATCCGTGCCTTAGTTGTAATTAACCAAAATATGCCTCTTCTCAATGGGTACGATAGGCGAATCGAACTTTTGTCTCAGTGACAACCACGAACTGGTCAATTAGTTGATCAGAATATGCCTTGAGAAATTTTCTAATGGTCTCGATTTTGAAAATGCCCCGTTCATCTTCGAGACGAAGGAGAATAACACCATGATGAGGGCGGTTTTCTCGATAAACTTTTTTCCCAAAGTCCTTGTCATTGGTAATCAAAACCCAGTTTTCGACAAAGGCTTTCTGAATGATATCATCATCCTCCATTCCTCGTGCTTCTTCATACACCGAAAAAACTTCATACTTTTCCGATCTTAACCATTCTGCGACGGCGGGACCGGTGCATTCATCCACGAGAAAGCGCACTTAGGCCATCTCCATTGCCAATGGCATAAAGGCGGTATCCTCCAAAGATTTACTTGCAAATAGAATGCAGGCCTGAATATCTTCGGGGTTAAGCCCTTTATATTCCCTAATGATATCTTCCGTAGTAGATCCGTGGGCCAACAGATTTAGAATGTACTCCACGGTCAAACGTGTCCCTTGGATGACAGGCTTCCCAACCATCACCTTGGGATCAATAGTAATTCGTTTAAGCAATTGGTCGTCTCTCATAATTTAAGTCTCCTGGACAAATTTAAGAAAAAAATAAATATTTCGTTGGGAAATCAAGGGTTCTATTACTTTTAACCAATTATATATAACCTTTATTAAGAAGGCAAATATCTTCTTAGAACCTTAAAATGGATTCGCAGAATTTTTCAGCACGGTTGTAACGGATGTAAAGCGGGAGGCGGCACGTTGGTTCTAAATTGTATAACCTTCGAATTGCTCCGGTTTAAAAATCCCACCCGAAGCCTTGGCAGAAAAAAAGATCGGGGTAAGATGGGAACGTGAAGGGAGAATTCTTTTTTTGTCACATATTCGATAGGTTCGGCCTAATTATTTATTTTTGAGGCTCTCATACAATTCAAAAGCCTCTTTGGGCGTGGCATCATTATGGACCACGGCCTTGACGGCCTGGATCATGGCTATCGGGGAATCGGATTGAAAGATATTCCTGCCCATGTCCACGCCTGAGGCCCCTTCCTGAACCGCGCGATAGGCCATGGTCAAGGCATCCAATTCGGGGATCTTCTTACCGCCGGCCATGACTATCGGTACCGGACAGGAGGCCGTAACCGTTTCGAAGCCCTGCTCAATGTAATAGGTTTTTACATAATGGGCCCCCAGTTCGGCGCAAATACGGGTAGCCAGCCTGAAGTAACGGGCATCCCGAGCCATATCCTTGCCCACGGCGGTGACGGCCAGGGTGGGAATTCCGTACCGGGTTCCTTGATCCACCATTTTGGTCATGTTTATGATGGATTGGCGCTCGTACTCCCCACCAATAAATACCTGGACGGCCATGGCGCAGACATTCAACCGGATGGCGTCTTCAATATCCACGGCAATTTCTTCGTTGCTAAGCTCCTTCAAGATGCTGGTTCCTCCTGACACCCGGAGGACAATGGATGGGGAAAGGGAAGGAGGTACAATACTGCGTAAAATTCCCCTGGTCAGCATTAAGGTGTCCGCATAGGGGGCGATGGGCAGGATATTGAGGTCAATCCTCTCGAGACCTGTGGTCGGTCCCTGGAAATAGCCATGATCCACAGCCAGCATCACCGTTCGACCTGATTTTGGATTGAAGATCCGGGCCAGACGGTTTTTCATCCCCCAATCCAGGGCGTTGGATCCCTTCAGAAAAAATCCTTCGGTCTGCTGGGGAATATCCGGACAATATCTTTTTCCTTCTTTAAGGTCTTCCATATCGGGCATGGTCATTCTCCTTTTTT
>JAZDOU010000160.1:0-6687 GCA_043798385.1 Pseudomonadota bacterium
AAAGAACCCGGGTTAGGCCGCTGGAGTATCCCTGGAGGAGTGGTTGAGGTCGGAGAGACCGTAACCAGTGCGGTTCAACGAGAGATGGAAGAAGAAACCGGGCTTCAGGTGGAAATCCTCAGTCTGGTGGAGGTTTTTGAACGAATCCTGCCGGACGGACAGGGAAAAATTTTATACCATTATGTGATATTGGATTTCCTGTGTTTGATCAAAGGCGGCCGGCTTATGGCCGGCAGCGATGTGACCGAGGCCATTTTTATTCCCTGGTTGCAGGTAGGATCCCTGGGTGTGCCGGTGGAAACGGCCAAGGTTATCGGGAAGGCCTATGAAATGGCTAAAGATTTTTCTTGACAACCTCTGCAAAAGAAGAGAAAAAATCATGAGAACTAATTATGGGGACCAGGGCGGGGTGTATGGAAAAAGAAGGTAAAACTAAAAGTTCTTGGGTGTGGTTTTTGTTGGGGATAGTCGCCTCATTAATTGTAGGCTGGGTGGCCTTTCCGGCGCTAATCCATTCCAGGCAGAAGCAGCCGGTAAATTTCAGTCACCTCAAACACGGGGAAGGTGCCGGCTTACAGTGTGTAGAATGTCATTATTTCAGAGAAGATGGACGTTTCGCCGGTATTCCAAACCTGGAGAAATGCTGGGATTGCCATGCCTCCCCACAAGGTAATTCCAAAGAAGAAGCCGAATTTATAAAATTAGCCGAGAAACTGAAAAAGGAAAACAAAAACATCCCCTGGCTGATCTATTCTAAACAGCCCGATCATGTTTTTTTCTCTCATGCCGCCCACATCAAGATGGCCAAGTTAGAGTGCCAGTCCTGTCACACCTCGGTAGGTGGGAAGACGGACATCAATCCGACCTATAATTATAAATGGATTTCCGGTTATGCCCCGGAAGTGATGTCCATGAAGACCTGTGAATCGTGTCATGAGAAAAAAGGTAGAAGTAATGCCTGTTTTGTTTGTCATAAATGACGACATCATAAAAAGTCCGAATGCTGCGTTGCGCTGCATACTTCGTCATTGCGGCGTACTTCTTTGTACGCCTCATTCCTCAGGACTTGCGCGCCTTGCCTGCGAACTTTTTATGAAGTCGTTCCATTAATGGTTTTTGATGATTCTGTCATAAATAACAGAGGGAAAGAAAGATGCCCATAGATCGAAGAGATTTCCTGAAGTTTGTGCTTGGAGGTGCGGTGGGGACTGTTTTTTCTCCATTACCCTGGGTGAGTATGGACGAGGTCGCCAAATGGAGTCAACGATGGGCCCCGATCCCTGAAAAAGGGGGGACTTCCTATCTTACCTCCACCTGTAAGCTTTGTCCCGGCGGCTGTGGAATACGCCTTCGAGTAATCGAGAAGGAAAGGGCCGTCAAGATCGATGGGAATCCGAATCATCCGGTCAACCGAGGCGGCCTGTGTCCCTTAGGTCTGTCGGGCCTTCAATATCTCTACCATGAGGATATCCGGGTTAAAAGTCCGCTCAAAAGGTATGGGACCCGGGGTGGCGGGGAATGGAAACCCATCACCTGGGAAGAGGCTATCTCTCAAGTAGCCTCCAGTCTGAAAGACTTAAGGGAAAAGAATCTTTCTCATACGATAGCTTTTCTGGATGGGGAAGGGGAGAGCAGTCAGGTCCAACTGGTGACCCGGTTTTTAAAGGCCTTCGGATCCCCCAATTTTCTGCGCCCCTTTCAATTAAGGGATCTGGAAGAGGTCCTGACCCAGACCCTGCATGGTGTCCGGGCGGGGTTAAGCTTTGATCTCCCCAATACCCAATATGTCTTAAGTTTTGGAAGTGCCTTGCTGGATGGTTGGGGGAATCCCGGTTGGGTTGCCCAGGCCTTTCGGGAATGGCGGCGGGATTCCTCAAAGGGAAGGGCCAAAGTAGTCCAGATCGACTCTATGGCCTCGACCAGCGCCTCTTTGGCCGACGAGTGGATAGCGATCAAACCCGGGACGGAAGGGATTCTGGCCTTAGGCCTGGCCCAGGTGATGATTGAGAAAGGATGGTATTGCCAGGAGTTTATCCAGTCCAAAACGGCTGGATTGAGTGGGTTGAAAGAGGCTTTGAACAAAAATTACACCCCGGACCAGGTGTCTAAAGAGACCGAGGTTTCCCAGGAGAGCCTGCTAAAACTGGCCCGGGAATTCTCCTCGGCCAAACAACCCCTGGCCCTCTGGGGCAGGGGCAAAGGGGAATTGCCCATCAGCCTCTTCGACGCCCAGGCCGTGCACATCCTCAATGTGTTGGCCGGTTCGATCAATCGGCCGGGAGGAGTCTATTTACAATCCGGATTTTTACCTCTTCCCTGGCCCAGGTTTTCCTTGGACAAGACAGCCGAAAAGGGTTTATCCCAGCCGAGGCTGGATGGGGCCTTATCCGCTAAATACCCCAGGACCGGACAAAGAATAGGATCATTTTTCGAGAATGCCGCCCTCAAAAGGCCCTATCCCATTAATGTCCTGATGATCAACGAGGCCAATCCGGCTTTTACTCGGTCTGAAAAGAATTTTCTTCAGGCCTTGGAGCAGATCCCTTTAGTGGTCAGTTTCTCTTCATTTATGGATGAGACCACCCAGTATGCCGACCTGGTCCTTCCGGCACCCACCTTCCTGGAGCGCTGGGATGACAGCACGAACTGTCTGGGGGTGCCTTTTCCGGTTTACGGCCTGGTTAAACCGATTCTCCCTCCCCTCTATGACACCCGATCACTCGGTGAGGTGCTCCTGGCTTTGGCTAAAAAATTAGGCGGGACCATTCAGACGGCCCTTCCCTTTGAAAATATGGAAGAGGTTCTCAAACAAACGGCTAAAGGCCTTTATGGTTTCAAGAAAGGGAGGCTTTCGGATGGACCCCTTCCTGAATCCGGCCAATCCGCCCCGGCCTCGTTTGAGTCTTTTGAAAAATTTTGGGAACAATTGGTAGCTCATGGGACTTGGTACCAGTTAGAGAACAAGACTGAAGAGGGCAAAGGTCGAATAGACCTTTCCCCTTCAACCTTCAAGAGCGGGGTCTCTAAAAACGTCCAGGCCCCGGGAGAATATCCCCTCTTGATGATTCCCCAATCGTTGCTTCTGCTTCAATCCGGCTATTTTGCCAATCCCCCCTACCTTACCAAATATCTGGGGGAAGAGACGTTAGTACAAAATAGATTGGTCGTCCAGGTTCATCCCAATACGGCCGGATCCCTTTCCTTAAGAGAAGGCCAACTGGTTGAGATTCAATCCGCTAAAGGAAAGATCAAGGCCCAAATTCATCTTTTTGAAGGGGCCAGGCCAAATTGTGTTTTTGTCCCCTTAGGATTGGGGCATACGGCCTTTGACCCAACCCTAAAGGACCGGGGGTCTAATCCCTATCCAATCTTAGAGTCCGAGGTGGATCCGTTGACCGGGTTGGATGTGGCCTGGGCCACCCGGGTAAAAATCTTGAAAGCGTAGAGGTTGTCCATGAAAGAAGGTCCAGTCGGGAAAGAATTGTATGGCATGGTCATTGACCTTGATAAGTGCACCGGGTGCGGGGCTTGTGCCGTGGCCTGTATGGCCGAAAACAATCTGTCCTTCCGGGACGATGAGACCGACAAACTCAGGACGAATACCTGGATGCGGCTCTATCGCCTGAGCAATGGTCTGTCTTTTCCTAAAACCCGGATGGCTTATTTGCCCAGGCCCTGTATGCACTGTCAGAACCACACCCCCTGTGTCTCGGTTTGCCCGGTCAATGCCACCAAGATTGACGAGAAAGGGGTGGTCAGCCAGATCTACCCGCGCTGCATCGGCTGTCGGTACTGTGTGGCCGCCTGTCCCTATCATGCCCGTTATTTCCATTGGTGGGACCCGGTCTTTCCCAAGGGCCTGGAGAATTCTTTGAACCCTGATGTCTCCGTGGCCATGCGAGGGGTGGTCAACAAATGCACCTTTTGTAATCACCGCTACCAGCAAGCCAAGGACAAGGCCTTCATGGAGGAACGACGGGACCTGAAAGAAGGGGAATATAATACTGCTTGTGCCGAGGCCTGTCCTACCAGGGCCATCACCTTCGGGAATTTGAGGGATCAGCAAAGTCGGGTCTTCAAACTGAGTAAAAGTCCGCTGGCTTTTCGTCTCCTGGAAAAGTTGGGGACCCAGCCAAAAGTCTATTACCTGACCACTCAGGATTGGATTCGAAAGCAGGGGGACAATTATTTAATCAAAGAGGCCTTGAGCAAAAAGGCCTCGTGATGGGGTTAGTACGAAAATAGGGTTTAAGGGTTCAAATGAGGGGATGAGGGAATGAGTGGATGCGACGATGAGGTCTCCTCCTCACATCACCCCATCACCTCATTGACTCATTCTCTCGTATACTTGACCCTTGAATCCTTCAGTTCATTTTCATCGTTCGTGGCGCCCCAAATGGTCACGAAGTTTTATAATAAAAAAGCTAAAAAATACATATTGTTGCAATAACTAACTTCAAGAGGTACATTATGAACCAAGACGTGGTTCCCGTCGATCATTCGATTATCCCGGAAGGATTACCCCGCTGTTCCTTGAAGAAGTTTTCCATCTGGATCTTCATTCTTCTTCTTGGATTGGGTTGGGGACTATTGGCGGCCTTCCTGATCTTGTGGAAGGGCTTAAATCAAACCAATATGAATGATTATTTCGGATTTGCCCTCTGGATAACCTTTGATTTGGCCATTATTGCCCTCGGGGCCGGGGCCTTTTTTACCGGCTTCTTGACCTATATTTGGGGCAAGAAAGAGCTCAAGGCCATTATCAATTTTGCAGTGATCATCGGATTTATCTGTTATAGCGGGGCCATCCTCATCCTGACCCTGGATGTGGGACAACCGCTGCGGTCCTGGTATGGATTCTGGCATCCCAACGTCCATTCCATGTTGACCGAAGTCATGTTCTGTATCACCCTCTATCTGGGGGTCCTGCTGATCGAATACGTTCCTTTAGTACTGGAAAACAGAAAGATCAATGCCTCTCCAGGGGCCCATTATTTTGCCCATAATCTGCACCAAGTAATGTTTATTTTTGCCGGGACGGGGACCTTTTTGTCCTTTTTCCATCAAGGTTCACTGGGGGGTATGTACGGCGTCATGTTTGCCAGGCCTTTTGCCTTTCGGGAAGGGTTTTTTATCTGGCCCTGGACCTTCTTCCTGTTTATTGCCTCGGCCATTGCGTCCGGACCGGCTTTTACGGTTTTGATTACCTCCCTGGTCCAGAAGGTGACGGGAAGACAATTGGTCAAACAAGAGGTCTTGGCCTTGATGGGTAAGATTTCCGGCGGCCTGTTAATCGTCTATCTTATCTTGAAATTGGCCGATACCCTTTATTGGGCGGCAGCGACCCTGCCATCTCGGGGAATTAACCTTATGGCCCAATATCAAGGTCCCTATGGCTTCTGGCTGGTAGTGGCTGAATTAGGGGTTTTTGGCATCCTGCCGGCTCTCATGCTCTGGAGCCCGAAAGTCAGGATGAGTCCCGGATGGCTGGCCATGGCCTGCTTATTGGTTTGCTCGGGGATTGTCTTTAACCGCTTTATCTTTACCATTGTCACGCTGGCCATTCCGGTGTTGCCTTTTGACCGTCTGGTAACCTACTGGCCCAGTTGGCAGGAATGGGCCCCGACCTTTGCCATTCTGGCCTACGGGGCCTTGATTGTCTCCCTTTCCTACCGATACCTACCCGTTTTTCCACAAGAAAAAGAACTAAATGGTTGAATGTTTTTTCTTGACATACAGACGGAAAAGGACAATATTTCATCATGGTTAAATGGTTTTTTTTAATTATTGGATTTATCGGCCTGATGGGTCTGGGTACCCCCTTAAGGGCTGCGGAGATGGGAAGGCCGGGGCCGTCTATTTCTGTTAATCCTACCGATATGAATGCCGGCGAGTTGGTTCCTCCTGAAACGGTCAGCTACACCATCACCGTTAACAATTTGGGGAAATCGCTTCTTTATATCTCCAAGATCAAATATACCTGAGGCACCGATTTGGTACGGTGGGATCCGTACATCCCTGCAGGCGGCCAGGGGGAGATCGTGATTCGCCTGGAACCCAATCATTTGAATGGAAAGTTTGAAAGGATTTTCAGGCTGATCAGCAACGATCCCCAAAACCCGGAAGTGCCTATTCGTTTTTATGGACATGCCCCTGAGTTTTCTATCCCAACTCCAGGTGATCATTTTTGATTGTGACGGCGTCCTCTTCGACTCCCGAAAGTCCAATCAATTTTTTTATAATCACCTCTTAAGGCACTTTGGAAAGGCTCCCCTTTCCGAAGAGGAGCTGGCCTATGTTCATATGCATACGGTCACCGAATCCATTGGTTATCTGTTTGAAGACGATACCACCCGAGGTTTGGCGAATACCTACCGGCAGACTCTGGACTATACCCCTTTTCTCCTTAAGATGGATTTGGAGCCAGGGTTAATTGATTTTTTGGCCTTTATTCGCCCCAGGGTCAAGACGGCGGTTTGCACCAATCGGACGAATACTATCGGTCAGGTCTTAAAGATGTTTGCCCTGAACTCATACTTTGATCTGGTGGTCAGCGCCCTGGATGTGGACCGGCCGAAACCTGATCCGGAATCGGTCCATAAGATCCTGGAGCACTTTAGGGCCGATCCGGAAAGGTGCCTTTATATCGGAGACTCAGAGGTGGATGCCCAAACCGCTTTTTTTGCC
>JAZDOU010000193.1:0-19194 GCA_043798385.1 Pseudomonadota bacterium
CCGAACAACAGGGAGTGCGCCTGACCCTTTCCCTGGATGAGACCATGGGAACGGTTGACCTGGACCCCCAGGGAATTCAGGAGGTCATGACCAACCTGGTGGGAAATGCCATTGACGCCTGCACCTTGGGAGAGGAGGTCAACCCGGACCCCGAGGTGGTTATCACCAGCCGCCTCCTGCCCGACGAGAAGCTTCTTCTGGAGGTCAAAGATAATGGCATGGGCATGGATCAGGACGTCCGACAAAAATTATTTACCATCTTTTTCAGCACTAAAGGGTCCCGGGGAACGGGCCTGGGTCTCTTGCTGTCTCAAAAAATCGTCCAGGAACACGGCGGCGAGATCCTGGTCCATTCCGAACCGATGAAGGGATCCCTCTTTCAGGTGATCTTGCCGATCCGGACGGCACCTGAAGGAAAAGAATCGGAGCTAAAAACAGATATTGACTAAGAAATGAAACTATGCGACATTTGTTTCCCAATTGCAACGCCCGGGATTTTAGAAACGGCCTAGAAACCTTTGAAAAGGCCCCTTTTCAGGCTTATTTAGAGTCGGACGATGATGGTACGGAAAATGCAGATCAGAAGTCTGAGGTTTTTGGGGCCTTTAATTCAGCAAGGAGATCGCCATGATTCTAAAATATGAAAAGATCCTTTACTGTACGGATTTTTCTCAGGATGCCGATTATGCCTTCCTCTCCGCCTTGGACATGGCCGAGAAATACCAGGCCCGGTTGATTGTCTTCCATGTATTGCATTCTCCCTACAAATATATGCGCACCGTGACCGATGAAGCACTTCCCGGAGGTCAGGAGGCCTTTATTACCCCGGATATTATCAAGAAAGTGCTCCAGAAGCTCCAGGAAAGATACCAACCTAAGATGGGAAAATTTTCCAACTATGAATTCCAGGTGGTCGGCGGGGTCCCCTTTGTGGAAATCGTCCGCTTCGCCAGGGCCAGGAATGTCGATTTTATCGTTCTAGGGGCCGCCGACAGTTCAGATCTCGACCGGACTACCTTCGGGAGCACCGCCGAGAATGTGGCCCGTCGAGCCCATTGCACCGTCATGGCCATTCGATATCCTGAAAAAAGTTTTCAACTCAATCAAATCGGACAATAAGACTTCATTAAACCGTCATGTCCCGTCAGGGACGTGACACCACGAACCATGGAAATAGGTACAGGTTGATCAAGACTCAAATCCTATTTTCGTATTAATTCCCATGCCCTGCCCAAGGGCATGGCACCACGAAACATGAAAATAGAATGGAGCCAACGTTACCTCTTAAATCCTATTTACGTACTAAGCCGCCATGCCCCGCCTTTTGGGGCGTGGCACCACCAAACATGAAAATAGGTACAGGTTGATCAAGACTCAAATCCTATTTACGTACTAAACAGGGGGAAAGATCATGAAAAAGAAAATATTGGTGGTGGATGATGAGATGGACATTCGCATTTTCATTTCCACCCTGGTAGAGACCAACGGGTATAAGCCCCTGGTGGCCAAAGACGGGGAAGAGGGTCTGAAGATGATAAAAGAGCACCAACCCGCTCTGGTCATCCTGGATGTCATGATGCCCAAGGAAAGCGGGTTGAAGTTGTACCGGCAGATCAAATCCGATGAGGCCACCAAACACATCCCCGTTATCATGGTCTCGGCGGTTTCCAAAAAAACCTTCTTTCATTCCTATCGGGAACTGGACCGTTATCATGGGGCCGCTATTGCCGAACCGGAGGCCTATATCGAAAAGCCTCCCGAATCGGAAGAACTGATCGCTTGCATCAATAAATTTTGTCCGGCCTAATCCGTTCAACGTTCGATGTTCGCTGAGAAGGGATCAAACGACTTCTTCCAAAAAAAATAATCAGTAGGCAGGGAGTACTATGGAACAAAAATTTCCCGAATTGATTATGGGGGACCCCACTTTTTTAAAAGAAGTGGAGGAAGGAAGCGGCATCAAGGTCTCGGCCTGTTTTCAGTGTCGCAAATGTACCAATGGCTGCCCGGTTACCTTTGCCATGGATATTTATCCCGACCAGATGATGCGTTACATCCAGTTCGGGTTAAAGAAAGAGGTTTGGGAAAGTGCCACCATTTGGGTTTGTGCCTCCTGTGAGACCTGCACTACCCGCTGTCCCAATGAAATTGATATTGCCGGAGTCATGGACTTTTTAAAACAGACCATGGTTGTCGAAAAAGCCCAGGCCAAAGAAAGCCAGGTCCTGGCCTTTCATCGGGCCTTTATGGACGACATCCGGAAAAGAGGGCGGGTCTTTGAAACCGGCCTGGTTCAGAACTATATGCTTAAAAGCGGTGAATGGCTCACTAAGCTGAAGGATCTGACCATTCTCGATGAAATGCGTCTCGGCTGGACCATGTACCGAAAAGGGCGGCTGAACTTACTGCCCAGGCACATCAAAGGTCGGGAAGAAATAAAAGAATTATTCAAAAAAGGTTAGGCAATATCCCTTAGCCCAACCCGGACCAGCCGGAACCAAAATTGGATATACGAAATGTGTTAAAACCCTTGGTTGGTCCGGGTCAACGGCTTGTTCTTTAATAAATTCTTTCCATTTTGCGTAGATTTTTATTCTTAAGTCACTAATAAAGGATTTTTATGAAAGTATCGTATTATCCCGGATGTTCCCTGGAGGCCACGGCCCGAGATTATCAGGAATCTTTATCGTATGTCTGTAGGCAGATCGGGGTCGAACTGGAAGAAATCCCGGACTGGAGCTGTTGTGGGGCCACGGCCGCTCATAGTACGGATGAATTCTTATCCATCGCCCTGCCCGGTCGCAATCTGGCCCTGGCCGAACAGATCGGGCTGGATATGGTCGTCCCCTGCCCCTTGTGTTTTAATCGGCTGAAGACTGCCGGTCATGCCTTGCAAACGGGGCTTATAAAAGACCAGCCCTACCCCTTTTCCGGAAAAATAAAAATATGGGACCTGCTGGATTTCCTCAGCCAGCCGGCCTGGATCTCTCTGATCCAGACCAGGATAAAACAACCCTTAAAAGACTTGTCCGTGGTCTGTTACTACGGCTGTATGGCTAATCGACCTCCCAAAATCACCGGGGCCGATCAATACGAAAATCCCCGGAATATGGACATCCTGCTTAAAGCCCTGGGGGCCACGGTCCATGATTGGTCCTATAAAACCGACTGCTGCGGGGCCAGCCATACCATCTCCCGGCCGGACATTGTTCAGACCCTGGTGCAGCGCCTTTATGAAAGGGCCTTAGAGGCCGGGGCCGAGGCCATCGTGGTTTCCTGCCAGATGTGCCAGGCCAATCTGGATATGCCCCAGGCCAAGATATCGGAAGTCTTCCGGAAACAATACGATCTGCCGGTCTACTATTTTTCGGAATTGATCGGGGTTTCCTGGAAAGCAGCCGAGGCCAACACCTGGCTGGCGCGTCACCTCGTTAACCCCGAACCCCTCTTAAAACGAAAGGGTCTCATCTGATATGGAATCAACCGTCTTGGAATCCCTCCGGCAGGAAGCCGAAAAGGTGGGGGCCGTCATGGTTATTGGGGCCGGTATCTCCGGGATGCAATCGGCCCTTGATCTGGCCAATGCCGGATACAAGGTCTATTTGGTGGACAAAAACGTCAGTATCGGCGGGGTCATGGCCCAGTTGGACAAGACCTTTCCGACCAACGACTGCTCCACCTGCATGATCTCCCCGAAGTTGATAGAAGTGGCCGGGAATCCCAACATTGAGATCCTGACCCGCACCCGGGTAACGGGAATCGAGGGAGAACCGGGCCGTTTCAATGTCTTTCTAAAAAGGGAGGCCCGATTTGTTAAAGAGGAGGCCTGTACCGGCTGTGGAGACTGCATCAAGGTCTGCCCCGTGGAGGTGCCGGCTGATTTCAATATGGGGTTGAACCGTCGCAAGGCCATCTACCGCCATTTTCCCCAGGCCGTTCCCTCGACCTTTGCCATTGACAAACGGGGGACCTCGCCTTGCAAGGCCACCTGTCCGGCCCATATCAGTGTCCAGGGCTATGTGGCCCTTATCGGCCAGGGCAAGTTTCAAGAGGCCCTGACCCTGATCCGGAGGGAGAACCCTTTGCCCTTTGTCTGCGGCTATGTCTGCACCCATCCTTGCGAGGGGGTCTGCCAGCGCAGCGAAGTGGACCAGCCCATTGCCATCCGGGAACTGAAACGCTTTGTGGCCCACATCGAACAGGATCTGGGAGAGGTGAATCTGCCGCCGCCGGCGGAAAAGAAAAAAGAGACCGTGGCCATTGTGGGCTCCGGCCCGGCCAGCCTGACCTGTGCTTATTATCTGGCCCTGAAGGGCTATGGGGTGACTATCTTTGAAGCCCTTCCGAAGGCCGGAGGAATGCTGACCGTAGGGATTCCCAACTACCGCTTGCCCAAAGAGGTTGTGGAACGGGAGATAAGGGCTATTGAGAGTCTGGGCGTGACGATCCAATTGAACAGCCCCATCGGCCCGGACCGAACCCTGGACCAGCTTAAAAGCGAAGGATTTGAGACCGTCTTTGTCGGCATCGGGGCCCATCAGGGCATCCGTCTGGGTCTGGAGGGTGAGGATCTGAGCGGGGTGGTTCCCGGAGTGGATTTTCTCCGCCGGGCGGCCTTAGGACAACAGGAATCCCTGGGGAAAAGGGTGGCCGTTATCGGCGGCGGCAATGTGGCCATTGACGCCGTGCGCACCGCCCTGCGACTGGGGGCCGAGGAGGCCCTGGTGCTGTACCGCCGTACCCGGGAAGAGATGCCGGCCTATGAAGAGGAGATTGAAGAAGCCCTGGAGGAAGGGGTCCGGATTCATTATTTGACCGCCCCGGTCCGCTTTATCGGAGATGATCAGGGAAGGCTTATGGCCGTGGAATGTATCAAGATGGCCCTGGGAGAACCGGATGTCTCGGGCAGACGACGGCCCCTTCCGGTTCAGGGATCCGAGTTCCGGATGCCCCTGGACGGGGTTATTACGGCCATCAGCCAACAACCGGAAGTGGAAAAACTTCAACCGGTCTCCGGGCTGAACTTCACCCCGTGGGGGACGCTCCAGGCCGATCCCTTGACCCTGCAAACGGATATCCCCTGGATATTTGCCGGTGGGGATGTGGTACTGGGCCCGAAGACGGTCATCGAGGCCATTGCCATGGGCAAAGAGGCGGCCCTCTCCATTGACCGTTATATACAAGGTCAGGACCTGAGAGAAGGGCGGGAGAAACACTTTGAGATCGCCCTCCCTGAGACCCAGGGGATTGTTTCTGCACCCCGTTTTCACCCCAGACGCACGGATCCGGTCTCTCGACGAAGCGATTTTGAGGAAGTAGTGGCGGTCATGACCGCAGAGGAGGCCATCGCCGAGGCCTCCCGCTGTCTGGCCTGCGGCATCTGCTCCGAATGCTACCAGTGTCTGGAGGCCTGTAAGGCCGGGGCCATCGACCATACCATGACGGACAGCGTCCTGAACCTGGAGGTCGGGGCGGTCATCACCAGCCCCGGGTTTGAGACCTTTGACGCCCGCCTCAAGGGGGAATACGGCTATGGGCGCTACCCCAATGTGATTACCAGCCTGGAATTCGAGCGATTTTTATCCGCCTCAGGGCCTTATACCGGCCACATCCAGCGGCCATCGGAGGGGAAGGAGCCCACCAAGGTGGCCTGGATCCAATGTGTGGGATCCCGTGATGCCTCTATCAATCAGGATTATTGTTCCTATGTCTGCTGCATGGTTGCCACTAAACAGGCCATCATCGCCAAAGAACATATTTCAACGATTGAACCGACTATTTTTTTCATAGATGTGCGGGCTCAGGGAAAAGGATTTGATCGCTATTATGAACGGGCCAAAAAGGATCACGGTGTGCGCTATGTCCGCAGCCAGATTTCCCGGGTTACGGAAAATCCCCAGACCCACAACCTGCACCTGTCCTATATCGATGAAGCCAATGTCTTTCAGGATGAAGAATTTGATCTGGTCATCCTTTCTGTGGGTCTGAAACCCCACCCTGAGGCCCGGGAACTGGCCGAGACCCTGGATCTTAAGACCGATCGGTTCGGCTTTTGTCAGACCCCTGAACTGAATATAGTCGGCACTTCCAGACCTGGCATCTTTGTCAGCGGGGTCTTTCAAAACCCCAAGGACATCCCTGAAACGGTCACCCAGGCCAGCGGTGCGGCCGCCGAAGCTGCCGCCCTGTTATCCGAGGCGCGAGGGACCCGGGTGGAAGAGATGGTTTTTCCTCCGGAACGTGATATCCGCCTGGAAGAACCCAAGATCGGGATCTTTATCTGTCATTGCGGTATCAATATTGCCGGTGTGGTTGATGTCAGCGCAGTCACCGAATATGCCCGGACCTTTCCGGGTGTGGTCTATGCCGATCATTTTCTCTTTACCTGTTCCACCGACAGTATGGAAAAGATGGAGGAGGTCATCAAAGAACAGGGTCTCAACCGGGTGATTGTAGCCTCCTGTTCCCCCCGAACCCATGAAGCCCTTTTTCAAGAAACCTTGCGTAAAGCCGGACTAAATAAATACCTCTTCGAAATGGCCAATATCCGGGATCAGTGTTCCTGGGTTCATCAGAGCAATCCGGACTTGGCCACGGAAAAGGCCAAAGACCTGGTCCGTATGGCCGTGGCCCGTTCCAACCTCCTGGAACCGTTATATGAAATCCCCTTTAAGGTCGTCCAGAAGGCCTTAGTGGTCGGTGGGGGAGTGGCCGGGATGACCGCGGCCCTCAATCTGGCGGACCAGGGCTTTGAGACCTATCTGATCGAAAAAGAAGTCCAGTTGGGAGGAAACGCCCTCAAACTGGCTTTTACCCTGGAAGGAGTGGATGTACGGTCCTACTTGAAAAACCTGACCACCAGGGTAAATGCCCACCAAAAGATTCGGGTCTTTACCGGGGCGGAACTATCGGAGATCACCGGCCATGTCGGAAACTTTCACAGCACCTTTATTCAGCAGGGGAAAAAACAAACCATAGAACACGGGGCGGTGGTGGTCGCCAGCGGCGGCCGGGAATATCAACCCAGCGAGTATCTCTACGGACAGGATCCCCGGATCAGGACCCAGATGGAAATGCACCAACATTTGTCCGAAAATCCGGAAGAGATCCGCCAGGCCCGTCAAGTGGTCATGATCCAGTGCGTAGGCTCCCGGGAAGAAGACCATCCCTATTGTTCCAGGGTCTGCTGTTCCACCGCGGTTTCCAATGCCCTGAAGATCAAAGAATTGAATCCAGATACCCAGGTCATTGTGCTTTATCGCGATATGCGCACCTATGCCCAAAAGGAGCTTTATTATAAAAAAGCCCGGGAGGCCGGGGTGCGCTTCATCCGCTATGAAGGGGATCAAAAACCGGAAGTCGCCCTGGAGGGGACCCAGATCAGGGTAACGGTACTGGATGGCAACCTTAACCGGGCCATCCGCTTCAATCCGGATTATCTGGTCTTAAGCAGCGCCATTCGTCCCAACCCGGAAAGCAAACCCCTGGCCTCGGTCCTGAAGATCCCCTCGGATGCCGACGGATTTTTCCTGGAGGCCCATATCAAACTGCGCCCGGTGGATTTTGCCAGTGCCGGCATGTTCCTCTGTGGTCTGGCCCATGGTCCCAAATTTTTGGAAGAGAGTATCTCCCAGGCCAAGGGGGCGGCCGCCCGGGCGGCCACCATCCTGGCCCAGAAACAGATCAATGTCGGCGGCCAGGTAGCCGTGGTGGATCAGGAACGGTGCATCGTCTGTATGACCTGTGTCCGCACCTGTCCCTTCGGGGTTCCCCAGGTGGATGCAGAAGGCATGATTACTATCAATCCCGCCTCCTGCCAGGGCTGCGGCAACTGCGCCAGTGCCTGTCCCAGAAAGCTCATTCAGGTCCAGCATCAGCGGGACGACCAGATTATTGCCAAGGAAATGGCCATCTTTGATTGGTTAAAGGAGCCCGAATATGCCAGCCTATGACCCTAAAATTGTCGCCATGGTCTGTACCTATTGTACCTATACCGCCGCAGACATGGCCGGTTCCATGCGCCTGCAGTATCCCCATAATGTGCGCATCGTCAAATTATTATGCACCGGCAAGGTGGATACCCTGCACATCCTCAAGACCTTTGAGGCCGGCGCCGACGCCCTCTTGGTCGGTGGCTGAGAAATTGGAGACTGCCATTTCCTGGAAGGAAATCTCAGAGCCAAAGAAAGAGTCGCCCATGCCAAACAACTCTTGGATGAGATCGGTCTGGATGGGCGCCGGTTGGAGATGTATCATATCGGGGCCTCCGATGCCCCCAACTGGGCCAAGGCCGTCAGGGAGATGACCGAGCGGGCCAGGGAACTGGGACCTAATCCCATTCGAAAAAAACGCTCAGAAGTCCCACCTGGTCCCCGACCATTAACTCTCGATGAGGCCGCCCAAACCGATGTGCCAAGTTAAATAAGTCGGACCTTGAACCGTTATTTTTAGATTAAGGAGTTATTTATGATCGTTGCCGAAAGAAAACCCTTTGCTGAAATCGAGGCCATGTTGGCCCCTTATAAAAAGGTCTTGATTGCCGGATGTGGAACCTGCGTGGCCGTCTGCCTGACAGGCGGAGAGAAAGAAGTCGGGCTGCTGGCCGCCGAGCTTTCCATTGCCTCCCAGATTAAGGGAAAACCCCTGGCCATCAGTGAATGTACTGTTGAGCGCCAGTGCGATAAGGAATTTCTCGATGAGCTGAAAGACCAAGTGGAAGAAAACCAGGTCATCCTTTCGTTGGCCTGCGGGGCGGGTATCCAATTTCTGGCTGAGAGGTTCGACACCAAACCGGTTTTACCCGGCGTCAACACCACCTTTATCGGCGTTAACGAAGCCGTGGGTTTTTGGACTGAACGCTGCCGGGCCTGCCATGAATGTGTCCTGGACCAGACCGGAGGCATTTGTCCCAAGACCATTTGTGCCAAAGGCCTCTTAAACGGTCCCTGTGGTGGGACAGTCCATGGGCAGTGTGAGGTGGATAGCGAGAAGCCCTGTGCCTGGACCCTGATCTACCGGCGCTTAGAAAAAACAGGCCGCCTGGATCTAATTCGAAAGGCTTTTGAACCCAGCCGGCACAATTTAAGAACCACACCGGCTTATCAAACCCATGCCGCCTACAAGAGGAGATTTCAAGCCCATGAGTAAATCTTTTCAGGAAGCCTTGAAGAACGGAAAATTCTTAATCACCGTAGAATTAGATCCCCCTAAAGGGGTAGAAACCAGCGACCTGCTGAGGCAGGTGCAGGCCCTCAAGGATCGAACCGACGGGATTAACCTCTCAGATAATAGGGGCGGGGTTATGCGCCTGGCGGCCCTACCGGCTTGCCTTTTGATCAAACAGGCCGGTGGGGAACCCATTCTTAACATGGCTTGCCGGGACAAAAATCGCTTAGCCCTGGCTTCGGAGGCCCTGGGGGCCGCGGCCCTGGGTATCAGTACCATCCTCTGCATGACCGGAGACCATACGACCCACGGGGATCACAAGGAAGCTAAACCGGTTTATGACTTGGATTCCGTTCAGGCCCTCAAGATGTTTAAAGGATTTAATGAGGGGAAAGACTTTAACGGTCTTTCCTTGAACGGCCGGCCGCAGTTGTGCTTAGGGGCCGTAGTAACCCCGGAAGCCGATCCCCTGGAACCGCAGTTATTAAAATTTACTAAAAAAGCGGAATTGGGGCTGCCATTCTTTCAGACCCAAGCGGTCTTCGATCTCAACCGGCTGGCCGATTTCATGAAATTTGCCCGGCAATATGAAACCAAGATCATTGTCGGCCTCCGGCTGTTAACCTGGGCAGAAATCAGCACCTATCAGGATGGCTCCCTTCCCGGCGTTATTGTTCCCCTTCCCATCATTGAGGAATTCCGCCACGCCGGTGAAACCGACGGACCCAAGAAGGCCCTGGAATGGATGGTCAATCAGATCAAGGAACTCAAGGCCAACCATTTGGGAGATGGGGTGCATATCATGGCCATGGGACAGGAGGAATTGATACCGGAGATTTTGACGAAGGCCGGAATTTGAATCAGGTAATGGATTTAAGAACAGTGTGTTGAGTTGTTTCGGGTTTCGGGTTACGTGTTGCGGGTTTGAACCCGGAACCCGTAACTCGCAACTCGCAACGTTTAATTGACAAAGGGGGAACTCCTTTGGAAGTAAAAAAAACATCCGATCTGGAAATTAATAAAAAGGTACTTATCATCGGAGGCGGCATTGCCGGACTCACCTGTGCCGGCCATTTGAGCAAACTCGGCCTTTCGGTCATCGTCGTCGAGAAACAGCACTTCATCGGAGGCCAGGCCCTGAACTTTTTTTGCAAGGCCACCGACACCTGTCAAAAATGCAACTATTGTCTGGTTGAGGAACGTCTTTCCGAAATCGTTCAGGATCCTCAGGTAAAAATATTGACCCGAGCCGAATTAGATCAATCCGAACCTCTGAGCAAGGGAACCTTTTCCGTTTCTATAACGCAAAAGCCGGACTATATCGATCCTTCGAAATGTAATAACTGCGGGATCTGTTTTCAAACCTGCCCGGCGGTCGAGGACGGGGCCATTATCAAAGGCCTGCCTTCTTCGGCTACCCATCCTGTTTACGCCATTGATGAACAGGCCTGCCTATATTTCAGAGATTCCCAGGCCCGCCTTTGTCAGGACAACTGCCCTGAAAAGGCCATCGATCTGGAGCGCCAACCGGTCAGGCATCACCTTGAGGTAGATGCCATTGTTCTGGCAACCGGCTATACCCCTTTTGATCCTTCGACCAAATCCAGCCTGGGATACGGCCAGGTCCCGAATATCATCACTGCTATGGAATTGGAACGGATGATTCGGACCGAGGGGCAGGTCCTGCGGCCCTCGGATCAAAAAAGACCCCAGAGGCTGGCCTTCATCCAGTGCATCGGTTCCCGGGACCGGGGACTGAACCACCTCTTTTGTTCCCGGATCTGTTGCGGCTATGCCCTGCGGATGGGCAAGGCCATTAAACATCGCTGGCCGGAAATTGAATCCACTGTTTTTTTTATGGACATCCAAAATTTCGGAAAGGAATTCCTGCCCCTTTATGAGGAAGCCAGGCACACCCTGACCCTTATCCGGGGGATTCCCGGCGGTTTCAGCAAGGCCGCTGGAGACCGGATTGCCTTAGGATTTCAGAGCGAAGGGGGGGGACCTCCCCGTGAAGAAATTTTTGATCTCCTGGTACTCTCTATCGGCCTGATGCCCGCTGCAGAAAATAGTCTCTGGGCCGCCATGTTTCAATTACCGCTGAATGAGGACGGTTTTCTGGCCCGGAAAGACTCCTCGGGAATCTTTTCCGCCGGAACAATAACCGGCCCTATGGACATCGCTCAGTCTATTGCCCATGGTGGCCAGGCGGCCTACCAGGTGGCCGATTATTTAGGGGTAAGGATGGGGTAATAGAATGTCTCTGTTGCGGGTTGCGGGTTACGAATTGCGGGTTTAATAACGGGAGAAATCTTTTATGTTGCCAGAAAACGAGATCGGGGTTTTTGTCTGTCATAAAGAGAAACAAGCCCAGGAAGTCATCAATACAGAGGAATTGAAGAAGATTGCCCAGTCCTTTCCCCAGGTCCGGGTAGTGGAAGATCTCTATCAGGATCAATGGGAAACCAGTGCTTCCCGACTATCCCGGGAAATCTCCGAAAAAGGCCTCTCCCATTTGATTATTGCCAGTTGTCATTCATCCAACTACCAGAACACCTTTCATCAGGAATTGGGCAAAATGGGTCTGAGCCAGGACCAGGTCACCTTAATCAATGTGCTTCCTGACTATCTGGGCGTTCAGGTTGAACCCGAAGTGGTCCAGGAAAGATCTGCCCTGCTCTTAAGGCAAGCCATTCGGCATCAACTGATTGCTGAATCCCACCTTCTTGAACATCTTGAGACGGTACCCCGTATTCTGGTCATCGGAGGGGATCTTACCGCCTTGTCGGCAGCCCGGGAAGCCCTCAAACTGGGTTACGAGGTTTGTATCCTGGTAAGTGCCAAAGAAACCGCCCAGGGTGGTTACCACTCCGGTTCCAATTCAAAACGGGATGCGGACCAGTGGAAGACTATTTCCCAACAACCCGGGATCAGATTGATCCCTAATGGCCGTCTGATTAGTCTAACGGGAAAAGCCGGAAATTTTGAGGCCGTCATTCGAGATGGAGAGGGCCAGAAGTCCAGGTTGCCGGTTGGGGCAATAATCGTGACCTTGCCGGCCCGGGAAGATCCTCTTTTCGGCCCCTATGGCTTAGAGCCCGGCAGAAAAATCCTCTCTCTTTCCCAATTAGAGGTCATGTTGGCTTCACCGGCCTATAAAGAAAAAGTATTGCCGGAAAGTCAGCCCACAGAGGTGGTTTTTCTTTTAGGCCTGTCTTCCGAATCCTCTCCCGGAGTGGCTCTCAGGGCCTTAAGGAACGCCCGCACCATCCAGGGCTTGCCGGATAATCAGGTTTATTTTCTTTCAGGAAATATGAAGGTGGCCGAGCAGGGGATAGAAAGGGTCTATACCCAGGCCAGGGAAGAAGGAATCATCTTTTTCAGGTTTGACCAGGGACATCCCGGTTTTCAGGAAAGCACCCAGGGGTTGGAGATTACCTTCCAGGACGAAATACTTGGCCGCTCCCTGACTCTTCAACCCCATCTTCTGGTAGTTGATGAAGACCTCAAACCCCATGCCGACTTGAAGGCCTTGGCTGAGGTCTTAGGGGTTTCCCTGGATGCGGCCGGTTTTATGTCTCCGGATCAGGTCTATGCCCTTCCTGTCCGGACTCCCAGAAAAGGGATTTTCGTGGTGGGGGGCAGCCGCCGACCGGTTACCGATAATGAAGACTCCCTTTCCGAAGTCCAAGAAGCCCTTCTCTTGGCGGCCGAATTGATCGGCCAAGGAACCCGGGAAGTCGAAGCCCCTCGGGTCGAAATAGATCGCAAGAAATGCACCATTTGCCTGACCTGTGTCCGTTCCTGTCCCCATCAGGCGATTAGTTTCCTCTATCGCCGCCCACAGATATCTGCCCTGGCCTGTCAGGTTTGCGGCATCTGTGCCGCTGAATGCCCTATGGATGCCATCCAGATTAAGAATTACCGGGATCAAACCATTACGGCCGAGGTGTCCACTTTTTTTACTGAAAGAAAATATGACACCATGTCCCCCCAGGTGGTAGCCTTCTGCTGCCGGAACTCAGCCGAAAAAACGGTTCAACAGGCCCTTCTCTATAAAGAACCCATACCCGTCGGCTTTGAATTCGTTCAGGTACCCTGTGCCGGGAAAATAGACCCGGATTATATTCTTCATGCCTTGCAGGAAGGGGCCGATGGGGTCCTGATTCTGGCCTGCCATATCGAAGGCTGCCAATCCTTTGAAGGAAATAAGATGGCCCTGGAACGAGTCCAGTTCCTTAAAGAGGCCATTACGGAAACGGGGTTGGAAGCGGATCGAATTCAGTTTCAGACCATAGCGCCGGGTATGGTCTCTCAATTCCTCCAGATCTGTTCCCAAATGGAGGATCGGTTTCGAAAATTGGGGATCAGCCCGGTCCGCCGGGGCCTGGGAATCCAGCGTATTTATGACAAGTTTGCTTTTCCGGTAGATTCGAAGACCTTTGTCGTTTAATCGCTACAAGCCTCCGGGACAAGGAATCTCTGCCTTGTGATTTTGGTAAGGATAATTGTTGCGGGTTGCCGGGGTTGCCTCTCACATTTCCCAGCCGCCGGAGACTTCCAAACAGGCACCGGTAATATAACTGGCTTCATCGGAGGCCAGAAATAGTACCGCCCGGGCGATCTCTTCGGGTTGGGCCATTCTTCCCAGAGGGGTCTGGGCCAGGATTTCTTGTTTGAATTTTTCGGCCATCATGGTCTGAATAGCCGGCGTTTCAGTCAGGCCGGGCAGGACGGCATTGACGCGGATTCCATATTTTCCCACCTCCTTGGCCGCACTCTTGGTCAACCCCAGGAGGCCGGCCTTGGCCGTGGCATAGGCGATTTCCCCTTTACCGCCCACCTTCCCGTAGATGGAAGACAGGTTGATGATTTGGCCGGTTTTTTGTTCTCTCATGATGGGCATGACGTAATGCATAAACATCATGGCCGCCCGCAGGTGGACCCCCAGGACGGCCTCCCAATCTTCCGGCTTGATCTTAAAAATTCCGGCCGGACGGTCAAATCCGGCGTTATTGATCAGGATATCAATTCGTCCCCAAAGCCGCTGAATGGCTTCAACCACCTTCCGGACCTCGGAGTCCTGGGAAATATCAGCCGTCAGGAAACGCCCTTCCCCACCGGCTGCTTCCATTTGCCTTAAGGTTTCGGCCCCGGTTTCCTGATTCCAGTCCACCAGGGCCACTCTGGCCCCTTCCCGAACAGCCAGCAAGGCAATGGCCCGGCCGATCCCTTGACCGGCCCCGGTAACGATGGCTACTTTATTTTTTAGTCTCACGGCACTTCCTTATCTTATTTTTTCAGACCCGGTCTCATGACCTCCCCGGTTGGACCTTTCTTCCCGGATCTCCCGGATCATGTTTTCCATATCCCTTCGGAAGTCAACCTGAAACAGGATATACCGGGCCTGCTGTTCCAGTTTCAAGCCATGCAGTTCCTCCTCCTCCTGCTTCTGTTTGATGTCTCTTAGATCTCTACTCTTGGTTTTTATTCGAGAGATGACCTCCCGTAACTCTCTCTCCGGAGGGTGCATTTCCCGCATCAGGACTCTAAGCCTCAGGATCTCTTCCTGGAAATCCCGACGGAGCTTTCTTTGCGTCTCTTCATATTGGCTGGTGATCGCAAAAAATCGAGCGGCTTCTTCCCGATCCAATTTCAGTGCCTCGGTTAGTTTCCACATCCTGATCATCTGAATCCGTTCCCGGGCCTTTTCATGAGGGTTTTTGATTTCCTTCCCGGGTTGAGCCCAAGCCAAGGAACTCCCCAGGATAAAAGAAAGGAGAACAATCGAGAGGGTGTTCTTAAGAGACATAACGTCCTTCCTCCTTAAACCCAGCCGAACCGCCGGTTTTAATTTTTTTAATTAGAAGGTCCAGTTCTGCTTTATCCAGGCCTTCCAAAGAACGAGACACATCCCATGACAGCTCATCTTCCGCCGCCAATGGGCTCAGTCCGGGGAAATCCCTGCCCATCCCGGCCACGATCCTTTTCCCTAAGCGGATTGATTCCTTGGGGGAGAGGCTTTCAAAGGCCGAAGGGACCGATTCAAGCCCCATCTCCCATCTCCATTCATTCCCTAATAATTCCTGGACCAGGGGTTGAGACTGATTTTTAAAATGGATAGTATAAATGACCACCGGGGTCAAGAGGATAAGAATCAAGGCCGTGGCCCAAGCATATCCCGGCCACCCGAATGGATTTCCCCAGATCTTTTTAGTCCAGGGAATTCTGACAGGTTCCGGCCTGGTCAGACGGACCTGGTGCATTATCCGGGAGCTCAACCGGTTCCAAAATCCCTCTCCAGGCTCCGGCAATCGGTCCTGACCTAACAGGCCCAGGATCTTCTGGGTCTCTTGATAGGCCTGGCGGCACTCCGGGCAAATGGAGAGATGGCCCTCTATCCGCTCAGCCCAATCAGGGGCCAGGAGATTTTGAGAATATCCGACGATCAGTTTTTTTACTCTTTTACAGGAAATCGTCTTCCTGGTGTTTAGGTCTTCATCCATTTTTTTAGTTTTTCCATGGCATGGTGAAAATTGACTTTGGCTGAATTGGCCCGCATAGTGAGGGCTGTTCCAATCTCCTCAAAAGAGAGTTCCTGATAGATCCTTAAAGTAACCACCATCCTCTGTTTATAAGGAAGCCGTTCTACGGCCTTTCGGAGAGCATCGAGGGTCTCCTTTTCCGACACCTCCCCTTCCTGATTAGCCTTGAGATCGGCTAAAGGAAACTCATCGACTGAGGTAAACTCCCGGTTTTTATTCTGGCGAAAAAAATTATTGCACTGATTAATCCCGATTCGATATAACCAGGTCTTAAAAGTCGAATCAAAGCGAAATCCTCTGATGTTTTGATAGGCCAGCAAAAATATTTTTTGGACCGTATCTTCAGCCTCCAAGGGATGCTTTAAAATTCTCAACACAAAATAATAGATGGGCTTCTGGTAGCGCAGGACCAGTTCTTCAAAGGCCAGAGAATCCCCATTTTTTACCCGCTCAACTAACTGGTCATCGGTCATATTCTAACTGCTGTCCATTTAGACACGAAATAAAATAGTTAGTTAAAACAAAAAATTATTTAACTTTTATCAATGGAAATGTCGGCCGGTACTGGGTATCGGGACACTGGGAACGGTATTAGAGCAACCTTTGAACATTTTTTAAAAATCTCTTAAATTGCCGTCCATTCCATTACCAGGGCATCTTCACCTTCCGAGTCATAATAACGGGGGCGGCGATAAAGGGCCTCAAACCCCAGAGACTGATACAAGGTCAGGGCAGCCTGGTTGGAAGGACGGACTTCGAGCAATACTTTAGAGACTTTTTTTTCTCGAGCCTGGTTTAAGAGAAAAGTCATCAAAATTCGACTCACCCCTTGCCGACGACACTCGGGATGGACAGAGAGTTTAAGCATCTGGATCTCATCGGCCACCGGCCAGAAACAGATATATCCTAAAATTGGACCTGCGGGGTCTCTTCGGGACACATAAATACTGGGGGGGATCTTACCTAACTCGGATAAAAAGTCGGCTTTCGACCAGGGTTGAACAAAGGAGGCCGTCTCGATGGTTAATAAATCCGGCAAGTCGTTCAACTGGGCGGGATTAATAATCACAGCTGAACCCGTTATTTGATCTCCTTCTTCAAGATCTCCCCGGCCAAGGCAATACTGCGTAGTCCATACTCCTTGATCTCTTGAGCCACAAGATTCAATATTTTTCCTTCCCTTTTGGATGCCAGACCAATCAACATGGGCAGATTGACCCCGGTAACCACCTCAACCTTTCCGTCGGCTAAAAAAGAAAGGCTGATATTAGAGGGAGTGCCCCCGAACATATCAGTAAGCAGGATGACTCCCTCCCCGGTATCCACCTTTTCGATGGCCTCGGCAATCTTTCCCCTCAGGGCCTTCTCCTGATCATCCGGGTTAAGAGAGACCGCCAGGGTCTGACTAAGACTTCCCACGATAAACTCCGCCGAGCGCACAAGTTCCCGACCCAGATTACAGTGAGTCACGATAACGATTCCAATCATAGGCCTGTTGCCTCTTTATCCTAACCGAATATCCCGATGTCGGATATTGATCAAAAGTTTCTGCTTTTTTAAAAACTCAGCTAAAGCATTTATTAATGTCACCGAACGGTGCCTTCCGCCAGTGCAGCCCACGGCAATGGTCAGATGGGATTTCCCTTCCTTCTGATATTGAGGGATCAGAAAGGAAATCAAGGCGAAAAAGTCTTTTATAAAAATCTTAGTCTCTTTCCATTTCATAATGTAATCGATGACTGGTTTTTGATTTCCGTCCATCTCCTTCAACTCCGGGACAAAAAAGGGGTTGGGCAAGAAACGGACATCCATAACGATATCGGCTTCCTGGGGAAGGCCGTATTTATAGCCGAATGAAATCAGGTTCATGGTCATTTTAACCGGTTGGGCCACCTTGGAGAAGAGCCGCAGGATTTCCTCCCGGAGTTGATGGACGTTGAGTTGGCTGGTCTCCAAGCAAAAAGTAGCCAGCCGCTTGATGGGCGCCATCTTCTTTCTTTCCAGTCGAATAGTGCTGGACAGCAGGCGATGGTCTCCGAGGGGGTGATGACGACGGGTCTGACTGAAACGGCGTATCAAGACCTCTTCTGTGGCCTCCAGGAATAATACTTCAGCCAGGTATCCTTTCCGCTTGATCTCCTGAAAGATCTTTGGAAATTTGGTTAAAAAATCTTTCCCCCTCAGGTCCATAACCAGGGCAATTTTGATAACCTCACGGGATATCTGATCCTGCAACTCCAAGAACCGGGGGAGCAAGGTAGCCGGAAGATTGTCGATACAAAAAAAACCGATATCTTCAAAGGCCTTTAGAGCCGTACTCTTGCCTGATCCGGATAGGCCGGTAATGACTACTAAGCGAATACTTTTTTGCGGCATTCGGTTTCCTTATCAGCACTTATGCCCATGTGGGCACCGACGAAGCATGAAAACCAGGATTCAAGGAGTCAAGCCGAGCGGCGGCATCCTGTCCCACCAGAGGCGGGATTGAATCCTGGTTTATAGCATCTCATCCTGTTCCTGAATAACCTTCCATAGGGCCTCTCGATCGGAGGCCTGCGAGAGACTTTCCTTAAAGGCGCTATTTTTTAAAAAACGGGAGATCTTGGCCAGAGCTTTCAAATGAAGGGCTGCCGAATCTTCCGGGGCAATTAAAACAAAAAAATAATGGGCCCCTTTACCATCTAAGGAATCAAAAGGAATCCCTGGGTGTGACCGGCCAAAAGCAATGATCATCTGAGCCATGTTTTTCATTTTTCCATGCGGTATAGCAAACCCTTCCCCAATTCCGGTACTGCCCAACCGCTCCCGTTCCAATAATACCTGAAGCACCTCGGCGGTCTCCATTCCAGTCACCTGGGAAGCGATCAGGCCGGCCAGTTCAGCCAAAATCCCTTCCTTATCCTGGGATTGGAGGTCCGGTATGATTAACTCTGGATCTAAGTATTGACAGATTTTCATATTTCCTTATTAAGCCACCTGCGCCCTTTGGGGCGCCACGATGCGGTCAGGCCGCTCGACGCGGCTCCCGAATGGGAGCCTTTCTATAAGGTCGGCAAAGCCGACCGTATGTCGAGCTTTCGAAGAGGCTCCCTGTCTGACTCCCTCTGGGAGTCTCCTCGAAAGATCGGGCCGCTCACTCCCCTCGGCTTTGCCGAGCTCCCCAAAAGGCTTCCATTCGGAAGCCGAAACGCCGAGCTTTTGAAGAGGCCACCATTCGGTGGCCGAATAGCCGATCGGTCGGGAGCCGGGGCATGAAAGTATCTTTAGACGAACGCTTAACGACGAACGTTATTTTCGAACTAATCCTTCAGACCAGCTTGTCCAACCGTGCCTTGGTTTCCATGGCCTCTGCGATGATCCGCTTGATCAGGTCGGCGACGGAAGGAATGTCATGGATGCGGCCGATGACCGGGCCGGCGGGATACATCCCTTGATTCAGGTTGCCGGCCGCCCAGCCCTGGCGGCTGATCTGGCCGCTGATCAT
>JAZDOU010000197.1:0-9132 GCA_043798385.1 Pseudomonadota bacterium
GAGTTAGAGGAGAGCAAACAACTGACCAAAAGATACCAGGATCAACTGATCGAACAGGGATACCTGATCCAGGCGGAACAGGAACTGGTCATTAAAAGTCCGGCCATGCGGCTGGTTTTACAAAAAGCCTTAAAAATGGCCAGGGTGGATTCGGCCGTTCTTCTGGGCGGTGAGTCAGGGGTGGGAAAGGACTTGTTGGCCAGGTTCATCCACCAGGCCAGCCCGAGGAAGGAAAATAATTTTGTAAAAATTAACTGCGGGGCCATCCCTGAAAATCTCCTGGAAAGCGAGCTGTTCGGCTATGAAAAAGGGGCCTTTACCGGGGCGAGAGGCGAAGGGAAGGCCGGTCTTCTGGAGATCGCCCACGGCGGGACAGTCTACTTGGACGAGATTGCCGACCTGCCTCTTTATCTGCAGGTCAAAATACTTGGGATGATTGAAGACAAAGAGATCACCCGTTTGGGAAGCACCCGGCCCAAACAAATCGACTTCAGATTAATAGCCGCCAGCAATCGTGATCTACTTGCCCTGACCAGCGATAACAGTTTTCGAAAGGATCTGTATTTCAGGTTGAGCACCCTGCCGTTGACTATACCCCCTCTGAGAGAGCGTCGAGAGGATATCGTTCCCCTGATCAATCATTTTTTAAAAAAGTTCAATAAGACTATGGAGCCTAAAAAAACGCTTTCCTCCGAAGTCTATGAGATTTTGGCCAATTATTCTTTCCCCGGCAACATCCGTGAACTGATTCATATAGTCGAGGGATTAGTCGTCATGAGTGATAAACAGACCATTTCCCTGGAAGATATTCCCACATTTTTAAGAAAGGGGAGTCCCTTGTTTGTCTGGGACCGGGATAACACCAGCATGAAAGGGACCCTGGCTGACTACGAAAAAAAGATTCTTGAAGAGGCCCTCCAAAAACATAAAACCCTTCAAGGCGTGGCCAGGTCATTGGGGGTTAATCAATCCACTATCTCTCGTAAAATCCAGCGCTACGGTATCATTAAAAAATAGATCTTGCATATTTTCAATCCCATGCATTTGAGCAATATTTATAACGATCTAATATAATTAAATAAAATCAATATCATTTTTAATTTGACGAATTTTATGCATTTCGGCATGAAACGTATCGGCCTGGTTCACCCTAAGGAGCTGTAATTTCAAAGAAACTGTTTTGGCATACAATTTGTTATTCAAAAGGAAAGAAGTCCGGTTGGGGTTCAATTTGACCGTTTGAAAAATTGGTAACGTTCAAAAGTTGAGGCAATTCATCAGCCCGAACTGGAAATGGCAGCTAGGTCATAAATGGGTATAGGGGGGTCTTATTTTCAGGGTTGTCCACCTAAAAGCCCCAAGCTTCTTTGCCGGGCCAAATAGGAAATAGCCTCAAAAGCAGGCCGTCACCAATGCTTGAAACAGGCTATGGTGAATGCCCTGCTTCTAATTAACTTAGCCGTCCGGGCCGGCATACGGGCATTGGGTGTCCCTTTGGACAATCCCTGAAAATAAGACCCCCCTATACCCGGTTCTTGCAAGCCCTTTGATTTTTGCCTCAACTTTTGAACGATACCAAAAAATTCTCCCCATTTCAAAACGCTGACCAGTTGCCGGGTTGTAAGGAGGTGATCATCGGGAAATAGTCAGGTATTTTCTTGGTAGCCCATCAAGACAGAAACGGCCGTTAACCGAAAGAAACCTGATGGACTCGTAAAGAGTCATCAAAGAGACGGCACAGTAAAAAGTTCCAGCCAGCCTCCAAGGAGGCCTTTTAATGGGTCGGCATACGGCATCCGAATGGATGCCTTCTTTTAGTTCGACAAAGTCGAACGGCCAACCGGCTGCAAGGCGCGCAAATCGTGAGGAGTGAGGCGTACTTACATGTACGCCGCAATAAGCCCGCCCCGCTGAAAAGCGGGGAAGGATGCAGCGCAACACAGCAGGTGGACTTTTTACGAAGCCGTCAAACCTAACACTTTTGGATTCCCTTAGACGGGTTGGAACTTGACAGGAGGTAAAATAATGAAGCAGAAGCAATGGTCCTCTAATAGGCTTTTTCCCAATATGTTTTGGGTAACCGCTCTAGTCATCCTCTTTATGCTGGGTTTGACCCTCTCGGCCATGGCTGCCGAGGAGAAACCGATAAAGATCGGCGTCGTTACCTTTCTTTCCGGCGGGGCTGCCGGGCCTTTCGGGGTGCCGGCCCGTAACGGGGCCGAAGTATTAACGGAAGCCCTTAATGCCGGCGGTAAGGTGCCGGCCCCTTATGCCACCAAGGGATTCGGAGGTGCGCCGATTGAACTGGTATTTATCGATGAGGCCGGGGGCGTCACCAAGCAAGTGACGGAGTTTCGCAATCTGGTCCAACGCCAGAATGTGGATTTGGTCATCGGGTACATTTCCAGCGGTGATGCCATTGCCATTCCGCCGGTGGCAGAGGAACTTAAGAAACTGACCGTCATTTTTGACGCCGGCACACCACGCATCTTTGAGGACGGCAGCTACAAGTATGTCTTTCGAACCGGGGCTCATGCTACGATGGATAATGTGGCCGCCGCCTATTATGTCATGGAAAACAAACCAAAGACCAAAAAATTTGCCGGTATCAACCAAAATTATGCCTGGGGTCTGGACTCCTGGAATGACTTCGAAGCGGCTATGAAGGCCTTGAATCCAAAGGCGCAAGTAGTCGTTTCCCAGATGCCCAAATTGATGGCCGGCCAGTATGGGGCTGAAATTTCTTCCCTCCTTTCCAGCGGGGCGGATGTGGTCCATTCCAGTTTCTGGGGAGGCGATTTGGAGGCCTTTGTTTTACAGGCCGGTCCAAGGGGGTTGTTTAAAAAGAGTACCGTGGTTCTGACCGCCGGGGAAACAGCCATGTTTCGTCTGGCCAAACAGATTCCGGACGGGACGATGCTCGGAGGTCGGGGACCTCATGGGGTCTTTGCCCCGGATAACGAGCTCAATCGCTGGTTCCGCAAGGCTTATCAGGATCGCTACGCCCTTCTCCCCACTTACCCTTCTTATAAGATGGTCCAGGCCATCTTGGGAGTAAAGGCCGCTTATGAAAAGGCCCAGGCTGCCAACGCCGGTAAGGCGCCCAGTCAGGACCAGGTTATTGCCGCCTTGGAACACCTTACTTATGAAACCCCCAGTGGAAAAGTGGAAATGGCCCTGGGGAAAGGGCATCAGGCCATCCAGGGGACGGCCTACGGCACGGTGAAACATGTCAAGGGTCAATTGACTCTTGTCAATATCAAACAATACCCGGCTGCCAAAGTCAACCCCCCTGAAGGGGTCAAGAGTGAAGATTGGATCAAGTCGGGGTTTAAAAAGACGAAGTAGTTCTCATCCGGAAACGACCTTTCCGGATGAGAACATACAGCTGCCGGCTATCCTCTTTGGCCAGAAACCCTTTTAAAAGGGTTTCTGGCGAGAGCTTAATGCTGATATTGAGGTGTTTCCATCCGGAAATTCGAATTTCCGGATGGAAACTAAGTAGTTTATAAATAGGATTCAAGGATTCCAGGATTCAAATGAGGGAATGAGAAAATGAGTGGATGTGACAATGAGGTCTCCTCCTCACATCACCCCATCACCTCATTGACTCATCCCCCTGAATCCTTCAGTTAATTTTCATGTAACACTTAACAGGACCGGTGCGAACGACTCCGCTCCGGTCCTGACTGGAGTTTCCATGAGTGATCTGTTGACGGTTCTGGTGGATGGGATTCTGTATTCTTCCTGGCTGTTTATTATCGCGGTGGGGCTGACCTTGATCTATGGGGTGATGAAGATCCTCAACATGGCCCATGGCAGCCTTTATGCCCTGGGGGCGTATGCCGCCGCTTCTCTGGCCGGCTATTGGCTGAACCACGGCTTCCCTCCTCTGGGCAGCTATGTCATGCTGGCCCTGGCCGCGGTTATCGTCGGATTGGTGATGGGTCCGCTGATCGAGCGGGGACTGCTCCGTTTTATGTACGGCAAAGATGAGATTCTCCTGTTGATCGTCACCTTCGCCCTCTTTCTGATCCTGGAAGATGTGATCAAATTGATTTGGGGGGTTGATCCCTATTTCATCTCGGAGCCCTATGGTCTGTTGGGGAGTCTTGATTTTGCCGGTCTCAGTTATCCCGCCTATAATCTCATCTTGGTCGGCGTTTCTGTGGCGACTGGAATCGGTCTGATATGGGTGCTGCAGTATACCAGACAGGGTAAATTGCTCCTGGCGGTGATTCATGACCAGGAAATGAGCCTGGCCATGGGTATTAAAGTGAATCGTTTTTACCTGATCACTTTTACCGTCGGGGCCATGCTGGCTGCCATCGGGGGGGCCTTTACCGCACCGACGGTTTCGGTGGTGCCCGGTATGGGCGTCGAGGTGATCGTCCTGGCTTTTGCCGTGGTGGTTATCGGCGGACTCGGCAGCCTGCCGGGAGCGGCCCTGGGGTCCCTGATCGTCGGTCTGGTGCGGTCGGCGGCCGTCCATTACCTTCCGGAAATAGAGCTGTTCAGCATCTATCTGGTTATGGCCATGGTCCTGGTCTTGAAACCTCAAGGATTGTTCAGTAGTGTGGAGGCCCGCAAGATATGAACCTTGGCGCTTCCGTTAAATCCTTAAAGATTATTTTACGACCGGAGGCCCGCAAGATATGAACCGGGTTGATTATACTTTTCGGGTATTGGCAGGGGTATTAGCGGTTTTGCTGGGTATCGGCCCTTTTCTTCCCCAATGGATGCTCTTTCTGGTTACCGTCTCGTTCGGTAAAGGACTGGTGGTCTTAGGACTCCTGTTGCTGCTGCGAACCGGATTGGTTTCTTTCGGGCAAGGCCTGTATTATTGCCTGGGGGCTTATACAGTGGGAAGTCTGGGCCTGGCCCTAAGCATCAATGATGCCCTTTTATCACTGGTCTCCGGGGCCTTGGTGGCCGGAATTTTTGCCTTTATCCTGGGCTTTCTCCTGGCCAACTACCGGGGTATCTTTTTCGCCATGCTGAGTCTGGCTTTTTCCATGATCCTTTACGGCCTTCTGGTCAAAACGGCCCTCTTGGGGAGCACAGACGGATTCAATGTGAGCGTACCCACCTTTTTGGGGATGGCCGTGTCCGGCCGCTGGGTTCGCTATGCTGTTTTTGCCCTGGCCTGTTTGGTGATCTTTCTGGTGGCCTGGGGCCTGAACCGATATTTGAGAACTTCTCTGGGTCGCTTGTCTCCGGCCATTAAAGACAACGAGCTCCGGGTGGAATACATGGGCGCTTCGGTACGCCGGGCCATCCACATCAAGTATGTCATCGCCGCCACCCTGGCCGGATTGGGAGGGGCTTTGACAGCCATGACCGTGGGGCACATCGATCCGGAAATGGCCTACTGGACGACTTCCGGGGAATTCGTCTTTATCACTATCTTAGGAGGCACCGGAAGTGTCCTGGCCCCATTCCTGGGGGCCTTGATTTTCGAATCCATCCGCAGCTTTGCCTATGAATATTCGCCCAATACCTGGCAGATGGTTTTAGGGTCGGCCTTGTTGCTGGTCATCTTCTTCCTGCCGGCCGGGCTGTGGTCTGTTTTTAAAATCCGTCCCAAGGGAGTTTGATCATGGCAGCCTTACCGATTCTGGAAGCTCAAAATCTTCGAAAAAATTTCGGTGCGGTCATTGCGGCCTGGGATATTTCCGCGGCCATTCTAAAGGATACCGTGGTGGGTCTGATCGGGGCCAACGGGGCCGGGAAAACGACTTTCATCAATATGATTACCGGCTATTTGAAGCCTGGTTCGGGGACGATTCACTTTCAAGGGCGCGATATCACCCCCCTTCCCCCGAGGGAGATTACCCGCCTGGGAGTCTGCCGATCATTTCAAATCCCCCAGCTTTATGATTCCCTGACCGTAGAGGAAAATATCCTGGTTGGATTGGGCATCATTTCCCAGATCAGCAAAAAGTCCTTTTTCCCCAGGGCCTCGCAAAACATTTCGGGGAGTCAGGGAAGCGCTTCGGAGGCCGCGGGGGCAATCATGGAACGATTCAGTCTGGTCGATTACCGGGATAAAACGGCCGATGTCCTGCCGGGAGGCATTCGGAAACTTCTGGATATTGCCATGTCCATGGTCGGAAAACCGCAGATTATGATGCTTGATGAACCGACCAGCGGCATAAACGCCGATCAAAAATTTGAAATTATGGATATGATTATGGAGGCCTTACGGGCTGAAGGCGTTACGGTTCTCTTCGTGGAACATGACATGGATATCGTCAGTCGCTATTCAGAACGGATCCTGGCCTTTTATGACGGTCGGATTATTGCCGATGGCGGACCGGAAGAAGTGCTGGCCGACAGCAAGGTGCGTCAGTATGTGATCGGTGGCGAGAATAAGCTGTCAGTGAAAAAAGGGGACTCCGGAAATGCTCACACTTAAAGAGGTCAATGTGTCCATCCAGTCGGTCAGGATCTTGCGGGACGTGAAGCTGGAGCTCTCTACCGGGACTGTGGCGGGATTGATCGGCCGTAATGGAGCCGGGAAAACGACCCTGATGCGCAGCATCATGGGCTTGCTCCCGTGCAGCAGCGGTCTGCTTGAGTTCGATGGCGCCAATTTAAGAGAGATTCCTGCCCACGGCCGAAGCCGTCTTGGGATCGGGTATATGCCGGAGGAACGGCGCCTTATCCCGGAATTGACCGTAGAGGAGAATATCCTTTTGCCGGCCTGGGCTATTGGTCAAAAAGAAACCCCTCAGCGGCTGGAAAAGATTTATCAGATGATCCCGGAAATTAAAACCTTTGCCCAAAGGAAAGCCATGCAATTGTCCGGGGGCCAGCAGAAACTGGTCGCCCTGGGCCGGGCCTTAATGTGCGGTCATAAGCTCTTGCTGCTTGACGAGCCTTTTGAAGGGGTGGCCCCGGCCCTGGCCCAGCGTCTGGTGGAAGTGGTCGGTGAATTAATCAAAGAGGGCCTTTCGGTTATCCTTTCGGAATCCAATTTGCAGCATTCCAGTGGCCTGCTGAATCGGGTTTTCCAGATAGACCGGGGAGAGGTTTTGCAGACGGAATAGGAATAAATTTGATACTGGATACTGGATGCAGGGAAATTTATCTTATCGGCCAAGAGGCAGGTTTTTATCCAGTATCCAGCATCAAGTATCCAGTATCCAGTATCCAGCATCCAGTATCCAGCATCGCTCCTAATGGGCATGAGGGTTTAATTCCCAAGGAGATTATCGAAAAAGATCAACAATAGGAGAAGATAGATGGCGAACATATTATTTCGTACCACGCCCCGCATCCTGATGGGTCCGGGATGTTGCGAACAGATCGGCCTGGAGGTCAAGGCCCTGAAGGGGGAGAAGGTCCTCATCGTTACCGATCCCGGTATCATAAAGGCCGGACTTCTGGATCAGGTCTGGCCGGCTTTAAAAAAGGCCGAGATTGCCTGGGCTCTTTTTGACCGGGTGGAGTCCGATCCTCGAATAGAGATCGTGGACCAGGCCCTGGCCCAGTTGAAAACGGAGAAATGCGATACGGTGATCGGATTGGGGGGCGGCAGTGCCTTGGATATTGCCAAGCTGGTGGCAGTCATGGCCGTCAACCCGGGACATATCTCGGATTATTTCGGGGTTGATCTGCTGGTTCAGCCCGGCATACCTTTGATATGTGTTCCAACCACGGCCGGCACCGGGAGTGAGGTCACTCCCATCGCCATCCTTTCTGATGAGATGGAACATTTGAAGAAAGGGGTGGTTTCCAGTCACCTCTTTCCCCGCTTGGCCCTTTTGGATCCTCTCCTGACCCTGGGGGTGCCGCCGGAAGTGACGGCCTTTACCGGCATGGACGCCCTGATCCATGCCATCGAGGCCTATACCTCTGTCAATGCGAATGACCTGACCGATTATCTGGCCTTCCGGGCCATTGAATTGACCTCCGGTAATTTATTGACCGCCTATGCCCGCGGGGATGATTTGACGGCCCGCTCCAAGATGTTGGAGGGGAGCTTGCTGGCCGGCATGGCCTTTGCGAACGCCGGGGTAACGGCCGTTCATGCCTTTGCGTATCCCTTAGGAGGTGAATTTCATCATATTCCCCATGGCCTGGCCAATTCGGTCATGCTGCCCCATGTTTTGCGTTTTAATATGTTGGGGAATCTGCCCAAGTTTGCCGAGATTTCTTTGGCCCTGGGCCTTTCCACCGAGGATTTACCCGACCGGCAGGCGGCTGAAGAAGGTCTCTTGGCCATTGAGGAATTGCTGGCCGATCTTAATCTGGCGTTACGGTTGCGAGATTTGAAGGTCCCGGAAGAGGCCATCCCGGGAATGGCCCAGGGGGTCTTGAAGGTTACCCGACTGCTGGCCAATAATCCCCGCAGGATTACCCTGGAGGATGCCGAACGAATTTATAAGACGGCCTGGTAACAAAGAATAGGGTTCAAGGGGTCAAGGATTTGGGAACATTTTGGTACACGGTATAAGGTTTTCCCTTAAACCTTGAACCTTGAACCTTAAAATCTTTTACCAACTGAAGGTGAACATCATGAAAGGATTTTTCAATCGTATCCTAAAAATCAATGTTGAGGAGCAGTCTTTTTCCATTCAGGAATTATCCGATCATGACCTGGAACAGGGCCTGGGAGGCAAGGGCCTGGCCACCCGCTTGTTATTGGAAAATAACCCGGTCAAAGGGGATCCCCTGTCGGCGGATAATCACCTGATCATTGCCGTGGGTCCGGTTACCGATAGTCCCATTTATGGTTCCTGTCGTCATGGGATCTATACCAAGAGTCCCCAAACCGGTCTTTATGCCGAATCCTATTCCGGAGGAAAGGCCGCCGAAAGCATCAGTCGAACCGGATATGATGCCGTGGTCATCCGGGGCATTTCCAGGGAACCGGTCTTTGTGGAGATCAGTGATGAAACCGTCCGTTTTCACCCGGCCCGGGATTTATGGGGCCTCGATACCTATGATACCGAAGACCAGGTTTTAAAGCGAATCGGCAAAAAGCGAATGGGGGCTCCTGGTGAACGGGCCGCGGCCCTGGTGATCGGTCCGGCCGGAGAAAATCTGGTCCGTTTTTCGGTGATCGAAAATGATTACTGGCGTTCGGCAGGTCGGACCGGTACCGGTGCGGTCATGGGTTCTAAG
>JAZDOU010000213.1:0-8144 GCA_043798385.1 Pseudomonadota bacterium
TTTTTCCCATCGCCCCTCCTTAATTAATCGTCGCCTCCGCCTGATTAGATTCTTACAAAGTACGATCTGAGGATTTATCTCTAACTTTATTTCAGGTGTCTGGGGGTCTTGTTTTTGGGTCCGGTCGACTTTGTCGACCTAAGTAAGAGGCTTCCAATGGAAGCCGGCGTTGTCCATCCGTAAGCCAAGAGCTTCTTTGCCGGGCCAAAGGTTGAACGTGGTTCAAAAGCAGGCCTACACCAAAGCAGGAAATAGGCTTTGGTGAATGCCCTGCCTCGAATCATACTTAGCCATTCTGGCCGGATTGGAGACTCTTAACTCCCCTTTGGACAACTCCAAAAACAAGACCCCCAGACACCTGAAATAAAGTTAGAGATAAATCCTCAGATCGTACTTTGTAAGAATCTAATCAGGCGGAGGCGACGATTAATCAAGGAGGGGCGATGGGAAAAATAGTCAGCACCAGTTGTGTGCTTTGTGCCCAGAATTGCGGTTTGAAAGTGGAGGTTGAAACCAACCGCTTGGGCAAAGTGCAAGGGGATAAAACCAATGTCCGCAGTCAAGGCTATTGTTGCCGCAAAGGGCTGAATATTGCCACGCATCAACATAATGCCGACCGTCTCAAAACCCCTTTGAAACGGGTGGGGGACCGCTTTGAGCCTATTTCCTGGGACCAGGCCATTGACGAGATCGCCGCCCGGCTCAAAGGAATTGTGGCTCAATATGGGCCGCGTTCTTTCGCCTATATGGGCGGAGGGGGCCAGGGATGCCACTTCGAGGCCGCCTTTGGCGTCCGCCTGCTTCGAGGGTTGGGTTCCCATTACCATTACAGCGCCGTAGCCCAGGAGTTTTCAGGTATGTTCTGGGTTCATGGGCGCATGTTCGGCCGCCAATACCTCCATGGAGGACCGGACATAGAGGAAACAGACCTTTTGCTGGTCTTGGGCTGGAACGGCATGCAGAGTCACCAGATCCCCCAGGCCCCCCGGCATTTACAGCGTATCTCCAAAGATCCCAGCAAACTCCTCATCGTGGTTGATCCCCGCCTATCGGAAACAGCCAGGATCGCTGATATTCATCTGCCCATCCGCCCGGGAACTGATGCCTTGCTCCTCCGGGCCATGATTGCCATTATCCTCCAGGAAGGCTGGGAAAATAAAGACTATTTGGGTCAACAGACCTCGGGATGGGAAGATTCCCCGCACCAAGGTGCGGGGAGCTTCAAATCCCTGTTCCTGGATTTCGACGCCCGGGCGGCTGTCCGGACCTGCCAGCTTGATTTCGATCAGATCAGGGAGGTCTGTCGGCGCTTTGCGGCCGGCAAATCTTCCCTGCGTTATGATTTGGGTCTTTTAATGAATCGTCACAGTGCCGCTTCGTCTTACTTAGCCATGACCCTTCTGGCGGTTTGCGGTCGCATCGGTGTCCGCGGCGGGTTCATCTTTCCCGGCCACATTATGCCCATGGGGACCCATTCCGACGAACGAAACCCCAAGACCTGGCGAACCGGCGCCACCAATTTTTTCCCGGTCCTGGGAACCTTTCCACCCAATGCCATGCCGGAGGAAATTCTGTCCGACCGCCCGGACCGGCTGCGAGCGGTCCTGGTTTCGGCCTCCAATCCCTTGCGGTCTTATGCCGATACGACGGCCTATGAAGAGGCCTTCAAACGCCTTGATTTGCTGGTGACGGTGGAAATGGCCCTGACGGAAACGGCGGTCCTGTCTCATTACGTCCTTCCCGCCCGGTCCGGATATGAATCCTGGGACAGTACCTTTTTCTCCCTGACCTTTCCCGGTATCTTCTTTCAAATGCGGCGGCCTATCATTGAACCGGAAGGAGAACCGCTGGAAGCCGGAGAGATCCATCTTCGCCTGGCAGACCGCTTAGGGCTGATCCCGCCCATACCCGACAGCCTTTACCGAGCCGCTGAAGAAAGCCGGGCGGCTTATGGTCCGGCCCTTTTGGATTATCTTCAAAAGGAACCGGCCGCTATGAAGGTTATCCCCTTTATTATCGGCAAGACCCTGGGAAAAGCCTTGGGATCGGTTCATCTGGCGGCCCTCTGGGGCCTGCTTCAGACCGTACCGAACTCTTTTCGAGAGAACGCCGCCCGGGCGGGATTCGCATCAGGGATCGGTCTGGGCGAGGAGATTTTTCAGAAGATCATTGACCATCCGGAAGGGCTCTGGATCGGTCAGGTCGACCCGGAGAAGAATCTGGAACACCTTCAGACCGAAGACGGCCGGATCAACCTGTTTATCCCAGAGTTGCTGGATACGGTCAAAAGCCTTGAGGCCGACCGTGAAGAAATTGCCCTCAGGCCGGACCCGGCTTTTCCATTAATTTTGATGGCCGGACGTCATATCTCGGTCAATGCCAACACCCTCATGCGAGACCCTGCCTGGAACGCCGGGAAACGGGCCTGCACCGTGACCATCCATCCCGCCGATGCCCAGGCCTTGCAGCTTACTGATGGGCAGCAGGTCCGGGTGACGACCGAGGGCGGTTCGGTGGAAATTGAACTGGAAGTCAGTGAGTCGGCCCGAAAAGGCCAGGTGGTGATTCCCCATGGGTTCGGGTTGGTCTATAACGGCCAGGCCCATGGGGTGAATGTAAACCGGCTCACCAAGAACACCAATCGGGATCATCTGGGCACACCCATGCATCGCTATGTGCCCTGTCGTCTGGAGGGGGTATAGTTCTAAAATACCGTTCAAGGTTCAATGTTCAAAGTTCAATATTCGAAAAAATCCATTTTCATCTCCCGGCTTCCGAAGGGAAGCCTCCCTTTAGGTCGGCAAAGCCGACCGCATCGTGGTGCCCCCCTGGGGCATGGGAATTAGTACGTAAATAGAATCTGGGGTCCACCGGTCCTCGGTCCTATTTTCATGATTCGGTGGTGTCACGCCACTAGCGTGGCATGACGGATTAATACGAAAATAGGATTTGGGGAAAAGGAGAACCAATGTCCAAACTTTTTGAAGCGACTGAAATCAATGGAATGAAGCTCGCCAATCGCTTTGTCCGCTCGGCCACCTGGGAAGGGATGGCCGAAGACGACGGCTCAGTAACCCCAAGGCTGATAGATCTCATGGCCCAATTGGCCGAAGGTCAGGTGGGCCTGATTATCTCCAGCCATGCCTATATCAAACCCGAAGGTCAGGCCGGACTCAAACAAATAGGGGTTTACAAGGATCAGCAGATAGACGGTCTCCTGCAGATGACCAAAGCGGTCCACGCTCAAGGGGGTCGGATTGTCCTTCAATTGGCCCATGCCGGTTATTTTGCTAATCAGAAGCTGACGGGACAAATCCCTTTAGCCGCCTCCCAGGTAGAAGAATTCTCTAAGTCTCCCCGAAAGGAAATGACCATCGAGGACATCCATGACGTGGTAGAAGCCTTCGGCCTGGCGGCCCTGAGAGCCAAAGAGGCCGGCTTTGACGGGGTCCAAATTCATGCCGCCCATGGGTATTTAATGAGTCAATTTCTCTCTCCCCTTTTCAATAAACGCTCCGATGTCTATGGAGGTTCCGTCGCAAATCGGGCCAGGGCCATAAGAGAGATTATAAAAAAGGTTCGTTCCGCAGTCGGCCGGCACTATCCGGTTCTTATCAAGATCAATAATCAGGACTACCTGGATGGCGGGCTTTCTTTGGAAGATTCCTTAAAAATCTGGCCCCTGCTTCAAGAGGAGGGACTCGATGCCATAGAACTCAGCGGAGGGACTTTTCTATCAGGAAATTTAAGTCCTTCAAGGGTCGGCATTACTAAAGAGGAAAAAGAGGCCTATTTCCTGGAAGCGGCTAAAGCCTTTAAAGAAAAACTGAAAATTCCCTTGATGCTGGTTGGGGGCATTCGTTCTCTGTCGGTGGCGGAACGGATTATTAATCAGGGATTTGTCGATTATCTATCCATGAGCCGGCCCTTCATTCGGGAGCCGGGACTTATTAGGCGTTGGAAGTCCGGAGATCGGCGCCAAGCTTTCTGCCTCTCCGATAATCAATGTTTTGGCCCGGCCATGGCCGGTGAGGGGATTTATTGTGTGGTCGAAAAAAAAGAAAAAGAAAAAGCCCTCAACGAAAAAAAGGGTTGAGCAGGGCAGGGGAACAAAAATATTGGCGATTGCGGATTTCGGATTGTGGAAGGAAACGTTATGCGCTATGATATAGACAGGGTAATCAGTTAACCCAATAGATAATTCTATCAGCAGGAGAACATTAATGACCAAAGAACAAGTTCAAGAGGCCCTAAACAAGATTCGCCCCCAGCTCCAGGCCGATGGGGGAGACGTGGAACTGGTGGATATTAATGAAACGGGAGTGGTCAAGGTGCGATTAACCGGGGCCTGCGGGGGCTGTCCCATGTCCCAGATGACCCTCAAGATGGGGATTGAAAAGTATCTTAAACAGCAGATTCCGGAAGTGGCCAGCGTAGAATCGGCCTGATAAAATCCGGTAAAAGGTGCAAGACATAAAAGGCATTGGGATAGAGGTCATTGAAAGGCAATTGATATCTTAAACCCTATACCCTATACCTTGTACCTTATACCGTTTTTTTATTATTTATGGTATTTTTCACCGGACATGAAATTGACATAGCGGTAAATCTGTTCTATGAGGAATAGGGCGCTCAGCTCATGAGTCAGGGTCATTCGGGACAGGCAAAGGACCTGGTTCGCATGATTCAAGACTTCTTTGGAAAGCCCCAATGGCCCTCCAATGAGATAAACTATTTTTTTAAATCCCTTTTGGGCCTGGCTATTAATAAAGTCAAAGTGCTGCAAAGAATCCATTTCTTGCCCCTGGCGTTCCAGGGCCACCCAGAGGCCATCTCGGGGAACTTTAGTTAATATCCTTTCCCCTTCTTTTTGAACGATCCAGGACTCCGATACACCCTTGGTGATCCGTTCTTCTTTAGTTCGAAAATAAGGTTTGAGGTTCAACCTTCGACTGGCCTTATTTCCATGCTTCGTGGTGTCACGCCCCTCTGCGGGGCATGACGGCTTAATAGGAAAAAAACTCAACTCCGTGTAATGGCTTATTCGGCGGCTGTACTCCAGGACCCCTTTTTGTATAAAGTTTTCCTTTATCTTTCCAATTGTAACTATAATAAATTTCATTGAAATACTATCAATAAATTATGGACTATAGTCGAGGTCGTCAAATTTAAGTCCTCAAGTTACATCCCTAATAATTCAGCTATCTTCATGGCTATTTTTTCAATAAACACTTGATATTCTCTTGAAGACCTCATTTTTTCTGGATCTGAGAAACGTCCCGGCTTTTTTAGGCCCGCTGCAATGGGCTGGTTTTGTAATTGTTTCTTCGGTCGAATCCCGAATTCAGGAGGGAAGGTATTGTTGAAATACATCTCCTGGAAGCCGGAAAACTTTATGGCGTGGGCCGTGGCATTGACTATAGCCCTTTCGTTACGGGTCACTTTTTTTTCAGCCAGGGCTTTTACCAATCCGGCCAGGCCCTCACCGCCCTGAGTACAGGCGATATGGCCATTTCGATTGGCCAGAAGCATATGATCCATGATCTCTTGTTCTTTGACTTCGACCACAAAAATAGCTTGTTTTCCGGTCAGTTGATTATATTGATCCACCATTTCAATAACCCTGGGCATGGAAACCGGGTTGCCGATCATGGCGGCCTGGGCCACGCTGGGTTTTACCGACACCGGGGTATAGACCCTTTTTTTGCGATTCGGTTCCAGATAATAGCGATAGACCGGGTTGGCATGGTGAGACTGAACTCCGATAATCTTGGGTAAACGGGAGATCAAACCATACCGGAGTAACTTCAAACATCCTGAAATTATTGCGGTAATATTTCCGGCATTGCCGATGGGGACCACCAGAACGGTATTGTCCATCTGATAATCCAAGGCCTGGGCGACTTCAAAGGCATAGGATTCCTGTCCCAGAATACGCCAGGCATTTTTGGAGTTCAACAGGGCGACCGGATAATGGTCGGAAAGGTATTCCACCACCTTCATGCAATCATCAAAAACCCCGGGAATTTCCAGAACAGCAGCCCCGCTTCCCAGGGGCTGGGCCAGTTGCTGCGGGGTAACTTTTCCCTTAGGCAGGATAACCGCCGAACGGACGGACTCTCCAAGATAAGAGGCGTAGAGGGCCGCTGAGGCCGAGGTGTCCCCGGTAGAGGCACAAACAGCCAGAACATTTTTGAGTTTCTTTTTGGAGATCAAATAATTTAAATAGCTTAAGGCACAGGCCATGCCTCGATCCTTGAAGGAAGCACTGGGGTTTTGGCCTTCATTTTTATAATAGAAGGGCAGACCAATTTTATCTTTAAGGCCCGGATTGGCTTCTACCAGTGGCGTATGACCTTCCCCTAAATAAAGGATATGTTCCAAAGGGATGACCGGGGCGATCAATTCATGAAATAAAAAAATACCCTTGAGGGCTGGAATGGTAGCCATACGGCGATAATCAAAGATTCGACGCCAGAGCCTCCCGGGGCGCTGAAGTTTCTTTTTTTCTCTGAGATCATGGATCAACAGAACCCCGCCGCAATCCGGACAGATATAAAGGAGGTTGTCGATGGAATGAGCCTTTTGACACCTCAGGCAGTGATACTCTAATAATCCGCCAATCTCAGGTATGACGTAGGGACGAATGTTCTTTGGAAATTCAGCAAGTTCCATAGTTAAATCCTTCCTGGAAGGTGATAAACCATCACGGTTTATTTGTATCTAAAAGAGGGTAGGGTGTCAATGGATTAAATCTCCTCGCCCCCTTTCACTTTCAGACAACTATTGATTAGAAAAACATTTTCCAACCAGTAGGGGAGGGGAGGATAAAATTTTTATTTTGAACTTGAAAAGTAAGACCGTTTCCCCTATACCATAACTCCTATGACAACGATCAATCGAGCCGGCAACAGTCTGAAAGCAATTCTATTTGATATGGATGGTGTTTTGGTAGATAGCATGAACTACCACCTTAAGTCCTGGAAAGAATTACTTGAAACTTATAATATAACCGTCTCAGACGAATTTATTTTTCAACATGAGGGGGCCATGGCCCCTAAAATAATAATGGATCTATTTAAAGAACATGGCTATCTTCTGGATGAACAACAAATAGCTGATATTTATGATACCCAAAATTCCAGTTTTCAAGAGCGCTATCTGCCTCAGGTTGGCCTATATCCTGAGGCTCTATCTCTATTGGATCAGCTCAATAAAAAAGAGATTTTATTAGGTCTGGTAACCAGTTCTCGCCGAAATCTCGTCAACCGCATCTGGAAAGAAGAACACCTGGGGTTTTTTACCACCATTATTTCGGCTGATGACATTACCCGGTTTAAGCCTTATCCTGACCCTTATCTCAAGGCCAGGGATGAACTCGGTCTGGAATCCGAAAACTGTTTGGTCATTGAAAACGCTCCGGCCGGCATTCAGGCTGCCAATGCCGCCGGCATAACCTGCTTTGCTATTTCCTCCACCTTGCCCGAGGAAAAGCTATCCCAGGCCCAACAAGTCTTCCCGAACCTTAAATCCTTAGGTAGTTTCTTAACCAAAACTCTTCTTTAGCTTTAGCGAAAATCACTCTTAATTATCACCCTATTACAAAAGTAACCTTATTTTTTCCTTTTATTATTTATGTCTGATAAGATATATTATGTAAACTAATAAAAGAAAAATTAAAAAGGGCTTTTAGGTATTGTTCGATCGGTTCTGCCCTACCGGGCTGGAGAACTTACAAGATTTAACGGGATTCCCAAGTTTTCCATTGGAAAGATCTTCCTAACATTGTAATCCCTTATCCCCAATTGGAGAAAAGACCCCGATCGCGATGCAAAAAAACTAAGCCCGTCTTGTTGGCGAGCCGTGCCTGCGCCGTTATTCGGCAGGCAGCTTGTCCATGTTCAGCTATAACAGCCCTTTTCCAAGACGTGAAGCTTGTTTTATTTCTTCCACAAAGGGAGGTCGGGAAAGAATTTAACAAACCGGAATTATCCCTAACAACTTAGAAATACTTGATTTATGGTTTCACAGGCCTGATGGAAAAAGGCTTTAGTGACTTTTAACGAACGGATCCCCTAGATAGGCCCCAGAAAAAAGCTCTCACGAAAGGCGTAAGCACTATTTTTAAACTCAATTCTATTTAA
>JAZDOU010000250.1:0-33511 GCA_043798385.1 Pseudomonadota bacterium
CAAGGGCATTCAGAAAACTGGCGACTGGAACGGATGTCCCGGGTGGATTGTAATATTTTAAGGATGGCTGTCTTTGAAATAGCCTATTGCACCGACATCCCTCCCCGGGTGGCCATTAACGAGGCCATCGATTTGGGAAAACGATTCGGCAGCGAAGAGTCCGGGGCCTTTATCAACGGTATACTGGACGCCATTTTTTTGGAACGATACGGACCAATGAGTCCCGAGGAAATTGAGAACCCTAATCCATGAAAGAAAAATATAGTCCCCATAGCATCGAGACCAAATGGCAGGCCCGCTGGGAGCAGGCCAAGGCCTTTCGGGTGGTTGAGGATCCCTCACGGAAGAAATATTATCTCTTGGAGATGTTCCCTTATCCTTCGGGGAAGATCCACATGGGACATGTGCGCAATTACACCATCGGCGATGTGGTGGCCCGGTATAAACGGATGCAGGGCTATAACGTCCTGCACCCCATGGGTTGGGATGCCTTCGGTATGCCGGCTGAAAATGCGGCCATGGCCCGCAAGATTCACCCGGCCCGCTGGACCCATGATAATATCAATTATATGAGGATCCAATTAAAACGGTTGGGTTTCAGTTATGACTGGGACCGGGAGTTGGCCACCTGTGACCCGGAGTATTATAAATGGGAGCAGCTCTTTTTTGTGAAGATGTGGGAAAAGGGGCTGGTCTACCGCCGGCGGTCCCTGGTCAACTGGTGTGCCCAGTGTCAGACCGTTTTGGCCAACGAACAGGTGGTGGGAGATGGGCAATGCTGGCGGTGCGACAATCCGGTTCAGGGTAAAGAATTGGAACAGTGGTTTTTCCGGATCACCCAATATGCCGAAGAGCTTTTAGAGTGGTGTGAAAAGTTGCCGGGTTGGCCGGAAAAAGTACTGACCATGCAGCGCAACTGGATCGGAAAGAGCTTTGGGGCCGAAATCGATTTTCCCCTGGAAGACGGGTCCGGGGTGTTAACCGTCTTCACTACCCGGCCGGATACCCTTTTTGGGGCCACCTTTATGAGCCTGGCCGTGGAACACCCCCTGGTCCAGAGGCTTTCCCAAAACACCCCCCAGGAAGAACCAGTCCAGGCCTTTGTGGAAAAGGTCAGGGGGCTAAACCGCCGTCCGGGCCTCGAGGCCGATTTGGAGAAAGAAGGGGTCTTTACCGGCGCCTTTTGTATCAATCCTCTGACCCGGGAAAAGATGCCGATATTTGTGGCCAATTTCGTCTTAATGGAATACGGTACCGGGGCCGTTATGGCCGTGCCTACCCATGACCAACGGGATTTTGAATTTGCCGGCAAGTATAATCTGCCCCTTCGGGTGGTGATTCAGCCCGAAGGAGAAGTCTTATTGTCTCCCCAATCCATGACCGAGGCCTATGAAGGACCGGGGAGGCTGGTGAACTCCGGATCTTTTGACGGGCAGGACAATGAAGAGGCCAAAAAGGCCATTACCCGCTTTCTGGAAACCAGGGGACAGGGCCGGGAAAAAGTCCACTATCGCCTGAGGGACTGGGGGGTTTCCAGACAACGCTATTGGGGTGCGCCTATCCCGATGATTTATTGCGACCGCTGCGGGATCGTCCCGGTCCCGGAAGAAGACTTGCCGGTTCTATTGCCCCTGGATGCCGAGATCACCCCTGCCGGCGGATCACCCCTGCCGTTTCTCAAGGAATTTATAGAGACCCCTTGTCCTGCCTGTCATGGCCCGGGACGCCGGGAGACCGATACCATGGACACCTTTGTGGAGTCGTCCTGGTATTTTGATCGCTACGCCTGCCCGGATTATCACCGGGGGCCGTTGGATTCCAGCCGGGTGGATTACTGGATGCCGGTAGATCAATATATCGGCGGGATTGAACATGCGGTTCTGCATTTATTGTATTCCCGATTTTTTACCAAGGTCCTCCGGGAGATGGGCTGGCTGAAAGTGGACGAACCGTTTACTAACCTGCTTACCCAGGGGATGGTGATTAAAGACGGGTCCAAGATGTCCAAGTCCAAAGGCAATGTTGTCGATCCCGATGAATTGATCAAAAAATATGGGGCCGATACGGTGCGTCTTTTTTGCCTCTTTGCTTCGCCCCCGGAGCGGGACCTGGACTGGAACGATCAAGGGGTTGAGGGTTCTTTCCGTTTTCTTCACCGCTTCTGGAATTTGGTTTTGGACTGTCGGGAAGAAACAAGAGGAAAATCCCCTTCCGGGAAAAACCTTCCCCAAAGCGATGCCGGCCGAAGTCTGACTATTAAATTGAACCAGACCATCAAGAAGGTTACCGAAGATATTGAAGATCGGTTTCACTTCAATACCGCTATCAGCGCCATTATGGAATTGGTCAATGCCCTCTATCTGTATCGGGCCGACAAGGGCCAAGATACGATGAAAGATTTTATGTTGGCAGAGTCTGTTGAAGTCTGCCTGATCCTCCTTTCCCCTATTGTCCCTCACCTGTGCGAGGAACTCTGGCAGGTCTTGGGTAAGGGGGGGAGCGTTCACGAACAACCCTGGCCTTCCTGGGATCCTGAGGCCTTACAAGAAGAAGAACAGGTGGTCGTTATCCAGGTCAACGGGAAAGTCCGGTCACGGTTTATGGTAAAGGCCTCCGTTTCTGAAGAAGAGATCAAGAGGCAGGCCCTGGAACAGCCGAGAATTCAGGAATGGCTCCAGGGAAAAGAAGTGGCCAAGACCATTGTGGTCCAAAGAAAATTAGTTAATATTGTTGTTAAATAAGCCCACCCCAGCCCTCTCCCCTCAGCGGGGTAGGATTGAGGTGGGGGTGATGAAATTCTATTTCGGCGTTAAGGAGATTATCCGTGAAAAGAATCCACCTAATTAGTTCTCATCCGGAAAAGACCTTTCCGGATGAGAACAACAGCTGCCGGCTATCCTCTTTGGCCAGAAATCCTTTAAAAAGGATTTCTGGCGAGAGCTTCATGCGGAAATCGAGGTGTTTCCATCCGGAAATTCGAATTTCCGGATGGAAACTAATTAGCCTGAGGTTATTGGTCGGGGGGTTGGCCCTGTTATTGGTCTTCGGATGCGGTTATGGCTTCCGGGGCAGTACAAACAACCTGCCGTCGGATATCAAGGGGGTATATATCCCGGTTTTTACGAATGAAACCACTGAACCAGGGGTTGAGGTTGTTTTTGCCAACGCCTTAATCTATGAATTTACTCGTAGCAGAACGCTGCCGGTGGTTTCGGAATCCAGTGCCCAAGCCTTTATCACCGGGAAAATTAAAAGGATTGCCATCGATTCGGTCATTTATGCCAACCTGAGCCAGGCCCTGGAAAGAAAGGTGACCATTACCCTGGAGGTCTCCTGCCGACGTTCTGACAATCAAAAAATCCTTTGGCAGAACCAGAATTTGTCGAGATATCAGGTCTACCAGGTAACGACCGACCTCGGTCAAACCGAACGAAATAAGGCGGAGGCCATCAGGAAACTTGCCCAGGACCTCTCCGAACAGATCCACAATGGAATCCTGGAGAATTTTTAGGCCTGGGCAGTGGTTTGTCCGGAAAGTTTATTGAGCTTCCTGGAAAGCCTGGAGATTTTTCGCGAGGCTGTTCGTTGATGCAGAATGCCTTTAGAGCCGGCTCGATCAATCAGGGAAACGGCCTGAATCAAGGCCGGTTGAGCTGATTCCGAGGATGGGGCTTCCAGGGTTTGAAGATATTGCTTAACCCCTGTTTTAATTCTGGACTTCATGCTGGCATTTCTTAAACGGCGGACTTTGTTTTGTTTGGCCCTTTTAAGGGCCGAGGGGTGATTAGCCAAAGAAACCTCCTAATTGAAAAATAAATAAATATTATAATTTTTTTTTGATAGATTGTCAAATTATTTTGATATAGTGTTAAATGAATAAATTATGGGGATGTAGCTCAGATGGGAGAGCGGTACGTTCGCAACGTACAGGCCGGGGGTTCGATCCCCCCCATCTCCACCAGAAAAAAGGCAAAGGGTTAAAAAAACGGCAACTTGTAACGATAGAAAGAACTTTATGGCCAATAAAAAAGCGCGAAAAGCCCTGATCAAACGGGAGACCCGGGAAACCCGGATTCAGTTGAAACTTGACCTGGACGGGAAAGGGATAAGCCGAATACAAACGCCGGTTCCTTTTCTTAATCACATGTTGGAGTTGATGACCTATCATGGGTCTTTAGATCTTGATCTTAAGGCAAAAGGGGACATAGAAGTCGGATTTCATCATACGGTCGAAGATATCGGCATCTGCCTGGGAGACGCTTTTAATCAATGTTGGGGAGACTTAAAAGGGGTGCAACGATACGGAGAGGCCATCCTGCCCATGGATGAGGCCTTGGTTATGGTAGCGGTTGATATCTCCCGGCGCCCTTATCTCTCCTATGGATGGAAGCCGCAAAAGGTTCGGGTGGAGGGTTTTGATGCGGCCCTGATTAAGGAATTTTTTCGGGCCTTGGTTAACCGGGCCGGGTTAACCCTTCATCTGAGGGTTTTGGCCGGTGAAAATATCCACCACATTATAGAGGCCATGTTTAAAGGTTTCGGGCGGGCCATCCATCGGGCCGGGCTGCTTCAAGAAAGGCCGGACAGGGTCCATTCAACCAAGGGGATACTGGGATGAAGAAAAAAATAAAAACGGGCCTCCTTTTTTGGGGGATAGCGGTCATGGGGTTATCTCTGATCGGGACTGAGGTTTCTTTCGGGGGAATAAGGCTGGCGGTGGTTCCCTTTCAATTGGAACAGGCCCACGATAAGGAAATTGTCCGCTGTCGATCCTGCGGTAATATCCTGGCCGGCGGCCCCATCGAGGGGGACCCAACCTCCCTGTTGACGCATCTGTTATGGGAGCTTTTTCAGGAAAAGAGTAAGGGGTTTGATCTGATAAGTCCCGGCCAGGTTGAGGGGGTTTATAATACTACTCTGGCCAAGGGAATTGAGAAAAATCCGCTACTCCTGATGAAGGATATGGGTAACCAACTGAATGCCGACTATATGCTTTGGGGGAGTGTATTTCATTACCAGGAAAGAAAAGGGACCGCCTATGGGGTTCAACAGCCGGCCTCAGTAACCATGGACCTTCATCTGTTAAAAGTAAAGGATGGGAAGCTGGTCTGGCGGGCTCAATGGGCTGAGACCCAAAAATCGCTAACCGAAAATCTTCTGGAAGTGGACTCATTTTTTAAACGGAAGATGCGCTGGGTTACCGTTGAAGAGCTTTCCCGTCTGGGTTTAGGGGAAATGTTGAAAGATTTCCCTGCGACTGATTTGTTACGTTAGTTCTCATCCGGAAATTCAAATTTCCGGATGGAAACTACGCTAAGCTAACCGGGTCAGAACCATTCGCCTGTAATGGCTAAAGCCAGTCTGAAAACCAAAACTATTTTATATTTTAAATAGGCCAGGTTCAAAACTTTCCCCCAACATTCACTTTTCCGCTCAGTCTGCGGATGACTGAACTGGTTTGGAAGGCACCTACTAGATGATCCTTATCCCTGCAGTCGATATTAAAGGTGGCCGGTGTGTCCGTCTCCGAGAAGGGCGAGCCGACGCTGAGACCGTCTTTTCGGAGTTTCCACAGAAAATGGCCCAAAAATGGGTCGAACAGGGGGCCGAGCGACTTCATATTATTGACCTGGATGGGGCCTTTGAAAAGGGCCCCCGGAATGTTTCAATTATAAAAGATATTGTTAACATGACTAAAATTCCGATTCAACTTGGGGGAGGCCTTCGAGATCTGAAGACGGTGGAAAGCTATTTGTCTTTGGGATTGGCCCAGGTTATTTTGGGGACGGTGGCCCTTAAGGAACCTCAGTTGGTTAAAGAGGCCGGCCGGCTTTTCCCCGATCACATTATGGTCAGCCTGGATGCCCGAGATAATCGGATCGCTGTGGAAGGCTGGACCGAGATTTCAGAAATTGACCCAGTCGATCTGGTAAAACAATACCAAGACTGGGGGGTCAAGGCGATTATCTTTACCGATATTGCCCGGGATGGGACCCAACAAGGCCCCTCCATTGAGTCAACCCGTCGTTTAGCCCAAGCTACCAGTCTTCCGGTGATTGCCGCCGGAGGGATTGCTACCCTGGAAGATATTCTAAGGCTGGCCCCTCTGGAATCAGAGGGCCTGATCGGGATAATTACCGGACGGGCCATTTACAGTGGATCACTGAATCTTGGGGAAGCTATGGAGTGGCTTAAAAAAAATACCGTCCAAAACCCCATTTAGTCTTGACTTTTTTTAATAGAATTATTAAACTTATAAGATTAAACAGAATTTAGGTGGTTCAAGCCGATGAGAGTGATGCAGGAAATTGAGGAAGGGTTCAAAAAGGCCTTAAAGTCTCAGGACAAAATCAGTCTTTCGGCCCTGCGGATGCTGCGGTCGGCCTTGAAAAATAAAGAAGTAGAAAAGCGCCGGAAACTGGAAGAACCGGAAATTCTATCGGTAGTAAAAGGATTGATACGACAAGGTAAAGAGGCCATTGAACAATTTGAAAAAGGAAATCGGCCGGACCTGGCGGAAAAAGAAAAGGCTGAATTGAAAATTTATTCCACCTACCTGCCGCCCCAGGCAACCCAGGCCGAGATAGAGGAGTGCATTAACCAAAGCATCTTGGAGGTTCAGGCTTCCGGGATTAAAGATATGGGTAAGGTGATGAAATCGGCCGCGGCTCGGCTGGCCGGTCGAGCAGAAGGGCAAACGATTCAGGCCATTGTCAAACAAAAACTTTCCTCCGCTTAGAGGAAAGAACCCTTCCTGAAGAGCTCAAGGGATCTCTATTGCGATTTCCTGATTTCAATTTAGAAATAATCCAAGGCGTAATGTCTGGTGGATCTTTAATCGTTAAGGCCTCTTTCGGAGGAAGACCCCTGGAAAAAGATTCTGAGATTCTGTCTTTATCCCAAGAAGGACCATTTAACCGTTCCGGATAGAACTTACCTTTTTTCGTTTTCTGGCGTCTTTAGGAATAGAAGAACCAATGCCGAGCCGATTGTTCATCTTCCGACGAGGGTAGGAAGGAAGGGTTGGGTCAAGAAGAACCAATGAAACTATTCCGGGGACCGAATAATGCCTAAGACTTCTTTCTTCCCTGAGTCCTTTATCGCCCAACTCAAAGATGCCGTCAACCTGACCAGCATTGTTTCAGAGGTTGTTAGTTTAAAAAAGGCGGGTCGAAATTTTCAGGGACTATGCCCCTTCCATCCGGAAAAGACCCCTTCATTTATGGTTAATGAAGAGAAACAGATTTTCCATTGTTTTGGGTGTGGATTTGGGGGCAATGTCTTTACCTTTTTAATGCAATATCATCATGTTAGTTTCCCTGAAGCGGTGAGCGAACTGGCCCAGCGCCTGGGGATCCCGCTGCCCAAGAACACCTTAGGGCGGCCGTCGGGGACGGACCAAGACCTGAAAGAACAGTTGCGGGCCATCCAGACCCAGGCCGCTGATTTTTACCATCACCTTTTGTTGAAAGAAAAAAGCGGTCAAAAAGGACGGGACTACCTGAGCACTCGAAAGATGAATCGGAAGATCGCCGATGAATTTCTTTTGGGCTATGCCCCGGAAGGATGGGACCGGCTGGTCTCTTTCTTTAACAACAAACCAGCCTCCCTGGCCCTTCTGGAACAATCCGGTTTGATCATCAAAAAGGAAAAAGGGGGTCATTATGATCGCTTTAGAAACCGTCTGCTGTTTCCTATTTTTGACGACCGGAGGCAGGTGATCGGATTCGGAGGCCGGGCCTTGGGAGATGAGACCCCCAAGTATCTGAACTCTCCGGAGTCGCCGGTTTTCAACAAGGGCCGTATCCTTTATGGATTCCCTCAGGCCGGACCTTCGATTCGCAGCTTGCATCAGGTGATTGTGGTCGAGGGCTATTTTGATCTCTTAGCCTTACATCTTCATGGCTTCAAGCAGACTGTGGCCACCCTGGGGACGGCTTTGGGCTCTTATAAGATTCGTAAGTTGAAAGGATTGGCAGAGGACATCGTTCTTCTTTTTGATGGGGACCCTCCGGGAATTCAAGCGGCCTTGAGGAGCGTCCCCCTTTTTCAACAGGAGGGGGTGTCGCCCAGAGTCAAGGTTTTGCCGGCCGACACTGATCCGGACAGCTACCTTTTTCAGATAGGACCGGAACGATTTGCCAATGAACTTCAGCAGGCTGAGCCCATGATGACTTTCTTTTTTAATCAGCAAATTCAAGAGGTCAGACCCCAGGTTCAGGATCAGGCCCGCATAGTGGATCGTTTAGTCCCTCATCTTAGGGCACTGACTTCGGAAGTGGAAAAGGCCTATTATGTCGGTTTGGTGAGTCAAAAATTAAAAATTCCGGAAGCGGTCCTCTGGCGGTCCTTAAAAGGTTCTAAAATTGGGGAAAAGGTTTCCGGCCGGATTCAAAAATCCATAAAAGAGGGACAGGTTCCTGGTCTGGAATGGCATATCATAGAGGCCCTGCTACGCATCCCCCAAGCGGCCCCTTTACTTTTGAAAGAGGATGGGGGGGATCTTTTTGAATCCCAGGAAGCCAGGTCTATCTATCAAACCATAAAAGAAACCTATGAGCAACTGGGAGAAGTGAATCTCGCCCTGTTGCTCAACCGACTGGAAGATCAAGTCTTGAAAAATCGGGTTTCAGCCCTGGCTATCGGGGCCTTTGTGGATCAAAAAGACGAAAAAATCTTTTTGTCCGACTTAAGCAAGCGGATAAACATGAGGGAACTACAACAGCGGGAGAAGGCCCTCTACAAAGAGATCCGTTCTAAGGAAAAGTCCGGTATCAATGAAGAATTGAGGTCCCTGTTGGCCTTGAAAAAAGATTTGCTCCAAAGGAGAAAAGAAATCCTGATCTCTTCAAAACCATAAAGGAGAATCTATGACCAAAGAGAACGCCATGGATGAACTGAACAAAATGATTTCTCTAACTAAAGACAAGGAATATCTGGATCTGGAAGAGACAGAGGAGACCTTACCCCCTGAATTGGTCGGAACCGAACCGATCGATGATATGATTTATCTGTTTGATGAGACCGATATTCAGATTTTGGAAGGAACCCCCCGTGTCCGGACCAAAGAAAAAGTGGATGAAGATCGGATCGAAGAGGAAGAAGAGGAATTGAAATGGGGCACTGAAACCGGTATTAAGACGAATGACCCCGTTAAGATGTATTTGAAAGAGATGGGCTATTATTCCCTTCTGACAAGGGAGGGCGAAGTTGAAATCGCCAAGAGGATAGAAGAAGGGAAACATGAGGTTATTGATGCCCTCTTGGAGTCTCCTGTGGGGATCAAAGAAATCCTTACGCTGGGTGAGAAATTTGAACAAGGGATCATCAAGTTGAGGGAAATCGTTCGAGACATGGATGATGAGGATCCTTTTGTCGAAACAGAGGCCCATCGTAAAAAGGTTCTGAAGCTTTTTGCTGAGGTGGCGGCACTCTATGAGAAAAATAAAAAATACCAGGAGAAATTAAGTCACGATCTGCCGCTACCCAAAAAGAAGAAGACTCGCGATCAGATTGAAGGAAACAAATCATTAATCGTAGAACGACTCAAGGAACTCCGTCTGGATAAGAGGCAGATCGATCGCATTATTAATAAACTGAAAGGATTCGTCGAACGGATTGAAAAAGGAGACCGGGAAATTGAAGAGTGCACTGAAAAAACCTGCCTGATTCTGACGGATTTAAAAAAGGCCCTTCGCAAGCTGAAAAAGGATGGCCACACCAAATCTTTGTCCCGACAGACCGGCTTTTCTAAAGAAGGTCTTTTGGAAATCGACAAAAAGATTCGAAACGGGGAACGGAAGATACGCCGGGTAGAGCAGGAATCCAAAATGACTTCCAAGACTCTGAAGAGGATTTTAAAACAGGTTGATGATGGAGAAATCAAGGCCCGTGATGGCAAGGCCGAATTAATAGAGGCCAATTTACGTCTGGTGGTCAGTATAGCCAAAAAATATACCAACCGGGGCCTTCAATTTTTGGATTTGATCCAGGAAGGAAATATCGGGTTGATGAAGGCCGTTGATAAATTCGAGTATCAACGGGGTTATAAATTCAGTACCTATGCCACCTGGTGGGTCCGACAGGCCATTACCCGGGCTATTGCCGATCAGGCCAGGACCATCCGCATCCCGGTCCATATGATCGAGACGATCAATAAACTGATCCGGACAGCCCGCTATCTGGTTCAGGAACTGGGTAGAGAACCAACACCAGAGGAAATCGCCGAGCGAATGGAGTTTCCTTTGGACAAAGTTCGCAAGGTTTTGAAGATTGCTAAGGAACCTATTTCTCTGGAGACCCCGATCGGGGAAGAGGAAGATAGTCACCTCCGTGATTTTATTGAGGATAAGAAGGTTTTATCACCCTCGGAGGCGGTGATCCGGTTGAATTTATCCGAACAGACTCAAAGGGTCTTGTCCACTCTGACCCCCCGAGAAGAAAAAGTACTGCGCATGCGCTTTGGGATTGGGGAAAGGGCCGATCATACCCTTGAGGAAGTGGGTCGTGACTTTGACGTCACTCGTGAACGAATACGGCAGATTGAGGCCAAGGCCCTACGGAAATTACGTCACCCCAGTCGGAGTAAAAGGCTGAAGTCCTTTGTGGAGTAGAAGGGCAGGCTCAATTTTTTGAAAAGATGCTGGATGCTGGATACTGGATGCTGGATTTTGAAAGGCATTTTGTTGAATCACGATGTTGTTCAGGGTTGACATCCGTTAGTAAATTAAATATATTACTTTTTTTATATCAAAAAGGGTGCGGGCCCATAGCTCAGTTGGAAGAGCCACCGGCTCATAACCGGAAGGTCCCTGGTTCGAGGCCAGGTGGGCCCACCAGATCAAATGCTCAGGCAGAACCAATGCTTTGTTCTTATGAGATTTAAGAAGCGTCTAATCAGAAAACCCTCAATAATTTGGAGGGAAAGAAAGGGTGCACCCCCAGGGACTGCACCCTTTTTAATTGATTAATGGCTGTTAATGTAAGGGAAATCCGGAGTTGGATGGAGTCCCGATTCCCACCGAGTTGGGCCGAAAACTGGGATCGTCTTGGCCTTCAAGTGGGAGACCCGGGACGAGAGGTAAAACGACTCGGAATCTCTCTGGAGGCCACCCCCCGTTCGGTTTCTTGGGCCGTCCGAAACGATATCCAGCTGATAATCAGTCACCACCCTTTATTTTTTGAACCTTACTCTTCCCTGGAAAGTACCCATGAACCCGGCCGAACAGCCTCTGAGCTGATCAAAGCCAACCTCTCCCTTCTGGTGGCCCATACCAACCTGGATGCCGCTCCCGAAGGGGTCAGCACGGCCTTAGCCCGGCGTTTGGGTCTAACTGGGATTTTCCCTCTGGAAAAACGGCTTCAGGATGTGGTTAAATTGGTTCTTTTTATTCCTCCGGGCTACGAAGAAAAAATAACAGCGGTCTTGGGGGAGTTGAAAACAGGCCGGATAGGCCCTTATCGGTTATGTACGTTTAAATGCCGGGGGGAGGGGACTTTTGTGCCGGAATTGGGCAGTCACCCCTTTCTGGGGGAAATCGGTCGGCTTCAGCGGGTTTCGGAATGGCGGCTGGAAGTCTTGACCACCAGGGCCGAAGTCGTAGAGCTGATAAAGAAGGTCCGCTTGGTTCATCCTTACGAAGAAATGGCCTATGACGTTTATCCGGTTGAAAATCCTTCTATTGATGTCGGTTTGGGCCGGGTGGGGCGTTTTGACCCTGCTATTTCCTGGGAGACCTTGATCCAGCGCTTGAAACGAGAAGTGGAAGCCCCTTGGGTGAAGGTCAGCGGGAAGATTCCCAAAACGGTCTACAAAACAGCCGTTTGTGGCGGATCGGGTGGTCGCCTGATATCAGCGGCCCTCTCGGCCGGGGCTGAGATTTTTATCTGCGGAGAGGTCGGCTATCATCCGATTGTCTCCAATCAAGGGCAGGGTCTGACGTTGATTGAGATCGGCCATTACCCCTCGGAAAAGTGGCTGATCCCGATGTTGGCTGAGGCCTTGAGGGAAGTCAGTCGGACCGAAGGCTGGGAGATCGAAGTTTTTGAGGACCGGGAACCGGGAGATCCCTATTCCCAATTTTTTTAGACGTTTTGGAGAATCCATGCAAGAACAAATACGCTATTTAATCCAGTTGCAGAAGTTAGACAAGGCGATTGAACAAATTCTGGTGAGTACGAAAGAAAATCCCAAGAAGGTAAACCAGATTGACCAGGAAACACAAGGGGTCCAGGAAACCCTTCAGGCCTTTACCCGGGAAATGGATGAGAACCAAAAACAGCGCCGGGGTCTGGAGCGGGAGGTAGAAGAGTTTGGGCAGAAGATTAAGAAGAGCCAGGTCAAACTGATGGAGGTTAAGACCAACAAGGAATATCGGGCCATGTTGACCGAGATCGAAGAATTAAAAAAGGGTAAGGCCGGCAAGGAAGACCGTTTGTTGGAATTTTTAGAAAAGTTGGAGGAAGGGGTTCAGAAACAGAAAGTCTTGAAAAAAACCGTTGAGACCAAGATAGCCGAAGGGAAACTCAAGAAAGAGCACCTGGAAGCCGAAGGACGAACGTCTGAGAAAGAACTTTCAGGACTGAATCGGAAGAGAAAAGAACTGAGCGCCCGGTTGGATTCCTCCCTGTTAAAACAATATGAGTTTTTAAAAGTCCGTTTGCAGGGGATGGCCGTGGCGGAAGTCAAAGAGGCCACCTGCCGGGGTTGTAACATGCACATCCCGCCTCAGTTAAATAATGTCTTGCATCGCCAAGATCGGATCATCACCTGCCCAAGTTGTCTCCGGATTTTATATTTACCCGGACCTTCCGAAACCAAAGAAGAATGATGGCGTACCACTGGGGGACCCCGTAGCCTTCTTTCCGGGTTGTTTTTATTAGTGACTTAAGAATAAAATTCTACGCAAAATGGAAAAAATTTATTAAAGAACAAGCCGTTGACCCGGACCAACCAAGGGTTTTAACACATTTCGTATATCCAGTTTTGGTTCCGGCTGGTCCGGGTTGGGATAAAGGATCGCCCGGATATTTGGTTTTGTGAAATTTTCAGGAGTTGCTTTTTGTCGATCGAAAAGAATAAAAACTGCCCGGCAAGCTGGCAGCTCTATACGGATGGAGCTTCCAAAGGAAATCCTGGACCAGCCGGGGCAGGTTGGATGTTGGTAAACGAAGGGGATTCGATTTTGGTAAAAGATTCAAAATTTTTAGGGGTGGCCACCAATAACGAGGCCGAATATGAGGCCTTGATCCTGGGCCTGAAGAATGCCTTATCCCTAAGGGTTCAAGAAATTAAGATCTATATGGATTCGGAACTGCTGGTTCGACAATTAAATGGTCTCTACCGGGTTAAGAATCCAAGGCTGGCCGTCCTTTTTCATCAAGTCCAGGATCTTTTGAGGAATTTTTCAAAGTATGATATAATTCATATCTTCAGGGAGAAGAATCGGGAAGCGGATGCCATGGCCAATGAGGCCATTCGCCGGCAAAAAGGATGAAATTGGATTTCTTCGAACATTGAACATTGAACCTTGAACGGTATTTTCGAACTAATACCTTGGACTCCAACTTGTTTGTAAGCGTGGAAGTGGATTAAATGATCGCTCGTGATGCCTTTGGCGTGACGGGAGGAAAGTCCGAGCTCCACAGGGCAGGATGCTGGGTAACGCCCAGTCTCGGTAACGAGAAGGAAAGTGCCACAGAAAAGATACCGCCATTTTTCAAGTGACAAGTGACGAGCGGCGAGTGACGAGTAAAATCTTCAGGGGTTTTACTCCGACCTCCGAACTCCAATCTTCGAACTTGGGGGAAGGTAAGGGTGAAATGGTGGGGTAAGAGCCCACCAGTATCCCGGGTGACCGGGGTAGCTTGGTAAACCCCATCCGGAGCAAGACCAAATAGGAGGGTAGACGGGTGGCCCGCCCAAGGCCCTCGGGTTGGTCGCTTGAGATTGGGAGCAATCCCGATCCTTAGATGAATGATCATTGTTCTCCGCCGAAAACGGAGAAAACAGAACTCGGCTTACGATCCACTTCCACATTTATTTTTTCACCGCAGAGTAGCAGAGGCCGCAAAGGAGTGATTTGTTCAATCACGCCTTTTGCGTGATTGAACAAAAAAGTTTCTCTCTGCGTTCTTTGCGGTGAAAAGGGTTTTTTTTAAAAAAATTTAAGTGTCACCCATTTTTGAGAGATCTTTTTTGAAAACCATCGCCCTGATTACAGCGGCTGGAAAAGGCCAGCGGATGCAATCCGAAATCCCCAAACAATACCTTTGTTTGGGGGACAAACCGATCTTGGTCCATACGCTCCAGGTCTTTGAAGAGTGTTCAGCGGTCGATGGGATCTATCTTATCGTCCCCCAAGATCAGATGGCGATGGTTCAAAAGGACATTGTTGAAAGATATCAATTTAAAAAGATCCTGAAATTGGTTCGGGGTGGAAAAATGAGGCAGTTATCGGTCTGGAATGGCCTTCAGGCCATTCGTTCCGGGTGTTCGATCGTGGTTGTCCATGACGGAGTCCGTCCTTTCATAAGCTGCCGGCTAATCGAACAAAGCATTGAGGAAGCCCAAAAGAATGGGGCGGCTGTAGTGGGTGTCCCAGCCAAGGATACGGTCAAGAGGATACTGGATGGAAAAAAGGTTCAGACCTTGCAGCGGGAGGAAATCTGGTTGGCCCAGACCCCACAATCCTTTCAACTCTCCCTGCTTAAGAGGGCCTATCAAAAGGCCCAACAAGAAGATATCCTGGGTACGGACGATGCCTCTTTGGTGGAAGGCCTGGGCCATCCGATCACCTTGATCAAAGGTGATTATAGCAACATTAAGATTACAACTCCCGAAGATCTGGCCTGGGCCGAGTCTTTCTTTTCAATGGGAAAAAAAGAGTTATGAGGCCGACTTTTCGCATCGGACTCGGTTATGATGTCCATCGTTTAGTTCCGGAAAGACCCCTGATCTTAGGTGGGATTAAGATCCCTTTTCCCCTGGGCCTGGCCGGTCACTCGGATGCCGATGTCTTGAGCCATGCCTTGGGGGATGCCCTTTTGGGGGCGGCCAATCTTGGGGATCTGGGCCGTCACTTCCCTGATACCGATCCTGAATTTAAAGGGATCTCCAGCTTGGGTCTCCTCGAACGGATCGTTTCCCTGGTCCATCAAAAGGGATATGGCATTGAAAATGTAGATGTCACCGTGGTAGCCCAGGAGCCGAAATTGGCCCCCCATATTAAAAAAATGGAAGCCGCCTTGGCTGAGGCCTTGAGCATTTCTGCCGATCAGGTCAGTATAAAAGCCACCACAACCGAAGGGTTGGGTTTTACCGGCCGTCAGGAAGGGATAGCGGCTCAGGCATTGGCCTTGCTGGTTAAGACTGAAAGCATTTAAAGCTCGAAGTTCGGAGCCACAGCCCTTCCTTTCAATTTTCAACTTTACGCCTTGAGCCAACTTTCCCTATGAGAACCGGAGCAATTTAACTATGAGTCTTCGAATCTATAATTCCCAAAGCAAACAGAAAGAACCTTTCGTCCCTCTGAATCCCCCCAAAGTGGGTATTTATGTCTGCGGCGTTACGGTCTATGATAGCTGTCATATCGGACATGCCCGCTCCATGATCGTTTTTGATGTTATGGTTCGATATTTACGGTCGATGGGCTTTCAGGTTACCTATGTGCGCAATTTTACCGATATTGACGACAAGATCATCGCCCGGGCCCAGCAAGAGGGGGTAGATCCCAAAGTGCTGGCTGAAAAATTTATCCAAGAATTTGAAAGGGACATGCTGGCCCTGGGCGTAGCAGCCCCGGATGTGGAACCCCGGGCCACCCGGCATATTCCGGATATTATCCGCCTGGTTGAGAAACTGATCGATCAAGGCGTGGCCTATGTAGAGGGGGGGGACGTCTTTTTTGCCGTTGAAAAGTTTCCGGCTTATGGGGCCCTTTCCAACCGGACCCTGGAAGAGATGCAGGCTGGAGCACGGATCGAGGTCGATCCCCGCAAACACCACCCTATGGATTTTGCCTTGTGGAAGAAAGGTAAACCCGGAGAACCGGTCTGGGACAGCCCTTGGGGACCGGGCCGGCCTGGCTGGCACATCGAATGCTCGGCCATGAGTTCCCGTTACTTAGGCGAGTCCTTTGATCTGCATGGAGGCGGAAAGGATCTGATCTTCCCCCATCATGAGAATGAACTGGCTCAATCTATGGCGGTTTCCTGCCGGCCCTTGGCCCGTTATTGGGTCCATAATGGCTTTGTGACCATTGGTGGGGAAAAGATGTCCAAATCTCTGGGCAACTTCTTAACCATCCAGGAAATGGTCCGGCGATTCCACCCGGAAGGGATACGCCTTTTTTTGCTTTCCCGCCATTACCGCTCTCCGGTGGATTATTCCGACCAGGCCATGCAGGAAGCCCAGACAGGGCTCTTTCGGCTCTATACTTTGTTGAAAGATTTAGCCCACCCGGAAGATCGCCTTCACCTCCGAGGAAATGAACCTCTGACCCCGAAACGGTTGCAGGAAACAGAAGAGGCTGTCCGCAATTTCGAAGACAATTTTCAAAAGGCCATGGAAGATGATTTTAATACCGCCCAGGCTATTGGACACCTGTATGAACTGGCCAGGCAATTAAACCGGGTAATGGATACGGTGCGGCCTAAAGAATTAAAGAATCTTGCCGTTCCATTTACCAAGGCCGCCGGACTGTTCCAACAATACGGACAGATCTTGGGAATCTTGACCCTCCCGCCGGAACCCTTTTTAGAACAGGAGCGAAGCAGGCTTCTGAAAAAAAAGGACTTGTCTCAGGAAGTCATTGAAGGTCTCATTGCCGAAAGAAACCAGGCCCGTCAGGAAAAGGATTGGGTCAGGGCCGATGCCCTTAGAGGTCGGTTGACGGATATGAAAATTGTTTTAAAAGATACACCGCGGGGGACAGTTTGGCAGGTCGAGGAATAAATCTTTTGCTCAGGGTTCCTGTTCTACCAGGGCCAGGGCCTGGCGCAGGAGGGTAAGACTTTCCAGGGCGGCAATTTCATCGATTTTATGGATGGCAAAGCCTGCATGTACGATGACATAATCTCCCACTTGGGGATCTTCAATCAGGAGGAGGCTGACCTTTCTTATAACCCCATCCACATCGATGGTCCCAAGACCATCATTAATTTCCACAATCCTGGAAGGTATGGCCAGGCACATGATCAAGACTCCTTTTGTGACCAGACGCTCCCCATTGGGCAATTTCCGACAGTACCCTCTCGACCATCGGATCAACTGTCGTCTGGATTAACGGCGTTAGTTCGGTACTGAGGGTTTCAATATCCTGGGGTTCTACGCCAAGGATGACCGTTTGAGGGACTTTATCAAGGGCCTGGCACATTGTCAAGGCCTCCAGGAAGTCCACCTGGTGAAGGGAGTTTTTTGCCCTGATCCGGGCCGGGATTTCCGCCCCCTCGAGACGAACCATTGTACCGGGTCTGCCCCCATTTTTGACGGCATCGATGACGACAAGAAAATCCGCCTCAGAGATGATGCCCAGGAGATTCATTCCCAGCACACCCCCATCGACAATCGAGACATTCTCCGGAAATTCATAGAGGTCCAGCAGTCTTTCAATAACCCGGATGCCGAATCCTTCATCACTGAAAAGGATATTGCCCACCCCTAAGATCATAATGTGCGGTGAAGTCATGGGTTCCTTAGTTCGAAAATACCGTTCAATGTTCAAAGTTCAATGTTCGGAGAAAGCCATTTTCATACTTCATGGTGCCCTCAATTGGCGGGCATGAATGCTTAGTTTGGAGTTATGAGTTCGGAGTTCGGAGTAAAAAACTTCCTCTCCGAACTCCGAACTCCATACTCCAGACTTTTTTCTTCTTTACAGTGCCTTCACCTTATAAACCTGGTTGGAGTCGGGGTCAATGACGTGGACTCCGCAGGCGATGCAGGGGTCAAAGGAATGAACCGTCCGAAGGACTTCAAGGGGGCGCTTCGGATCCGCCACCGGTGTTCCGATAAGGGCCTCTTCCACCGGACCCCTTTTCCCTTTTTCATCCCTGGGACAAAGGTTCCAGGTTGAAGGGACCACATATTGGTAATTATTAATTTTTTTATTTTTGATCTCTATCCAATGACCCAAGGCCCCCCTGGCGACATCATTCAGCCCGCATCCGGTCACCGTGCCTTCAGGCATCTCCCAGTGCTGATAGGTCTTGAGATCACCCGCTTTGATATGGGCAACCAGGTCCATAATCCAGCCTTCCATAGCATTCCCGATAACGATCGTCTCCAGGCCCCTGGCCGCTGTTCTTCCTAGTGTGGAGAATAGTGCCCCGACCGGAACCCCCAATTTTTTCAGGGTATCGTCAACGACCGCCTTGACCTCCTGCTTGCCCCTGGCGTAAGCGACCAGCACCCTGGCCAGGGGGCCCACTTCGCAAGGCTCCCCGTCATAGCGTGGGGACTTGAACCAGGAATACTTGGCCTCCGGTTTATAATCCCCGTGTTGGGGTTTGGTTTCTCCTTTCCAGGGATGCTTGGGGGAGCCGTCTTCGTACCAGGAATGGGCCACATGTTCGGTCACCTTATACTGATCGGCCATCTTAACACCTTTTAAATTCCTCTTCATGATCACGCCCCTGGGCATAAAGAGGCTGTCCGGTTCTTTGTCGCTCTGAGGAAGATCTCCCCAGGCCAGAAAATTGGTCGTCCCCCCGATGGCCCCCCAATCTTTATAAAAAGAAGCCACGGCCAGGAGATCGGGAATATAGACGTCTCTTACAAACTCCTGGGTTTCCTTCCAGACATAAAGGAATTCGGTGATACGTTCCGGTGTCAGGTCGGCTACCGAGGTAATACCGCCCACCACCAGGGACTGGAGGTGAGGGTTCTTTCCGCCGAATATGGCGTGCATTCTGGCCGCCTTGGCCTGAAGGCGAAGGGCCTCAATATAATGGGCTGCGGCCATAAGGTTGGCCTCCGGGGGAAGCTTGTAGGCCGGATGCCCCCAGTAGGCATTATTGAAAGGGCCGAGTTGGCCGCTGTCTACAAAGGTCTGGAGACGATGTTTGACACTCTTGAAATAAGACGTTCCCCCCCAGGGGGCATTGGTTGCATTGTCCGAAAGAGTTGCGGTTTTGACCGGGTCCGCCTTGAGGGCGCTGACGATATCCACCCAGTCCAGGGCATGGAGGTGGTAGAAGTGGACAATGTGGTCCTGCTGAAACTGGGCCCCATGTAAGAGATTCCTGACAATGCGGGCATTGTCAGGAATCTTTATTTTTAGTGCATTTTCAACTGCCCTCACCGAGGACAGGGCATGGGTGTAGGTTCAGACTCCGCAGGAACGCTGGACAAAGTGATGGGCATCCTGGGGATCCCGGCCCTGCAAAATGAGTTCGATACCCCTGAACATGGTGCCTGAGCTCCAGGCATTGACAACCTTTCCACCCGCTACCTCCACCTCGATCTTGAGGTGGCCTTCTATCCTGGTAATCGGATCAATCGTTATTTTCGTACCCATAGTATCTCCTTAAGTATTGTTTAAAAGTTCTAAGATCAATACGGTCTCCTCTTCCCCGGCTGGGGCCTAACCTGCCTTTCTATTATCCTTATAAAAAGGAGTCATCTCGTCCCAGAAGTTGGGTTCGCTGCACCCGATGCAGGGATGTCCGGCCTGAATGGGCCAACTGGTGCCTCCATGAAACTTGACGGTCGGGCAGTTGTTATAGGTTTCAGGACCTTTACAGCCCACCTTGTAGAGACAATACCCCATGCGGGCCTCGATAGAGCCGAATTCCAGGACAAAATTATTGCTCTCAAAATGGGATCTTCTCGAACACTGGTCATGAATCGTGTTGCCGTAAGCGAAGAGAGGACGCCCCAGGTCGTCCAGGGCCGGGAGTTTGCCCAAAAGGAGATAATTTATAACGGTTCCTATCAGATTGACCGGGTTGGGGGGACACCCTGAAATGTTGACTGGTTTTATGCCCAGGGCCTCCCCGACCCCTTTGTATCCCCCGGGGTTTGGTTTGGCAGCCTGGATGCCGCCAAAGGAGGCACAGGTTCCCAGGCTGACTACAGCCAGTGCTTGCGGGCAGACCTCCTGGGCGATTTCCAGAAAAGTCCGGCCGGCTATCTTTCCGTAAGCCCCATCATATTTTGTAGCGATGGCACCCTCAACAATGCAGATAAATTTTCCCTGGTATTTTTTAACGGCGGCCTTTAGATTCTCTTCGGCCTGATGTCCGGCTGCGGCCATAATGGTTTCATGGTATTCTATGGAGAGAATATCCACCACCAGGTCGGCAACCCAGGGATACATGGATCTCAAAATGGCCTCCGTACAACCGGTACACTCACCGAATTGCAGCCAGATCACCGCAGGCCGCTGCTTGGTGGTGGCAGCGAAAACCTCCGCGACCTTGGGGACGAACGATGATGACAGCCCTATGGTCGCCGTGAGAAGGGTACAAAACCGCAAGAAGTCTCTCCTCGAGACCCCTTTTTGCTCCAGTTTTTCATAGAATTCTTTTTCCATTGTCACCTCCTGAAAACGTTGCTTATTGGAGTTACTTCTGAACACGGTATCCAGTTTTTTTTACGGTCCAACCGGTATCATCCCCCTCCTTTCAATGATCTCTTTGCCTTTCTCAGACAAGGCATAATCGACGAAGGCCTTGGCCGATCCGGCAGGTTTCCCCTTGGTGATAAATGAAAATTCCTGAAAATAGGGATACCCCTGGTCCTGTGGAGCAAGACCGTTGACCTTAATGAGCTTTATTCCCCCGGCCTTTCCTATAGCCCCCTGGGTAACAAAAGAAATGGCTGTCGGAAAACGCTTGACCACTTCTATGGCTGTGGGGGAGAGATGGGTCATGACGTCATAGGGAATCTCTTTGCGCTTCAGGGCCAGACGTCCAAAATTCTCGTGGGCGGCGGTGTTTTTTCCTGGAACAACCAGCATAATGGCCTCGTCCGCCCCTCCCAGTTGTTCCCAGTTGGTGATGGTCCGGTTGAAGATATCCTTAAGCTGTGTTTCGGTGATATTGCCCAGCCGACATCGGGCGTTGACTATAATCGCCAGGGGGTCTTTGCAAAAAGGCGTCTCAATATATCCGCCCTCCTTGAGGGGATACATCCCCCCTCGGGCAATACTGGCAATGTCGCCCTGACCGGACATCAGACGGTCCACCGAGACCGCAGAGGAGGAAACATACAGGTCCAACTCAATCCCCGTGGCCTTGGTAAAGGCCTCGATCCTTTCTTTTTCAAAGGCTTCAAAGACCTGGGCCGAGCAACTGTACCTCAGCTTTTCCTGGGCATTTATGACCGAGGCCAGAGGCATGACCCAGGAAACCAGGCTGGTGGCAAAAACCATCACAAAAACAAATTTTCTTTTCATAGCCGCTCCTCCTTGTTTAATTTAAATAAAGGTTAAAATGATTATAGAATCTCTATAAATCTTACAATATTTAATAATTTTAGACTATAATAAATAAAGAATAAATTTGATATAATTTAGTTATAAAATTATTCAAAATAAATGTCAAGAAAATTTCCAATATAAACTTATATAACTTACAATTTTATAAGTGTATTACGTACAATTTGCAAAGAAAATTATCCAGTGAGTCCCAGGTTATCCCCCCTCCCCAATTTGCCATCAGGTGAGTGCTGAATAAACTGCCCCTCCTTGGCTAAAAAACGGTTAATTTTCCCCACTGGTTTATCACCGAATTAAGCTTGACACCCCCGGTGCCTTCCGGTATGAAACCAGGAACACTGAATGTTTTTTAAACCTGGAGACCTGATGTGAAAAACGTAAAAAGGGGAAAAGAAAACGCTCTCAAGATCAAAGCCTCCAAGGCCCCCTTCGGCGATCGCTCCGGCACGGCACGAGAAGTGAAAACCAAGGGCCGATCAAGCCAGGTCTTAAATACGGTCAGTGTCCCGGACTCCCTGAAACCGATTTTCCTGAAAGCCCAGGACTATGTTGAACGGTATTTCCAGAACCGGCAGGAGAATCCTCATCAGGGACAAATCGAGATTTCCGGTGAGCGTTATGTCCTGGTTCGAGCCGCCTCCATGTCCAGGGAATTCCTGGATCTGGTGACTTCCCTGTATCAGGATCGCGGTGAAAAAGAGGCCCGCAACGTGGCCTTTGGTTTTTTGTTTGATATGGCTCATGCCATCGGCAAGGCCGATGCCAAGAGTTTTTATAACAAAATGGGGGTCAGCGACCCGATAGAAAAACTTTCCGCCGGGCCTATTCATTTCGCTTATACCGGCTGGGCCTCCGTAACAATCTACCCGGACTCCCATCCGACCCCGGATGAAGAATACTTTTTGATCTATGACCATCCCTTCTCTTTTGAGGCCAATACCTGGATAAAAAAAGGCACCAGGACGGATTTTTCGGTTTGTATTATGAGTGCCGGGTATTCATCCGGCTGGTGCGAAGAGAGTTTCGGGATTCCCCTGGTGGCCGTTGAAATTGAATGCCGGGCCAAAGGCGATGAGCACTGCCGTTTTTTAATGGCTCCTCCCGCCAGCATTGAAAAATATATTGAAAAATATAGTACCCCCTCCAGTAAGAAACCGGATATTTACGGATCGATCGACGTTCCGGAATTTTTCCAGCGGAAACGATTGGAAGACGAATTAAGAAGGCATCGTGATCATCTCGAAGATCTGGTCAATGAGCGTACCACCAGACTCATCAAAATCAATGAACAGCTCCAGAAAGAAATTGCCGAGCGGAAAGAAGCCCAGATGGCCCTGCAGAAGAGCGAAACCATGTTACGGGGTATCTTTGATCAGACCTTTCAATTCATCGGCATCCTGAAACTTGACGGAACAGTGGTTAAGATCAATAAAACCGCCATGGACATTGTTAACACTAATGAAGCCGAATTGGTCGGAAAACCCTTCCGGGAAACACCCTGGTGGAATCAAGGGGAAAAAGAACAAAACCGGTTGCAGGAGGCCATAGGCCAAGCGGCCCGGGGGCAGTTGATCCGTTTCGAAACCCTCCTGGGGGCCCGTGATGGTCAACTCATGCACATTGACTTTTCCATCAAGCCTCTAAGAGATGAAAGAGGGGAAATCGTTCGTCTCATTGCCGAAGGCCGCGACATTACCGAATATAAAAGGGCCATGGAAGACCTCCGAAAACAAGAGGCCGAGTTGAAAACCCAATCCGGTCACCTGGAAGAAGCCAATATCGCCCTGAAAGTAGTCCTGAAACAGATGGAAGAAAAAAAAAGAGAAGACAAAGAAAATATCTTAACCAACTTAAAACAGGCGGTCATTCCCTACCTGAACCGCTTCAAAAAAAGTCCGTTAAGTACCGACCAGATGGTCTTAATGGATATTGTGGAAAAAAACTTAAACCATATCGCCTCTCCGCTGGTGAGCAAACTGTCTTCCACCTTCTTGAATCTGACCCCCATGGAGATCCGGATCGCTACCCTCATCAAGGAAGGATTGATGAATAAAGAGATAACGGCACTATTGGGCACCTCTTTGAATACCGTTTCTTCCCATCGGTTCCGAATCCGGAGCAAGCTGGGATTGAAAAAGAAAGGGGCCAATCTCAGGTCCTATCTCCTGTCCCTGGATGAATAAATCTCACCCCCCTATCGGTTATTTTTTATCACTGTTTTATAACCGAATTAACATCCTTGACCAAAGGGAAAGATTCAGGATAAGTAAGTCTTTACAATTTGAAAGGAAACAGAAACCCGCCGGCAGGTTCCCGAAGGGCCGGTTCCTTCCACCGGCCCTTTCTCCCTCGCGTCTGGTTGGCAATAAACTCCAAGAGCTTATAGAAAGGAACCAAGATGAAAGTTCTGGTCAGTGATCCGTTATCCGAGGTAGGCGTTCAATTAATGCGGGAAACGCCCGGCATCGATTTGGATGTCAAAACCGGTCTCAAGCCTGAAGAATTAAAGGAAATTATAGGGCCATATCATGGGCTGGTCATCCGAAGTGCCACCAAAGTCACGGCCGAGATCATCGAGGCCGCCGATAATCTTAAGGTGATCGGCCGGGCGGGGATCGGGTTGGACAATGTGGATATCAAGGCCGCCAGCAAGCGCGGCATCGTGGTCATGAATACCCCTGAAGGAAACACCGTAACCACCGCCGAACACACCATTTCCATGATGATGGCCCTTTCCCGGAACATCCCCCAGGCCACCGCTTCCATGAAAGAGGGTAAATGGGAAAAGAAAAAGCTGGAAGGCCGGGAACTCTTCAATAAAATCCTGGGACTGATCGGGGTCGGTAAAATCGGACGGATCGTAGCCGACCGGGCCAAGGGTTTGAAGATGAAAGTCATCGCCCATGACCCCTACCTCCAGCCGGAAGTGATTGAGAAAATGGACCTGGAACCGGTCTCCTTGGAAGAACTCCTCCAAAGGGCCGATGTCATCACCATCCATACTCCCAAAACGAATGAGACCGCCAACCTGATGAACAAGGACACCCTGACCAGGATGAAAAAAGGGGCCCTGCTCATCAACTGCGCCCGGGGAGGCATTGTCAATGAGGAGGATCTCTATGAGGCCCTGACCTCCGGTCATCTGGGAGGGGCGGCCCTGGATGTTTTCGCCAGCGAGCCGCCGGGAAAGATAAAATTGATGGAACTGCCTAATTTCATCTGTACCCCTCACCTGGGGGCCTCCACCCGGGAGGCCCAGGATAACGTGGCCAGGGAAGTGGCCGAACAGATCGTTGACTTCCTGTTGCAGGGGACCATTAAAAATGCCGTCAACGTTCCGGCTGTCAGTGCCGAACTTCGGTCGGTTTTGCAGCCCTACGCCATCCTGACCGAAAAAATGGGGACCCTGTTAGCCCAGCTTACCGACGGTCCGGTGGAAGAAATCCAGATCCAATACGAAGGGAAAATCGCCGAATATAATTCCGCCCCCCTAACAACGGCGGCCATAAAAGGCCTCCTGACACCGATCCTTCAGGATGATGTCAACTTCATTAATGCCCCGGTCATCGCTGCTGAACGGGGGATCAAGGTCTTTGAAACGAAAACCGGCCAAGCCGAGGATTTTTCCACCCTCATCACCATTACGGTCAACTCTGCAGAAGGGGAACAGATCGTCTCCGGGACCATCTTTGGGAAAAATCGGCCCCGGATCCTGCGGATCAATCATTTTTTTCTGGAGGCTATGCCCGAAGGGCACCTGCTGCTGATTTATAACGAGGACATTCCGGGGGCCATAGGGCTTGTCAGTACCATATTAGGAAACCGCAACATTAATATTGACAGCATGCAGGTCATCCAGGATCAGGAGAAAAAACAGAACGCTATGATGTTATTAGCCACCAATCCAGATGTAAGCGATGCGGTCGTTGAGGAACTCCGGGCTCTTTCCTGTGTTTTTTCCATACGAAGGATTGAATTGTAACAGGGTCAAAGGGAGCGACAATTAAGGGTTTTGAAGATCCGGCGGCCGACCCGGCCTTCGGAAAAAATCATAAAAAAAGTAAGAGGAGGCGTTATGGAATTAAAAAAGGTTTTTCTAAGTGAAGCGGAAATGCCCCGTCAATGGTACAACATCATGGCCGATATGCCCACTCCCATGGAACCCCCCCTGCACCCGGGGACAGGCCAGCCGGTCGGTCCCCAGGATCTGGCTCCTATTTTCCCCATGAATTTAATCGAGCAAGAGGTCAGCACGGAGCGCTGGATCGACATCCCGGAACCGGTGCTGGAAAAATATATGATGTGGCGTCCTTCCCCCCTGGTGCGGGCCTTTGCCCTTGAAAAGGCCCTGGATACCCCGGCCAAGATCTTCTTGAAAAATGAAGGGGTCAGCCCGGCCGGCAGCCACAAACCGAACACCGCCATCCCTCAGGCCTATTACAATATGGTGGCGGGAACCAAGCGAATCACCACGGAAACAGGTGCCGGCCAATGGGGAAGCGCCCTGGCCATGGCCTGTTCCCTCTTCGGTATGGAGTGCAAGGTCTTCATGGTCAGGATCAGCTTTAACCAGAAGCCCTATCGCCGGCTCATGATGCAGACCTGGGGGGCCACCTGTTTCGCCAGCCCCAGTACTGAGACCAATGCCGGCAGGCAGGTCCTGGAACAGAATCCCGACTCCCCCGGAAGCCTGGGGATTGCTATCAGCGAGGCAGTGGAGGCGGCCGTTGGGGATGAACACACCAAATACGCCCTGGGCAGCGTCCTGAACCATGTCATGCTCCACCAAACCATCATCGGCTTGGAGGCCCAGAAACAACTGAAAACCTTTGGGGTCTATCCTGATGTCGTCATCGGTTGCGCCGGCGGGGGCAGCAATTTCGCCGGACTGGCTTTGCCCTTTGTGCGGGATAAAATCCATGGCAAAAAAATCGACATCATCGCCGTGGAACCGGCCTCTTGTCCGACCATGACCAAAGGGCCCTTTGCCTATGATTTCGGCGATACCATGATGATGACCCCTCTCCTTCCGATGCATACCCTTGGTCACAGCTTTGTGCCGGCCCCTATTCACGCCGGAGGGTTAAGGTATCACGGGATGGCCCCCATTATCAGTCAACTCCTGATGTCCGACTTGATCCGAGCCGAATCGGTCCAACAATTAGAAACCTTTAAGGCCGGTATCGCCTATGCCAGGTCTGAAGGATATATCCCGGCCCCGGAGACCAACCATGCCATAGCCATGACTATTCGGGAGGCCTTAAAGGCCAAAGAAGAGGGAAAAGAGAAAGTGATCCTCTTCAACTGGAGTGGACACGGCCTGGTGGACTTGATGGCCTATGATGCCTTTCTGACCGGAAAGCTGGCCGATCACGAATTACCGGCCGAAGAGATCAAGCGAGCCCTCAATGACATTGCCGCCCTGCCGAAACCGCAACAGTTCAGGGCAGGAACCGTATAATTCTTTAAAACTCCTACACCGTTGGCCCTGCCGGAGGGGTACCCTTCACCCTCCGACAGGCCGCAAATAAATTACTTGAGCCGTCTGCAAAAATCCTTTAAAGTCATACCGGTCCCGCAACGAGTGGGGAATAACAGAGGGACTTGATAGGCGCTCCTGTCCCGCTTGTGTTGGACGTCACGAAACATGAAAATAGATTTCTTCGAACATTGAACCTTGAACCGTATTTTAGCATTAACAGGACGAAAGAGACGTCATGAACAAAGAAAAAATTCTATTAGGAAACGGGGCAATTGCCCTGGGACTTCTCGAGGCCGGATGCCAAATTTTGACCTCTTACCCGGGGACCCCCAGCTCGGAAATCCTGCCGGAAGCGGTCCGCCTGATCAAATCGGAGGGGCTCAATACCTATGTGGAATGGTCCACCAACGAAAAGGTGGCCCTGGATACGGCCTTTGCGGCCTCCATTACCGGGAAACGGGTGGCCTGCGTTATGAAGCAGGTCGGGCTTAACGTGGCTGCCGACAGCCTGATGAGTGCCGCCTACATGGGGACCGTCGGGGCACTGGTCATTATCTCTTGCGATGACCCCGGCCCCCACTCTTCGCAGACCGAACAGGATACCCGCCTGCTGGCCCGGGTGGCCAAGGTGCCGGTTTTTGATCCCTCCAATCCCCAGGAGGCCAGGGAGATGGCCCAATCGGCCATGGACCTTTCCCATGAGTTCCGAATCCCGGTCATCCTGAGACCGGCCATCCGGGTATGTCATGCCAGACAAAATATCACCTTCGGGCCGATCAAAAAAGAGGGCCCCCAGTCCGCCTTTGAGAGGAATCCCCAGAGATGGGCGGCTACACCCCGTTTCCGGCTGGTTCTCCATAAAGAGTTGAATCAAAAATTAAAGGAAATCAGCCTCCGGTTTGAAACCCTCTCCCAATACAATTTTCATAACCTTGAAGCACGAAAAAAATACCCCTTCGGTATCATTGCCGGGGGAGTCTCTTTTTCAGTAATTAAGGATATTCTGGCTGAAGAGGGTCGAACCGATATCCCGGTGCTCAAACTCGGGACCCCTTATCCCTTCCCGGAAAAGTTGGCCGGGCAGTTTATGAAAGCCTGCCAAAAGATCCTGGTCCTTGAGGAGACGGACACCCTGATTGAATATCTTCTCCGGGACCGGCCAAAGGTCCTTGGCCGCCTGACCGGACATGTCCCCGAGGAAGGGGAGTTGGTCCCCCAAGTGGTCTATCAATTGGTCAATAAGGTCTTGGGTGAGTTGGGATTAGCCGGTTTTAAGTCCGGCGAGGACCTTCAGGTGATGGAACTGGTGCAAAATTTGAAGCTCCCGGTCCGGAAGCCCACCCTCTGCCCTGGCTGTCCCCATCGGGCCTCCTTCTTCGCTATCCGCAAGAGCAGACCAAAAGCCATCTTCACCTCCGATATCGGGTGCTATACCCTGGGACTCAATCTGGGCGGGGTGGATACCTGTCTGGTTATGGGGGGAGGCATTACCATGGCCGGCGGGTTTTACCAGGCCTTTGCCCAGGATGGGGTCAAACAACCGATCGTAGCCACCATTGGCGATTCCACTTTTTTTCATTCCGGAACAGCCGGCCTTTTGAACGCCGTCAATAATGACGCCCGCTTCATCCTGGTCATCCTGGATAACGCCATAACAGCCATGACGGGCATGCAGCCGACTCCCGGCCTGGGGATCAGGGCCGACGGCAGTCCAGGAAAGCTGATCCCCCTGGAAAGGGTAGTAGCCGGTTGCGGGGTCAATTTTATCGAGGTGGTGGATCCCTACGACTTGAAAAAAATGGGCGGTACCATCAAGCTGGCGGCAGAGTATGTGGAAAAACCGGATGGCGGGGTGGCGGTCATCATTGCCCGCCATCCTTGCGTCATTGCCAACCGTAAGGAGGCCATTCCCAAAAAAATACCGGTCAAGGTTACCGAAAAGTGTACCACCTGCAACTTCTGCCTGGATCGTTTTGAATGCCCGGCCCTGTATCATGACCAGGAACTGGGCCGCACCAATATTAACCACCAACTCTGTGTCGAATGTGGGCTCTGCCTGCAGGTCTGTCCCAAAAAGGCTATTGTCAAGGCTTAAAACGAAAATAGGATTCGAGGATCTAAATGAGGGGATGAGTGGATGCGACGATAAGGTCTCTTCCTCACATTACCCCATCCCCTCATTGACTCCTTCTCTCGGCTTCTTGACCCCTTGAATCCTTGGATAAATTTTCATGTTTCGTGACACCCCAAGGGGCATGAAGGCTTAACAGGAAAAAAAAATAGAGGAAGACTATGGAGAATGTCAACATCGTATTGTGTGGGTTGGGCGGGCAGGGCATCCTGTTTATGACCAAGGTCATAGCCCAGGCTGCCCTGGATAAAGGATACCAGGTCTTAGGGGCCGAGACCCATGGGATGGCCCAAAGAGGAGGGTCAGTAATCTCCCACCTCAGGCTCGGGGAGGTCCAAAATTCCCTGATCAGGAACGGAACGGCCCAATTTCTGCTCTCCCTGGATGAGAGTGAAGGCTATCGCAACCTGCCGTTTCTATCCTCCGGGGCGAAACTGGTGGTCAACTCTTCGTCTCCCACCTTTCCCCGGAAGGAAGTCAGGGCCTTTCTGCGCCAAAAAAAGATCTTCAGCCGGGCTGTCCCAGCCGTGACCATGGCCCGCAAGATGGGGGCCCCTCTCTCCTCCAACCTGGTCCTGCTGGGCTTTTTTTCGGCCTTTGGACAGGGACCGGTGAGTCATCAGGAGATTCGCACTACCATCTCGAAGATCAGCCCCGATCGAGTCCGGGAAATAAACCTGAAGGTCTTTGAGGCAGGGTTTGAAAAAGGAAGACAGGAGCGAGCAGGCCGGTAAAAGGAAAATCTCTGTACAAGACCTCGTGACCTATGATAACAATAAGGCCATTATTTTTGCATTGAAAAGGAGAATCACCCATGGGAAAAAGAGTTGCTAATTTTAATGCCGGGCCCGCTGCCTTACCCCTTTCTGTTTTGGAGCAAATTCAAGATGAATTTTTAGATTATCAAGGCACCGGTATGTCTATTACGGAGATAAGCCATCGTTCCAAACCCTTTGATCAGGTCATCAATGAGGCGGTGGATCGGACCAAGAGACTTCTTAATCTGGGGGAGGACTATCAGGTCCTGTTCCTTCCTGGCGGGGCCAGCCTGCAGTTCTGCCTGGTGCCTATGAATCTGGCCTTGCCGGGTAAACCGGTGGAATACATCAACACCGGGACCTGGTCTACCAAGGCGATCAAGGAGGCCAAGATCCAGGGCAAGGAGGTCCGGGTTATCGCCTCTTCCGAAGATAAAAATTTCTCTTATATCCCCAGGAAATATCAAGTCGATGAAGAGGCGGCCTATCTCCACTTTACCTCCAACAATACCATCAAAGGAACCCAGTGGGCCGAATTCCCCAAGGTTAAAAAGGTGCCGCTCATCTGCGACATGTCTTCCGACATCATGAGCCGTCCCTTTGATCCCAACCCTTTTGGCTTAATCTATGCCGGGGCGCAAAAAAACATCGGACCAGCCGGAACGGCCCTGGTCATCATCCGGAAAGATATGTTGGAGAGGGTCCCCGATAACTTGCCGACCATGCTTAAATACACCACCTTCGCCAAAGAAAATTCCATGTTCAACACCCCCTCCTGCTTCACGATCTATACCATCAACCTGGTCCTGAAATGGTTGGAGGAGACTATCGGCGGATTGAAAGCGATGGAGCGGATCAACCGGGAGAAGGGGGACATCCTTTACAATTATCTGGACCAGTCGGGCTTTTACCGAGGGACCGCCGAAAAGGACAGCCGATCGCTGATGAATGTGACCTTTAGACTACCCAGTGAGGAATTGGAGGCCAAATTTGTCTCCGAGACCCAGAAGGCCGCTATGCAGGGCCTTAAAGGGCATCGGTCGGTGGGAGGCTGCCGGGCCTCCATCTACAATGCCACCACCAAAGAGGCCGTTTTGGCCCTGGTTGATTTCATGGCGACCTTTGCACAAAAAAACGGATGATTCTTAGACCGTTCAATCTAAAAATTTATCTCACCCATTCATCTTAACCTTGAAATGCCTTGACCCTGGCTGATTGTCAGGGTCAAGGCATTTCGAACTTTCTCGTCACCCTCCCGCAGCGGCCCATGGTCAGAGTGGTTTTTTTATACGGCACTCCCAACAATCCCAACCCGGACCAGCCGGAACCAAAATTTGATATAAGAAATGTTTTAAAACCCTTGGTTGGTCCGGGTCAACGGCTTGTTCTTTAATAAATTCTTTCCATTTTGCGTAGAATTTTATTCTTAAGTCACTAATCATTTTTCTGCCTGGCTTCCCCCAGTAAGTGGAGCCCATCCTTGAAGGCCTTGGAGCCTTTCTTATGACTGAGAATGGTAACGCTTAAGAGTAAGTCCCCTACCTTGACGCCTGCCCTCAAGAGATATTTGTACTCGCCTTTCTTAGAGGCCTTATCGGTGGCGGTATAATAAAACCCATGGGAACCCGTACCGGATAGTTTATGGACTACCGGCTTGGATTCTCTGGCTTCTTTTGAAAAGGCCTTCCAGTCTTCTTTGATCAGGGCATGTATCTTCTCATCCGTGTCGAACTTTTTTTCCTCAGCGGGTTCCCAAAGAGGGGTGATCATCATTACAAAATCGTTGCCGTCACCGGGACGAAAGGTAATGGTAGGAGGCCGGCCATCAGTTGATTCCGGGACTTCATCTTTCCAAGACTGGGGGACATCGAGTTGTAAAACCCCATGTTCCGGGACGGGGTATTCCCTTAGGCCCTTTTCCTCGGCATAGCCTTGAAAGGGCCCCAGTAAAGCCATAAAAATGATTAGTACCGTTGTCAGGACAAAAGGCCTCCTGGGAGATGTCCCTGAAAAAATTGGCCGGCAGGGTGCCGGTCTTGAAAAATTCATAGAAACCTCCGGGTTGCTGGCAATGTTTTAACGCTTAAAATTACCTTTATCAATTATTTTTATGCCACTTCGAGGGTGATCCTGTTAGGGGATTGAAGCTCCCCGCACCAAGTGCGCGGGATTGCTCCCGCGCCGTGGTACGGGGAATCTTCCATGCAAGGAAAATGTCTATTATGGTAGTTCGCTCGCTAACCCCGCAGCAAGCTACGGGGAAGGCGCTCGCTATCCATGTTCAATCGGCCGACATTCCCACTCCTATATCCCCATTTCTTTAGAAATGACAACCTTCATAATATCCGAAGTGCCCCCTCCTACGAGGGGGAAAAAGGAGTCCCGCAGAAAACGCTGGGCAGGATATTCCTTCATCAGCCCGTATCCCCCAAAGATGGACAAGGCCTGGCGGCAAATGGTGTTGGCCCCTTCAGAGGCTATTAACTTGGCCATAGCCGCTTCCTGGACAATCTTCTCTCCCCGATCGGCCCTCCAGGCGGCATAGTAGGTATATAGCTCGGCCGTCTTTAAGCGGGTCAACATATCTACCAGACGAAAACGTACGGCTTGAAATTTGCTGATGGGTTGCCCGAATTGCTCCCGCTCCTGGGAATACTTTAAGGCCGCCAGATAAGCGGCCCTGGCCACACCGATACAAAGACCGGCCGTCATGACCCGGTCATCGATCAGGGATTGGGCGATATTGATCAACCCCATGTCCTGTTCACCCAACAGGCAATCGGCCGGGATTCGGACATTGTCCAGCACCAGTTCGGCGGTATCGGAACATTGAATAGTAAATTTTTCCAATCTTCGACCCACTGAAAAACCCGGGGTCTTGGTATCGAGCAAAAAGAGTGAAATCCCCTTGAATCCTTTTCCGGGGGTGGTCCGGGCGGCGATGGTAATAAAATCGGCCACCGTCCCGTTGGTGGTGAATATCTTGGTCCCGTTTAAGACATAGTGATCACCGTCTCGTTGTGCCCGGGTACGAACCGCTCCTGCATCGGAGCCGGCCCCGGGTTCCGTCAACCCGAAGGCCGCGATTTTTTTCCCTTGGAGGGCCGGGACCAGATAGGCCTGTTTAAGCGCTTCGGTTCCCCATTTATTGACCCCATAAGTGGCGGTAGAGGTGTGCATGGCGATCCCGGCCGCAACCCCCAGAGAGCCCCGGGCCAACTCCTCACAAAAAATGGTGTGAACCATATGAGGTTCATCCAAACCGGAGCCCCCATACGCTTCCGGATATTTGATACCCAGATAGCCCAACTCGCCTAATTCCAACATAATATCCCTTGGAAATTCATGGGTTTCATCCAACTCTTCCGCCCTGGGGACGATCCGATCATCGACATATCGGGCAATCTGTTTTCTAAATTCAATCTGCTCTTCTGTAAATTCAAAATTCATGGATGGTTCCTTTCCGGCCTCTCGCCTATCGCCTCATGCCTGTATTTTCTGTTTATGTTTCAAACTATTATAAAAATGACGGGCTTGTCAAGGGCATTTAATAGTCCCTCCATTTGAATGAGTGCTCTAAACGGTTCGTTATATTTTTTTACAGGGTGGTGCCGGATCTGCTTTTCCCCTTGACTCCCATTTACTCCCTATTTTATACTCCTTCATCCGATTGAATCTGATCAAACTGGAGAAAGCCCAT
>JAZDOU010000260.1:0-2756 GCA_043798385.1 Pseudomonadota bacterium
CTCGTACCAGTCATTCTGCATCTTTGTGGAAGACCGAGATAGGATCATGCAGGAGATGCGGACCAACGGCATCGAAGTTCAGATCGGCACTTACTCCCTCCACGTAAATCCGGCTTTCGCTGAAGATCCCCGGATTATCCACCGCGGATCTTTCGACGGCAGCCGCTATGCCTACGATCACTGCCTCACCTTGCCGCTCTACCACGAGCTTTCGGAAGGCGATCAGCGGGCGGTTGTTGAAATGCTTAAAGGATTATTGCTATAATTAAGAGGCGCCCCCTCTTGTCTGCCGGATAACGGAATATGCCCAAAAAGTATTTTGTAATAGAATTGACTCCGGGTATTGAAATTCATGTTTTCATTGAAACATTGAATGGGTTGGTCGTCAGTTATGTTGTGAAGTTACTCGTGCGGGAGGGGAAAAAGTATTATGAAGTCATCCGATTTGATAGTGCACATGGATGCCCCCATAAAGATACGATTGATGAGAAGGGGGATGTGATAAGAAAAACGTGGTTCGAATTTCTTAACAATCCACAAGGGCTGGACATGGCCATCAAGGATATCAAGGACAACTATGAGCTTTACGTTGAGAGGTTCAAAAAATGGTTACGAAGATAAGAAAGACGCAAGAAGAAGAAGTTATCGGGATGCTCAAGCGTGAAGGTTTCCGCGAACTCAGCAAGAGCGAAATTCAAAAGGAACCTTATAAGTCCATTCACAAAACGCCGGAATGTTTCAAAAAAGATAAGAAGGTCGCCAGGAAAGGTTAAGGCTTAAATGACAACTGCCACGAAATCGTGCACAGATTTTACTGTCACGACATCGTGTACAAGCGTTCTTTGACAATTGAGTAGCCACAGTCTGTTTTATCATGAACACCAATTACCTATTGGGAGGTGTTCATGGAAAATGAATTGTTTGAAATTTGTAGGGATCAATTGACTGATATCGAGAAGCTGATCGAAGCAATCCTGGACTGGATCAAAGCCCATCCGAAAGTGATGGACCGGACTCTATAACTTGGATAGAGGCTGCGTTTCCCTTGCGGACCCAATTCCGAAGGGCCGGATCCTTTGGTATAACAAAAAAGGTCTCTTATTGGCCTTCTTCGATTTCAAACACTTTCATTCAGATATAATGCAAGCAAAAATTAGAGGAATGATGTTAAGGAACTAACCGGATATATTGCCTTATTTGAAAAGAAAGGACAATTATTATGTTACTTATAGGCCCCTTCGGGAATGCCGGGCCGATAATCATATCTATAAAATCGCGGAGCCATTCTGCATCGAAAGCCATGATGTAGATGGAAACGATGTCCTGCAAGTTTATGAGGCAAGTAAAAACGCCATCGAACAATGCCGGAGAGGCGACGGCCCCGTTTTTTTGGAGTTCTTGACCTACCGGGTGCGGGGCCATGTGGGGCCAGATGATAATATCCAGGAGGCGCATACGAAAATTCGTCCTCAGGAAGGAGTCGAAGAGTGGCGGAAGAAAGATCCCATTGCGAGGTTTGAGATGTATTTGCTGGAGAATGGCGTGTTGGGCGTGAGGGAGATGGTGAGGATAAGTGGAGAGGTGAAGGCAGAGGTGGAGGAGGCCTTTCGGCTTGCGAAAACGAGCCCTTACCCGGAGCCAGGAGAGTTGGGGAAGTCTGTGTTCAGAGAATAATCGGGTTGGTTGGGTTTGTGGGGTTGATTGGGTTATTTCAATTGGGTGGGGGATGAAGATCACGAAAAAATCCTTCGCCTTCGGCGAACCTCTTTTCATCCCGCCAACAAACTGGCGGGTATTCAAGAGGGTATTTTTATAAAAATGAAATAAATAACTTTTATTCAGTACGGGGAATAAAACTATGAAAAAAGAAAATGGAACCAAACCAGATATTTCTTGCGAAACAGAAGAGGACGTCACCCTATTAGATTTTTTAATTGTTCTTCTAAAGCATAAGTGGTTAGTCATTTTCTGTGTTTTGATAGCTACGGCCATTGCCGTTTCACATATTAGCTATACAAATTTAAAAAGTTCGAAAATTACCGCTCCCCCTGATCCGATTGCTGCCCCTGCTCCGATTATTTTTAGGTCTATTTGTACGATAACCCCAGTTGATTTAGATGGTAATGGTATTATTTCTATATTAAAAAAAATTGAATTGAGCCAAGTAGTAGTTCAGAAAAACAATTTACTCCCTCTTCTTTTTCCGCATTTATGGGATGAAAAAAATAATAAATGGTTAAGCGAAAAGCCTCCTAGTTTACGCGATGGATATAACCAATTGCAGGGTTCGCTATCAATAAAGTCTATTAATCCCTCTAACGAAATGGAATTATCCTATGAAGATACAAATACTGAACGGGCTCAAAAAATCCTGAATTGTATAATCGAAGGGGCAAAAGAATATTTAGAACAACAATTTCAAGAAAAACAGAAGCGAGTCCTTGAAATTATCAACTTACAAAAAAAATATCTCAGCCGGCAAGTTGCGAACACTTCGGATCCAGCCCTTAAAAAGGCCTTAGCCGATCATCTAGCCAAATTTATACCAGAGGAAATTATTGAAATTAATTGGGAATATCAAGGTTTTAAAATTGTTTTTCTGTCTTCTAGTCCTGAAATAAAACCTCCAGCTCCAGCTCCACCTCCAGCCGAAACCAAACAAGCTGAAGCCCAAAAACCAAAAATGAAGCCAAGTTCGCCGATGAAACCTGCAAACCTTATTTTCCTTCTCATTGTCTCGGCTTTAATGGGCGGTA
>JAZDOU010000292.1:0-2516 GCA_043798385.1 Pseudomonadota bacterium
CACCCAAGCCGATGATCTTAGGCACGGGTTATCCCAGGCTTTGGCCGAAACCTTAATGCGCAGGGGAGCCGGGGCCCGGATGATCAAAAGAGCGGGGCAGGTTATCGAAGGATATGAGACAACCGGACTACAGCAAGTCCTGAAAAATTATATCGTCGGCTACATGGGCATGGAAACCAAACAAGATGCGGCCTATGATTTTTTGCGAGGATTATCCGATGTCCCCAAAAATCAACCGGTTTTATTTACAGAGACTTCCAATTACGTGGATACGATGCTCCGCAACTACGATAAAGAAGATAAGTGGTTCTCCAAGGTTCGAGCCCTGGCCTTCACCTACTATCTGGCCGGCAGCATCCGTGCTGCAGCCGTGCAGTTTACGCAGAACTTCGTCACCGGTATCCCGTTTCTTGCCAGAGACATGAAGGGCATGGGATGGCTCGGGGCTGAAAAAGCCTACACCAAGGCCATGTGGGATATTAGTTTTGGAAGGATGACTGACGAAGAAAAATTCATGGAACATGAACTCCTCATGAAAGGGGTTACGAACGACCAATATGTTCGGAGTATCAGTCGTGAGATTCGGGGGACGGTGGGTTCAACCTGGAGCAAGGTCTTTGATATTTTGGCTATGCCATTCTCTAAGATGGAGATTTGGAATAGACGATCGGCTGCCTTGGCCGGCTTTCGGGTTTATAGATCCCAGGGTTTGAGTTTTGAGGAGGCTATTGAAAAAGCTAAGGACCTGATCTACGACACCCATTACCTTATGACCAAGGCCAACCTGCCTCACGCCGCAAGAGGCGGGGATATTCCGAGCAAGCTCATAGGCACCGCCTACACCTTCCGTAGGTTTACCCATAACTATATCCTGTCCATGCTCTATTCCATGCGCGGTGCAGATGGTAGATTCCACTGGCAGAATATGGACGTTTTTGTGAGATCGCTGGCATGGATGGCTGTATTCGCCGGCCTGTCTGGTTTGCCGTTCCTTGACGATCTACTTGACGAACTGGAGAAATTCTTCGGTAAGCCATTCCGGAAACAGATCAGCGATGAGCTGCGGGCCATGGGTGGAGAGCCATTAGAGAGAGCTGGTATGGCCGGTATCCCTGCCCTGCTCGGGCAAATCCCCGGGATGGTTGGGGTTGATCTATCTGGATCTCTCAGGCTTGGACTCCCAAGTCTTATGCAGCCCAGCAAGGGAGCTCAAGAGACCGTCTTTGGGGTATGGGGAGGTCTGGCCAAGAAGATGTCTAACTCCTGGGATTCCGTGGGGCGGGAAGATTATCTTCGGGCTGTGGAATTCGCGGCTCCGGCATTTATCGAGAACGTCCTGAAAGCTGTACGCATGACTACGATTGGAGCCACAACCCCAGGCGGTAAGGTTCTATTTGACGAAAAAGGTAGGCCGATTAAGGAAACAACCGGTGAGGCCGCCGCTCAAATGCTCGGCTTCCGACCGGAAAGAATTGCGGCTACGGCACAGGCTCATCGTGGGTTCGCTAACATCGAAGCTAAATTCTCTGGGATCAGGGATAATCTCTACTCCAGGTTCCGCCTAGCCAAGACCAGCGAGGAAAGAACTCAGGTAATCCGGGACGTGCAAAAGTATAACATGGACGCACAGAAGTATCGAGGGGTGGTCCCAATGATCAATGCCGATTCCCTGCGTAAATCCTTTATCTCGAAGCCGGAGAAACGGTATATGGCTTTCGGGGCACGTAGTTAAAGTTCATGAAATTTTCATGACTTCAATTTCTGGATTTCTTTATCGGCATATCGGCAATGGCATATTTGATCAATTCCTCATCGTAGGTTGGCATCCCGATGCCGACATTGCCGGTTTTATCTATTCTCATTACATTTCTGAGTTTAGCAAGAACCTCGTCCGAAATCTTAATTATAAAAATTGGCATTGTTTTCCTCCTTTGGTTTTGGGACTCAAAGATAGATCAACCATCCAAAAAGGCATCACTTTCAAGGATTATATCGGAATGTTGAATTTCACCATCCTCTCGTTGATTTAATGGCCAAGCACTTGTGACGGGTCCACTTCTCCCCGGCCCTGTGGCCACCCAAACCTCATGTTCTTCTCCGGTATAAGGATTAATGTCTGGAAATTGACTTAGCCATTCCTTGAGTTGTCGGATCGTCATCCCATTTGGTGTCTCTACTTTTTCCATATTTATTCCCTCCTTAATGGCGTTCGGGGCACGGGGGTAACTTTTACCCGAATCTCCCCCTTGTCGTCATCTATCCAGGTAAATGACTTGATAGTGGTTGGGTTCTCTATCCCGCTGGAAACCCTATTGACTTCATGGGTTGCCCTGGCAAACATTAAAACCTCATTAAATTCATCAAGGAAAAGATTGAATCTATCCAGGGGAATTCCCATACAGTCATGAATCGTCTCGATTTTATATTCCTTAGACATTGTTTCCTCCCCGTACTGGTGTTTGATTTCTAACAGAAGAATTCAATTATTAAACCAACCGCAATGGCAACAATATACC
>JAZDOU010000309.1:0-2603 GCA_043798385.1 Pseudomonadota bacterium
TTGCTTCCAGAAGCGGCGTCCCTCCTCCCATAAAGGGATCGGCGACCTGAATCCCCTGCAACGTGTTTGACTTATAAAAGACCTCGCGAAGCGGGCCGTCCGAAAATTCGGAAAGCAACAGCCCCCGGAAAAGGGTCCCCGGCCGCCGGGCAAACCACTTATGGACGGCAATGATGGGACGATAATTCTGCTGAATCTGCTTCTCCCGTAGGGCCAGATCAGCAATAAATGATATGTCGAAGTTTTTTTCTATCATGGGTTTATTTTCGGCTGGGCACTTCCTTTCGAGGTTAATACAGCACAAACCCCTGGTCAATAAAATCGGGGTCAAAGGCCAAAACCGTTTTTATCCCCTTCTCTCTCATCACTAAAAAACTCAGGCAATCCACAAAACTGATCCCCCGCTTCCCGATTCTTTCCAGTTCCTGCAAGGCCTTTTCATGAAGGGGGTGATCCACCCATTCAATCTGAAATGCTTTTACCTCCTTCAGGAATTGCAAAGCCACCCGGAGGCCAAGTCGGGCCTGCAATAAGGCCGCACTTTCTACAAGAACATAGTTATGGAGACAAATGGGCTCTCCTGCCGCCAAGGCTTGATTGAATTTTTCAAGGGCCGAAGCATGATTAGGATCCGCTTTATCCGCCATGGCGTAGACAGCCGATGTATCCAAAAAAATCATTTTCGAAACGCCTCCACAAGGGCCTGGTCGTGTCGTTCTGAAACCGGTTCAAGGGATCCTTGCCGGGATTTACCGGCACCGATAAACCGGAAATCTTTTATCGACAACGGTTTTTGTTGGGCCGGAAGGGTTATTTCTCTATGGATGAGTTCCCGGATGACCCCGGCAATAGATTTTTTTTCTTGAAAGGCCCGTTGGCGCAAGACCTCAAAGGTTTCTTCTTCTAATTGGATCTGAGCTCGCTTCATCGAATACCCCCTTCATGCAGTACCATCATACCATCATGCTGTAATGATGTCAATCCCTTTATCCAATCGGTCGACCTCAATCTCCTTCTGTCTTCTAACCGCATCCTCCAACCCCTTTAATTTCACCCGCAAATGGGCCAGGGTCTTCTCCTGCTCGATTAGAATCGAGACCAGGATGGTCTCCAGAGGCCAGGGCCGGGAGGCATAGCCTCCGGCCTGGACATGAAGGCGGGCCAGGTCGAAGAGCCGGTCCAGAACGGCCTGATCCTCCCGGCGCAGTCCCCGGCGGAATTTTTTCCAGTCTCCGTATTCCCTTTCCAAGATCTGACTAAATGGTAGAACCGTACGTCCCATACTTCCCCTGTCAGGTTGATGAAAAACGTTCATCTGCGGTGTTGCCCTTGTCCCGCGTCAGTCCAGCGTACTTCATAGTACGCCTTCTTCCTCGGGACTTCGGGCGCCTTGCATCTGAACGTTTTTGATCAACCTGAAAATATCTTGGTCAAAATCTTTCTTATTTTCTTCCCGGCAGGACATAAGGCGGATAAAGGAGGCCTTCGATTCCCTCATCCTTCTGGCTGACCCGGATGACCCATTGAACCGACTGGGACAGCTCCCGCCCAAAATGCCGGTTTTTTGCCCGCTGGGCAATGGGGCCCTGAAAAAGATAACATCCGGGGCCCCGCCGGTTGAGAGTGGTTAAGGACCGGACTATCTGCTGAAAAAGGACTTGCCGTTCCTTAAGGGGCACCTGTTCATCATAAAACAGGACACAAGGTCCCAGTACAAAAAGAGGCTCCCGTATCTTCTGACGGGGCAGGATGTCGCAGATCAAAGTAACTATTTGGTGGCAGGTAAAGGCCCGGCTGAGGCGGATCCGTTCCAGAAGAGGACGGGCCGGGCTCCCCACATGACGGCCTGCCCTGGCCACCAGATAAGGATCAAAGGCTTGCGTAGCATCCAACAGGGTTATCGATTTCCCCTGGATGGACAACCGGCTGATCAGATAGGCGGAAAGGCGGGGCATGGCCTCTCCGAAAAAGAGGATGCTGCCCCCTGAAAGGGCCAGGTGTTCCATTTGGCGTAAAGGCAGAAAATCCACTTCACACCCCCCTACCCTGCTTCCAGCGGACGGTAGATCCCGATAACCTTGCCCAAAATACTGACCGTTTCCAAATCCTGGTCCTTCAGGACCAAAGGCGCAAATTCGGGATTTTCCCCCTTCAGGACAACCCGATCCTGCTCCCGATAGTACCGTTTCAAGGTGATTTCATCCCCTATCCGAAAGACCCCTACCTCTCCCCGGGAAAGCTGATTCTGATGGCGGACAATGACCTGATCCCCGGTTAAAATGTAAGGGCTCATGCTCTCTCCCCGGACCCGGAGAAGAAAGACTTCCGCCCCCCGGGCCCAGGTTTCCGGGAGGGAAAAATAGCCTTCGGCGGCCTCCTCTATCTGCCGGGGATCACCAGCCGGAATGGCCCCATAAAGGGGAACGGTCCGCAGGGCCCCCGCTCCAGGGATCAGGCGCAGCCCGCGGGAACGGTTGACTTCCCGGGTCAGATATCCTTTTCGAGTTAGGGCCTTGAGGTGATCCTGGACGGTGCCCAAGTTGATTTTAAAATGCCCGGCCACTTCCCGGAAAGAAGGGGGATAGCCATGTTCTGCCAGAAAA
>JAZDOU010000319.1:0-3360 GCA_043798385.1 Pseudomonadota bacterium
CTACGATTATTTGACTTTGATCCTGTCTTTAAAAGGGGTAGATTGTGCGATTCTGAACAGCCTGTTGTACTCACATCATGCTGTCACATTTTTTGATCAACTCTTCGTCTCTTATACCGATAGTGCTCGGGAGATCAAATCATCGATTCAAAAATTGCTTAAAAAAAATGGGCAAGGCATGCTTCCCGTCAATGTATCTCCGATGCCGATTTGCCTTATGAAAGGCTATGAAAATTATGTCGGCGTGCAAGAAACAGCAAAAAATATGCAAAACAAAAAAATAGAATTTTTTCATCGCGGCACCGCTACAAATAAAAATGAAAAATGTCTCTCATGCGTCTATATGAAAGAATGCGACGGTTTTGACGTTTTCTATGTAAAAAAGAAGGGGTGGCATGAAATGGTGCCTGTAAAAAAATTTAGCCCGCAAAACCCATGACAAGAGAATTTAAAAAAATATTTTCTGACTGTAAAAACTTGCTTGTCCGGCATAATTATAATTGTGCCTTCAATCAACTTTATAATTATTTTCCGCCTGAGGATGAATCCTGGGATGCAGAAACAATCAAAAAATACTGGGAACAATTTATGACCAAGGGTTGTAATACAGACGCCTTGGATTTGTATATTCATATTCCTTATTGCACGGCTCAGTGCCGTTTTTGCGTCTTTGATCCCTGGCCGTACAAGGATAATAAATCAGTAAATATTTATGTCAATTATTGAATCGAAGAGATGAGGTTTTTTAGTGGGACATTCCGTAAAGCCCGGTTTCAGCAACTCTATTTAGGAGGGGGGACGGTTAATCTCCTCAATAAAGTCCAATTAAATAAAATCATGACGCACGTTTATAAGTTTTTTAACTTTATTAAAAATACCAGAAAAAGTATCGAATGCAACCCGGACATCGCTAAAGAATCGCATATGCGTCAGCTTAGACAAATGGGTTTTAATCGAATGAACTTTGGCGTACAATCTTTAACCCGCAAAGCTTTAAAAATAAATAATCGTAGCTATCAAACATACGCCAAAGTCAAGGATGCGATTTTGTTCGCTAAAAAACACGGCTTCACGGATATAGGCATTGATCTTATGGCCGGCTTAGCGGGTGACTCATTGGATGATTTTGCCAAATCTTTTGCAAAAATAGCCAAGCTCAAGCCCGCTAATATCATCGTTTACGTGTTAAGACCCCCCGACAAAAAATATTTATCCCGTCTTTTAAAGATCAGCGAAAAGAATATTTTAAGCAACGCCGGCCAAAAATGATTTCCGAGGTTTTCGAAGTTGCGCACGCTCTGGCGGATCAATATGGCTATGCAGCAGGAGACCTTGATCCAACGAGATGCGGCTGGGGTTTTATGCGTAAAGATTATATTAACCTTATTCCTGAAAGAGTATACAGCGGTGAAACCACGGGCTGCCGTTCTGTTTTAGGCATGGGCGTTAATTCCGGGTCCCATATTTTCGGCCAAGCGCATTATAAGCAAATCAAACAACCTCGAGCCTTTTTTCCATCCGAGAAACTGTTCAAAGGGAAGTTTTTTTCTCGTCGCGAAGAAATGCTTAGGTTCATCTTAAATCATTTAGACATGAATTCTCGTATTCCCAGGAAAATATTCAGACATATATTTGCCAGGGAAGTTGAAAATGTCTTTCCTTCTACTTTACATTCATTAAAACTTTTAAAAAAAATCAACGATGTCACTCAGGATTTTATGCATTTTTCATTTTATACACCTGAAGAAAAATATATCTTTACCTTATTCTTTTTCCGTGAAGCGGGTTATGTGTAAATGATTAAATAATTTTAACCCTTATGGCAAATTTAGCCTATATCCAAGTCACAAGACAGTGTAACCAGGAATGCCGGTTTTGTTCAAATCCTCCGACACAGAAGAAACGCTCCTTGGATTTTTTTAAAAATTTAATCGATTTTTATAGCCGGAAAAAATACGATGGCGTCATCTTCAGCGGCGGAGAACCGACCCTTTATCCTCATTTGCCTGAACTGATTCATTACGCCCATAAAAAAAATTTTCCGGCGCGTATCATCACCAACGGTCAAAAAACAGCGGATCCGGCTTATCTTGCCTCTTTGAAAAAAGCCGGCCTCCGGCACATCGGGCTCTCCCTATATTCCGATGACGCATCCATCCAGGCCTATTTAACAAAAAATAGAGAATCGCTGAAAAATATCAAAAAATCCCTCAAGAATTTCAAATACGCAGGGATAACGGTCGATATCGCTACTGTCATCAACAAATACAATGCAGGCCATCTCCTTCGTATCGTCCAATGGATTGTTCAAGATTATCCCTTCGTGCGTCACTTTGTCTGGAACAATCTCGACCCTCTGATGAATAGAGCGACTCGCAACAAAGATACCATCCCGCGCTTATGCGACTTTGAACTGGAATTATTCAACGCTATGTCTTTTCTCAACGCTCACCATAAAACATTCCGCGTCGAACGCGTACCTTTGTGCTTTATGGCTGATTTTATCCCCTGCTCGACGGAAACGCGCAAAATAGTTAAAAACGAGGAACGCATGGTATATTTCCTGGATGAAAAGCAGCTCGTGCGCCAAAAAAAATGGGCCCATGGAAAATCGCATTGCTGCAATGTCTGTTCCGTAACCAAGTTATGCGCCGGCCTCTACCAGATGGATTCGTTTTATTCCAGCGAAGAACTTTATCCTCTTTTTTTCTCTAAAAACGCGGTCTTAAAAAATATTCTCAATGGCAAAACGACGACCCTTTAAAAATCTTCCTTATATTTTAAATTTTGATACGCGATGCAACCAACGCTGCCTCTTCTGCATGAAACGAGAAGACATCGCCGGTAAGCGACCTGTCACCTTTAAAACTATTACAGAAGAAATTGAAAAGGCGAAGGGGGAGGGATACACAACGTTGGACTTTTATGGGGGAGAGCCTTTGGTCTATCCTTTTATCACGCAGGCCTTGGTTATGGCGCATTTTTTAGGTTTTTCCTGTTATCTGGCGACGAACGCGACAAAGCTGGCTTCTCAAAAATTTGCCGATGATTTTTTTTCAAAAGTCCGCTTAAAAGAGATCAGAACTTCTCTCCACAGCCATCGCGGCGATCTGCATGACGCCATCACTCAAAGAAAGGGCAGCTTTAAAAAAACCATGAGGGGCATCTTCCGCATCTTGCAGCGCAAAAATATAAGACTTACCGTCAATACTGTCATCACTTCCTTGAACTATCGCCATCTCGGCGCGATCGTTGATTTCTTAAGTGGCGCCGGCGTTAAAAATATTTCATTTTCGGGGCTTATCGCTTCAGGGGGCGCACTCCGGCATCCTGAGCTTGCCATCGGTTTCAAACACCTGA
>JAZDOU010000392.1:0-3110 GCA_043798385.1 Pseudomonadota bacterium
GCCAAAACCTTTTGCAGGGTCCTGGTCTTACTTTCCTGTTCCTCTTTGATCAGGGCCAGAGATTCTTTTATCGTCAGGTAACCGAACTGGTAGATGGTCAAACCCGTCAAAATAATCAAAACCGGAATAGCCGCAATTAGAAGCCTACTTTTTTTCATCTTCGATTTCCATTTTGATTTGAAAGCGATCGGTATTCATCCTTGGATCTCTAAAGGTGGGAGCGGCATACTCGACCTTTATGAACAATTTGGAATCCTCCAGCCTGGGGATTAAGACACTGGCCGAAGGGGCATAGCCCTCGATATGGACCTGGGGTTCGGTTATCCGAACCCTGGTCAGCCAGGAATTTCTGGGCAGGATCCCGGTCAGTTCTTTTAAGATATTCAGTGTCAGGGGTTTGGTTTGCTTGAAATTCTCGATCAGGAAGAGCTCCTCGGAAACCCGGCCGATCTCCTTTTTGAGAGCCTCCACCTTTTTAACTTCCACCTTCTTGGCGGCGATCTGCTTTTCTATATAGTCGAGCCTTTTCTTTTCGATCTCCAGGGGAGACATCCAGACCATACCAACCAGAGCCCCCAGGAGGAGGATCAAAAGGATGGAAAGCACCACCGGGGGTTTTGTTTTTTTATGAACACCTTTAAGAAGCAGATTCAACCCCAGGGACTTGGCCCATAAGGATTCCAGGAGACCACCCACCGCAGCATAAGGGAGGTCCCTTTTCCCCCAGCCCAGGGTGTCAAACCCCGGATCCGATTCTTCCAGAAATTGAACCGACCCGGCCAGGCGGGACTTCAGTCTTTCTTTGAAAGCAGGATTGGGTTCTTTGAACCGGAAAACCGCCTGCCCCGGTCTTTCTTTTTGGACCGAGGCCGTCCGGAGCAAGCCGATTTCCTGATGGATCCGGTCGGCCTTGCTGGTTTCATCCCCTGAGGGGAAAGAACCGGAAAAGACCCGGAGGGCGGTTTTGCCCCGGCAGGTGATCCCCTGGTAGTGGCTATCCCCGGCTTCAATATAAAGGGCCTGGTCGGTTTTTTGGACAAAGCGGCAAAGGGTGCCCATTCCCAGGAGATCGATCGACATTTGATCGACCTTAAACCCTTTTTCCCGGATGGCTTTCAGGTAGGGGTTAATCCATTCGGCCCTGACGGCCGCCACCAGGATGGAAACCCGGCCCTCTTCTTCTTTCAAGGCGGTGTAATCAAAGTAGGCCCCATCGGCGCTGAAGGGGGTGATTCGATCCAGTTCCAGGGAAATAACCTGGGAAAGATTTTCTAATACGGTGGCAGGATAGTCCACCGTTTTGATGACTGCCCAGGCCTTGGGGAGGCTTAAGGTGAGGGAACATCCCCCGGCCCTTAGTTCTGCTATGGATAGGGCCAAGGAAGAGGCCAGAAAGTCCGGGGTAGGATAATCGGTTTCAGGAAAGGGATATTTTTTGAATCCTTTAATTTTAATACCTGAAAAGAAGCGGGAACCAAAGGCTGCCGAAATCTCCCCTTTTTCAACGGTTAGACACAAGGTTTTTTTCAAAGAAATCCTGTCGTCCGCCGGACTGAGGGTTAACACCCGGCCGATGGTCAACACCCGACCGAGGGTTATTCCCATGGGCTTCAAGCGGGTCCAGGCGGAACGGGCGGTTTCGGTTTTAATTGATAGGGGTCTCATTCACTCCTAACGGTCCCGTATCCAGGGTCTTATAGTACAGGACCTTATATTGGTTGTTTCCCACCAGGGTTATGGTGGCCCTGATGCCGGACCCGGAGCGGTGATTTTTTTTATACCCCAAAGATTCGATCGTAAAGGTGTTGCTGGAGGACAAAGAAACAAAGGGGTTGATCTGGGCCAGGTTCTGGCCCCACAACGTGCCCAGTTCCGGCATATTTTTCACTTCCTGGACTTGTCGATAGGTAATCAGGGCCTCGGCCATCTCAGCCGTCACTCCGGGAATGGCCGTCAGAACTTCCTTAGGAGCGGCATTGACATTGATCCGGGCGGTTTTTCCATGAACGGTCAGAAATTCCATCAACCCTTTTTGTTTTTCCGATCCGAAGAGGATTTCCCGGGTTACGCCTTTAACCATTAAAAGTTCTTCCAGGGTATCAAAAAACCCATTCTTGGCCTTATAGGGATTGGGCAGGGACTGGTAGTAGTCCGATTCCGCCCCGTGCAGGCAATGCAGGTCATCCTTATCCTTCCAATCCATTATCGAATCGACCACCGTGTCCAGGGCTTCTCCTTCCAGGCCCAGGTTTTGAATCAGATTTTTCAACAAGATCTCCGGTGCAAAATTAATATCTATTTTACCGGATTCGTCAAAAAGTTTTACCCGGTATCCGCCGTCGCCGAGTTGATCGGAAAAAGGGGTGCCGTCTGTTTTCCAGACCTGGCGGTCTTCAATCAAAAGGTTCTGTTTCCGATAAATGAGTTCTACGATTCCCCGTTCAATCCCGGCTTCGGCCAGGAATCGTTGCTCCATCCCTTCCTTGAAGGCCATGGTGGAAAGGGTTTCGGTCCTGGCCAGAAAGGAAAAGGAAAAAACGATCACCATGAGGAGTGTCAACACCCACAGGACCGTCAGCAAAGCTATTCCACGTTGGCTCTTCATCATTTTGACATCTTCTCAAAGTTTCTTCTTGGGAACCGGTGCCACCGTCTGGACACCATCGGCCCCCAGGATCCGGCCTGTTTTCAGGGGAACGATCAGGGAGAGGTCTTTCCCCCCTTTCAAGAGATGCACTTTAATCTTTTCCGGCCGCAAGGTCGGCTCGGTCCATTCATCCACCCATTTTCCTTTTTCCTCAGTCGGGTCCTGAGAAAAATATTCAAAACCCAATTCGTCCACCTGATCGAAAAATGTTAACTCTCTCTCTTTCTCCTGACCGACTTTTTTCTCCGAGGCCCAGAGGGACAGTTTCCCGGGGCTTCCTTCCAGGACCCGGTAGGAGACCACCACATATCCTACCTCCCCTTCCCAGATCGAATAGTTGCTTGAAAATTCCAGGGAGTCACGGCTGCCCTTGAAATAAGGTCTTGTTTCCCCGTTCTCATCATAGGTAAGCGGAACTTCCGATTGAATCTGGGAATCGATCAGTTGGAAAGAGGCCTTGATC
>JAZDOU010000364.1:0-23011 GCA_043798385.1 Pseudomonadota bacterium
GATTGCTCAAGAAAGATCCTTCCAAGGAGAATCCTGAAAGGCTGTATCTGGATCTCTATCCGGCCCGCCTGGCCTTCGCCCGGATTTCCCCCTTGACCATCCAGGACGGGCTTTTGAAAAGGGCCCGGATCGGCCAGTATAATGGTTCAACCGTTCGATTGGTCCTGGATATTGAAAGCATCAAGGGCTATAAGGTCTTCTTTCTGGAAAATCCTTTTCGGTTGATTGTAGATGTCTCCGGAAAAGAAAAACAATCCGATCAGTCCACTGAACCTCCGGGACGGGAAAAGAGGCTTTCTCTGGCCCAGCAATTGGGGTTGGGGGTTAAACGAATCATCATTGATGCCGGTCATGGGGGCAAAGATACCGGGGCCATCGGCAAGAAAAATTTGTATGAAAAAAAGCTGACCCTGAAAATTGCCAAAAAATTAGCTCAAAGGGTTAGCCAAGAACTTAAAGTTGAGACCTTGCTGACTCGAGAAGTGGATTGTTTTATCCCCCTGGAAGAAAGAACCGCCATCGCCAATACCAAACACGCCGACCTGTTTATCTCTATTCATGTCAATGCCAGCCCTAATCATCAGGCCGAGGGGGTTGAAACCTACTTTCTAAATCTGGCTACCGATGAGGAATCTATTCGGGTGGCGGCCCGGGAAAATGCCACCTCCACCAAACGGATCAGCGATATGCAGAAAATACTCAAGGACTTGATGCTCAATACCAAGATCGATGAATCTTCCCGCCTGGCCAATCATGTCCAGCAGCGCCTCGTCGAGGCCTTGAATGAAAAATATTCCCCGGTTAAGAATCTTGGGGTCAAGCAGGCCCCCTTTTATGTCCTGATCGGTGCCCAGATGCCGGCCATCCTGGTGGAGGTCTCTTTTATTTCCAATGACCGGGAAAGGGAGCGATTGAACCAGGAGGCCTATCTGGATCAGATCGTCGAAGGCCTGGTGAAAGGGATCGAACACTATATTAAAGAGATCAAACTGGCCTGGATGGACCAGGGAAGAAAAAATTGATAGCCCCGTTAAAAAGTCAGAGTTGATTCATTGGACGTTCCGGGGTCCGGATTTCAATGGGTGTCCATCGTCAACTCTGAGGTTCTTTGCCGTGCCAAATTTTGATATGTTACCTTTAGCAGGCCTACACCCAAGCTTGAAATAGGCTTCGGTGGATGCCCTGCTTGAATCAAGTTAGCCATTGGGCCGGGATAGGGCGATAAGTTGCCTTTTGGACAACCAATGAAATCCGGACCCCGGAACGTCTGGGCCAGCACATTTATTTTTTACGAAATCATCAAAATGAAAAAGGGAGCTCAATGTACAACAAGGTGACTCCGAAAATCATAGAAGAACTCCGAGCAATCGTCGGCCGGGATCAGGTCCTGATTGATGAAGATCGAATCGAACCCTATAGCCACGACAAAGTCCCGGGACTCAAAGCCGATCCTGAAGTGGTCGTCAGGGTAAGCTCAAAAGAGCAGGTCTCTGAGGTATTTCGACTTGCCCAACGGGAGCGCCTGCCGGTAACCCCCAGAGGGGCCGGGTACGGGTTAAGCGGAGGAGCCGTTCCGGTTCAAGGCGGGATAGTCCTTTCAGTAGAGAAGATGAATCGCATTTTGGAAATCGACCAGAAAAATCTGATGATCACCGTTGAGCCCGGGGTGATTACCGGGGATATTCACCGGGCGGTCGAAGCGGAAGGGCTTTTCTATCCTCCGGACCCGGCCAGCCTTGATTCCTGCTCCATTGGAGGAAACATCGCTGAAGATGCCGGCGGCCCGAGGGCCGTTAAATACGGGGTAACCAGAGGCTATGTCTGCGGACTGGAGGCCGTGCTTCCCTCGGGCGAGATCATCCAATGTGGGGGTAAGTTGGTAAAAAACGTTACGGGCTATAATCTGATCCAGCTCTTAGTCGGCTCCGAGGGTACCCTGGCTGTGGTGACCAAGATTATTCTCAAACTCCTGCCCCTGCCAAAGGTGCGGATGGATCTCCTGGTGCCTTTCGATGACTTTCAGTCGGCCGCCGATAGCGTCTCAGACATTATTGCTCATCGTATTGTTCCTACAACCATTGAATTTATGGAACAGGACAGTCTGAAGGCCGTGGAACGCCTGCTCAAAAAACAATTCCCTTTCAACGACGCAGCCGCCCAACTTCTTATTCAATTAGACGGCAACCACCAGGAGACGGTTGAATCCGAGGCGGAAGTCGTCGGAGGACTTTGTCTGGAACACGGGGCCCGGGATGTCCTGGTTGCTAAAGATCGTCCCACTCGCGAGAGACTCTGGGAGGCCCGTCGGATGATCATTGAGTCCCTAAATTTTGAGAGTCCCGTGAATCACATGGAAGATGTCGTTGTGCCGCGCTCTCAGATCCCTACTCTTCTAAAAGGCATCAGAGATATCGCCTCTAATAATTATGCTCTCAGAATAATCAGTTTCGGTCATGCCGGGGATGGGAATGTTCATGTCAATGTGCTTAAAGACAATCTGGCGGATAATCAGTGGGAAAAATTAATCCCGACAGTGGCCGAAGAGATTTATCGTCTGGCCTTGTCTTTAGGAGGCACTATCACCGGAGAGCATGGTATCGGGTGTACCCGCAAGCGCTATCTCCCCATGGCCCTTGATGCCTCCCAGATTGATCTGATGCGGGGCATCAAAGCTGTCTTCGATCCCAATTATATATTAAATCCGTGCAAAGTGTTTCCATAGACAGGAAAAATCCGGTGCCCGCCAAAGGGGGGAAGAACACCACCGAGGAATGACCATTCCCGGAAGGAAGATCATGCACCATTCTCCAAAAGTAAATAATGGTAAAAGCCTGTTGGCCTTGGATATCGGGGGAGGGACTCAGGACCTGCTGGTCTGGACCGAAGGGGAGTCTCTTGAAAATGCCCTCCAGTGTGTCCTGCCTTCACCCACGGTTATGGTGGCTCGGAAGATCAACCAGGCCACCCAAGACCAGACGGCTATCTTTTTGACCGGTCCTCTGATGGGTGGTGGGGCCTCTTCCCAGGCTATCCGAAATCATCTTGAGGCCGGGCTGTTGGTTTATGCCCAAGCCCGAAGTGCCTTGACTATCCGGGACAACCTCGATCAGGTCGCCCGGATGGGCGTTCGGTTTACCGAGGCCGCTCCTCCTGAGGCCGTCTCGATCTTTCTGGCCGATATCCAGGAAAAGGCCTTAAGGGGACTCTTTGAATCGTTTGGATTGGTGTTACCCGAAGAGCGTCTGGTGGCCGTTCAGGATCACGGCTTTTCTCCCCGGGAGAGCAACCGGCGCTTTCGTTTTCAACACTGGGAAGCCTTCCTGAATTCGAAGGAACCCCTGGAGACCCTTCTTTACCAAAACATCCCTGAACACCTGACCCGAATGAGAGCCGTTCAGGAGAGCTGGCCCCGGGCCCAGGTGATGGATACCGGGGCGGCAGCCATTTTGGGGGCCCTGGAGGATGAGCACGTTAACGATCTGAACTCACCCAACCTTTTAATCGTCAATATCGGCAACGAACACACCCTGGCCGCCTGGCTGGTCGAAGGGCAAATTCGCGGGATATACGAACACCACACCTTTTTTTTAAACCGCGAAAAACTGTTAAATACCCTCAGGGGATTTATCAGCGGCCGTCTGACGAATGATCAGGTTCTTCAGGACAGGGGACACGGTTGTCTAAATACCTTCCCTCTGGACAGTCCTTTCCCGCCCCTGATCGTCACCGGTCCCAAGAGAGAAATGCTGGCCCAGGCCGGAGGGCTCATGGCCGCTCCCTACGGCAATATGATGCTCAGCGGCTGTTTCGGGTTGCGGCGGGCCTTTCGCTTTTCAAATCCTGTCTGATCGGCTAAGCCCAATGGATCATCCAGCAGAAAAACGAATCGAAGATCTTCGCACCCTCCTTCATTACCATAACTATCGCTATTATGTCCTGGATGACCCGGAGATCTCGGATGCCCAATATGATCGCCTGTTTCGAGAGTTGGAAGAACTGGAGACCCGGCATCCTGAACTGATCAGACCCGATTCGCCGACCCAGCGGGTGGGGGCCCAACCACTGAGCAAATTTCAGACCGCGACCCATTCCATCCCCATGCTCAGCCTGGAAAACGGCTTCAATTCCGAGGAGGTTGTGGAATTTGACCGGCGCCTAAAGCGATTCCTCAGCCTCGAACAGGAAATCGAATACACCGCAGAACCGAAGATAGACGGCCTGGCCATCGAATTAATTTATGAGAACGGGGTCCTGGTCCGATCCTCCACCCGGGGGGATGGTTTCGTGGGCGAAGAAATTACCCAAAATGTGCGCACCATCCGCTCCATCCCTTTGAGACTCTTAGACACCCAGGCCCCTTTTCCGGACCGCCTGGAAGTCCGGGGAGAGGTCTACATGCAAATCAAGGACTTTAAGGAATACAACCAGAAAAGAGAACTCGCCGGAGAGGCCCTTTTTGCCAATCCCAGAAACGCCGCTGCCGGTTCGTTACGCCAGTTGGATCCCAAGGTCACGGCCCAAAGACCCTTGTACTTTTTTGCTTACGGTCTGGGGTTGATGAGTGAGCCATCCTTTACCAGCCAATGGGAGGTCCTGCAATCTCTTCCGGGTTGGGGCCTGCCGGTCAATCCCCAGATCAGGCGGTGTCTGGGGATTGACCAAGGTCTGGAATTTTGCAAGACCCTGGAATCACTCCGGCCTACCTTGCCCTATGAAATAGACGGGGTAGTTTTGAAGGTCAATTCTTTTGCCCTTCAGGGGCAGTTGGGTGTCAAATCCAGGAGTCCCCGCTGGGCCCTGGCCTATAAGTTCCAACCCCCTCAGGAGACCACCCGGATTGTGGACATTGAGGTCCAGGTGGGCAGAACCGGGGTCTTGACGCCGGTGGCCCACCTGAAACCGGTCCTGGTCGGCGGGGTCGAGGTCAGCCGGGCCACTCTCCATAACCAGGATGAGATGGAGCGCAAGGATATTCGGATCGGGGATACGGTGGTCATAAAGCGGGCCGGAGAGGTCATCCCAGAGGTGGTCGAAGTCGTCACCTCCGCTCGTCAGGGCATAGAAAAACCGTTCCCCATGCCGGAGCAGTGCCCGGTCTGCCAATCGCCGGTGGTCCGCCTGCCCGGCGAGGCGGCCCATCGCTGTTCCAATCCCAACTGCCCGGCCCAGGTCAAGGAATCCATCCAGCATTTTGCCTCCAAAGGGGCCATGGATATTGAAGGCCTGGGTGAAAAACTGGTCAGCCAACTGGTCGATAGCGGGGTCATCCATGACTATGGGGATCTTTACTCTCTTACTAAGAAGGACTTGCTGTCTTTAGAGCGCCAGGCCGAAAAATCATCGGACAACCTGATCCAGTCTCTGGAGAGGAGCAAACCAACCACCCTGAGCAAGTTCATTTATGCCCTGGGAATCCGCAATGTGGGGGAGCATCTATCCGGTCTATTGGCCGGCCATTTCGGCTCTTTAAAGGCCTTAATGGAAAGTCCGGAAGAAGAACTGATAGCCATCCGGGAGGTGGGACCCCAGGTAGCCCGCAGTATCCGGACCTTTTTTGATAATCCCCCCGGTAGAAAAGTGGTTGCCAAGATCCTGGCCGCCGGAGTAACCTTCCAAGAAGAAAAAGCCGGGGGGCCGAAACCGTTCACCGGCCGAACCTTTGTCCTTACCGGGCGGTTGGAGGGGTTGACGCGAGACCAGGCTAAAGGGAAAATAGAGGCCTTAGGGGGAAAAACGGCCAGTCAGGTAAGCGGCAAAATCGATTACTTGATCGTCGGGGAAGATCCCGGTTCCAAGCTGGAAAAGGCCAAGGAATTAAACATTCCAGTCCTGACGGAACAAGAATTTTTGCAATTGATTGAACATGGATAGCGAGCGCATTCCCCGTAGCTTGCTGCGGGGTTAGCGAGCGAACTACAATAACAGACATTTTCCTTGCATGGAAGATTCCCCGGACCTTGGTGCGGGGAGCTTCAAAAGGCGGGATAGCTTTTTTCGCTTTATCTGGGAGTCGCCCATGGAGAAGATTTCAGCCCAGGTCATTATTCATGGCTGGGTTCAAGGGGTTTATTTTCGGGCTTATACCAGGGATCAAGCCGGGTTGCTGGGACTGACAGGCTGGGTTCGGAATCGCCGCGAAGGAACCGTCGAGGCCTATTTCGAAGGGGATAAAGAAAAAGTTGATCGAATGGTGGCCTGGTGCCACCGGGGGTCCCCTTCTTCCCAGGTCGATCAGGTGGAAGTTGCCTATGGACGATACAGCGGGACCTTTGATTCCTTTCAGATCCGATATAATTAGTTCTATTCAAATTTCAAATATTTATTTGACACCAAAGACAAACTTTAGTATATAAAAAGTTTATCCTTAATTTTATTAGAGAATGTTAAACTACTAAATATGGAATCAAAAGAAATTCAGATCAATTTTCCGGATGGGACTTCCCTGGCTTTTCCCGAGGGGCTCAAGGCTGAAAAGGTCCTCAGGGAGTGGATCAAGGGGCCCCTAAACGGGATCGTGGCTGCCCGCCTGGACGGGGAATTAATAGACCTGACGAGGGGTTTGTTCCAGGAAGGGAAAATAGCCCCTGTCTATGATAAGGATCCGGAAGGATTAGATATTTTACGTCACTCGACCGCCCATTTAATGGCCCAGGCCGTAAAGGAATTATTCCCCGAGGTAAAACTTGCCATTGGCCCGTCCATAGAGCAAGGATTTTATTACGATTTTTCCAAAGAGAGCCCCTTTACTCCCGAGGATCTTCCTCGGATAGAGGAGCGGATGGCGGTCCTAAGCCGGCAAAAGATCCCTATTGTCCGAGAGGAACTTTCCCGGGAAGAGGCTATAGCCCTTTTTTCATCTCAAGGGGAGGCTTTCAAGGTCGAGATGTTGCAGGAACTCGAAGAACCAATGGTTTCCCTCTATCGGCAGGGGAATTTTGCGGATATGTGCCGGGGTCCTCACCTCCCATCCACCGAAGGGAGTCGCAATTTCAAACTCACCCATGTTGCCGGGGCCTATTGGCGGGGGGATGAACGAAATCCCATGCTCCAGCGGATTTACGGGACGGCTTTTTTTGAGCAAAAAGAATTAGAAGACCATCTGTACCGCCTGGAAGAGGCCCGCCGCCGGGACCACCGCCGATTGGGCCGGGAACTGGATCTGTTCAGTATCCATGACGAGGTTGGGCCCGGACTGGTTATCTATCATCCCAAAGGGGCCATGCTGCGGACCATTCTGGAGGATTTTGAGAAGAGAGAACATTTGAAGCGGGGCTATGAAATCGTTATCGGTCCCCAGCTATTGAGGGCCGATCTCTGGAAAAAGTCCGGCCATTATGAGAATTATCGCGAACTGATGTATTTTACCGAGATCGACGGGCAGGGTTACGGCATTAAGCCGATGAATTGTCTCGCCCACATGATTATTTATAAGTCGAAGGTCCGGAGTTACCGGGATCTTCCCAAGCGATATTTTGAGTTGGGGACGGTTCATCGCCATGAAAAATCCGGTGTCCTCCACGGCCTGATGCGGGTTCGTCAGTTTACTCAGGATGATGCCCACATCATCTGCACCCCGGATCAGCTTCAGGACGAGATTCGAGGGGTCCTCAATTTCGTGGCCGAAGTGATGAAGATCTTTGATTTTCCTTTCGAAGTCGAGATCAGCACCCGTCCGGAAAAGTCCATTGGCAGCGATCAGGACTGGGAGCGGGCCACCGAAGCCCTGACCCAGGCCTTAAAGGCCAATGAGTTGCCTTATTCCATCTGTGAAGGGGAGGGGGCCTTTTACGGACCCAAGATCGATATCAAGTTAAAAGATGCCCTGGATCGGCGCTGGCAATGCGCTACCATCCAATGCGATTTTACCCTGCCGGAACGATTTGATTTAAATTATATCGGGCCGGACGGAGAGCGCCACCGGCCGGTCATGGTCCATCGAGTCATCTTAGGGGCCATGGAGCGGTTTATCGGGGTCTTGATCGAACATTATGCCGGGGCCTTCCCTACTTGGCTGGCACCGGTTCAAGCTGTTGTCTTGTCCGTCACCGATCGCAACATCGATTACTGCCGAAAAGTTTTTGAAGAATTAAAACAAGCCGATATCCGGGTTGAGATCGATAGCCGCAATGAAAAATTAGGACTCAAGATCCGGGAAGCCCAATTACAAAAGATCCCTTATATGATCGTTATCGGCAACAAAGAAGAGGAACAAGAGGTTGTCAGCCCCAGGACCCGGGGAGGAGAAAATTTAGGCCTGTGGACGGTTCCCCAACTGATTGAACGGATTAAACAGGAATCGGTCCCGGGAAAAAGCCAATAAAATTGCGGAGTGCGGTTTTAACAGTCAATTTTTAATCCCGCATCCCGAAATTGAAAATCCGAAATTGAAATAGGAGGTGGTGGATATATCTAAATCGGCTAGTGTGAACAATGAGATCAGGGCTGCAAATGTGCGCGTAATTGGGGAGGGGGGAGTGCAGTTAGGTATTATACCCTTAGCCCAAGCCTTGGCTCTGGCTAAAGGAGAAGGATTGGATTTGGTTGAAGTCGCCCCTCAATTGGATCCCCCTGTTTGCCGGATCATGGATTATGGTAAGTTCAGGTACCAACAAACCAAAAAGGTCCATGAAGCCAAAAAACGTCGAACGATCATCCAGGTCAAAGAAGTCAAGATTCGACCCAAAACAGAAGAACACGATTATCAGTTCAAGCTGAGAAACATCCGGAAATTTTTGGAAAAGAAGAACAAGACCAAGATATCCCTCATGTTTCGGGGCCGGGAGATTCAATATCAGGAGGCAGCCCGGAAGATCTTGAACCGAATCAGCGAAGAGACCAAGGATCTGGCCATAGTGGAACAGGACCCCAAATTAGAAGGCCGGAACATGACCATGATCCTGGGCCCCAAATAAAGAAAACTCGAAGGTCGAAGACTGCATTTTGAAACCAAAAGCCATTTTGGTGAGGGGGTATTTTTTTCAAAAATTTTCCGTTTCGCCCTACGATTTCCGAAGGGCGTTAATGGTTAATACCGGTTAAAACGAAAATACTGTTCGTCGTTAAGCGTTCGTCGTTCGGCGAAAGATATGTTCATGCCTCGTGGCGCCCTCACAAAGGCATGAGTATTAAGTTAGTAGATCAGAAATGAAGGTGTAAGGAGAAGATGCTATGCCTAAGATGAAAACCAGGAGAGGCGCTGCCAAGCGCTTTAAGGCCACCGGAAGTGGAAAGATCATCCGTTCCAAGGCCTTTGGAAGCCATATTTTAACCAGCAAGACCACCAAGAGGAAAAGAGGCTTACGGAAGACGGTCGTGGTGGACGGCACTAATGCCCGGGGCATCAAGAGGATGTTGCCCTATATTTAGTTTCCATCCGGAAACGGTCTTTTTTCGCCCTGGCGGTGTCAATCTGCAGGCTGTCTTGTGGGGCGACCCCAAGGTCGCCTTTGCGCCACCCCTTGATTTCCTTGCCAGAACAAAAAAATCCTCGTTTTCGAATTGGAAACCAATAGTTTTACATCCGGTGTTTCCGGATGAGCACTATTTGCCATAATGGGAAATCCGCGGGTGATCCCTATCGTTTCTAATCCAGACCATAATAACCGGGTTGTGCCGGGTCTGTGATCTAAGGAGGGTTTTTATGCTCAAGGATATCTACAGCATCTGTTTTATGTGTAGCGTCAGATGCCCGATCAAGGTAACCGTTGAAGATGGGGCGGTCAAATGGATCGAGGGCAATCCCCATCAGTTGAAAGGAGCCTTATGCGCCAAAGGAAGTGCCGGGACGGCCCTTCTGAGCGATACGGAGAGGCTCCGCTATCCCATGATTCGGGAAGGGGCTCGGGGGGAAGGGAAATGGAAACGGGTCAGTTGGGACCAGGCCCTGGATTACGCAGCCGAAAAGTTGAAGAAGATCATCGAGACCTCTGGACCTCAGGCCGTGGCCTTCGGCGAGAGGCAACATCTTAATACTCATATCACCAAGACCTTTATGCGGGCATTAGGATCTCCTAATCACTTTACCCACGATGCCCTGTGCAAGGGATCGGTCAATACGGCCTTTCGGACCCTGACAGGGTATACGGATGCCGAGGTGGCCGTGGACTGGGCCAATACCAAGCATGTGGTCCTTTATGGCAGGAATATCTTTGAGTCCCTGGAATTGAAACCCATTCAGGCCCTCATGGATGCCAGGGACAAAGGGACCAGGATCACTTATATTGACATCCGCTCCACGATAACGGCCTCCCATGCCGACCGTTTCTGGATGATCCGACCGGGAACCGACCTGGCACTCAATTACGCCCTGATCCACGTGATCCTGAGGGATAATCTGTATGACGAGGGGTATGTGCACCGTTGGGTGATGGGTTTAACGGAATTGAGGGGCTTTGTGGAGCCTTACACGCCCGAGTGGGCTGAAGAAGAAACGGGAATTCCCGCCGGAGAAATCATTGCCCTGGCCCGTGAAGTAAGTACCGAAAAGCCGCAGGTGGTCTTCCACTTCGGGTATCGAGGGGCCAGTCACATTAACGAGATCTATTTCCGTCGTTCCCTGATTATCCTGAACGCCCTCATGGGCAGTATCGAGAGCAAGGGCGGTCTTATTATCAAGAAGGGGCCTAAGGATGCCGGGTACGGGACCTTTGGGAAACTGGTGGATCAGAAGGACCTTCCCAAACCCAAAGGGGAACGGTTTGATGGGGTAGGAAGCTCCAAACTTCCCATCGCCGACCCGGCCCATGGGGTGGCGGCCAGGCTGCCTTTGGCCATCCTGAACGAGGATCCTTACCCGCTCAAGGCACTGATCATACAACGGTTCGATCCTATGCTGTCCATACCCGATTATCATCAGAACAAGAAGGCCTTCGATAAGCTGGACCTGATCCTCACCATCGACATCAATTTCAGTGAAACCGCCTGGTACTCCGATGTCATTCTCCCTGAATCCATTTACCTGGAGAGGTCCGACTCGATCCAGATGGCCAATGGTCCGAAACCCACCCTGTATATGCGGCGGCAATGCGTCCCACCAAGGTACGATACTAAACCATTTTGGGAGATCCTTCGCGAACTGGCCAAGCGGCTCGATCTCGGCCGGTTCTTTCCTTATGAAACGATTGAAGACATCTGGAACCTTCAACTCAAGGACATGGGCATCAAGATTGAAGATTTCAGTGCCAAAGGCTTTGTCAGTCTCTCCAAAAACCCCATCCTCTGGGATCGGCAAGAAGGCCTCAAATTTAAGACGCCATCAGGCAAAATCGAGTTGGTCTCCAGCCTGATGGAACACAACGGCTTTCCTTCGTTTCCACCTTACCAATCCCCGGCTCCTCCCTCAGAAGGGGAGTTCAGGCTGACCGTGGGACGGAGTGCCGTCCACACGCATATATCCACCCAGAACAATCCCTACTTGAATGAACTCGTTTCCGAGAATGTCTTGTGGTTGAATACCGAAGAAGCCTCCCGATTGGGCATTGCTGACGGCCAATACGTCGAGATCTCCTCGGACCATGGTTTTGGGAAGATCAAGGCTTATGTAACCGATTTTATTCATCCGGAGGCGGTTTTTATGCTTCACGGCTTCGGACGGCAGGTTCCGGCCACTACCCGCTGCTATGATAAGGGGGCCAGTGATACGGTCCTCCAGGATAACGTGACGGACATGATCGGCGGCAGTCCTGGACTGCATGAGACCTTTGTAAGAGTCAGACCGGCGTCGTGAAGGTGCTGAAATCAAGATATCGAGGAGAAGGGCATGAGTGATTATTACCTCTTTCATGATAGTGCAAATTGTATCGGTTGTTTGTCGTGCGAAGTTCATTGCAAGGAAAATAAGAGGCTTCCACTGGGACCCCGGCTTTGCCGGGTTGAGACCATCGGACCCAAGTGGGTGGGGAGCCTTCCCAAGATTGATTTTGTCTTTATGCCCTGCTACCACTGCGACAGGCCCTGGTGCGTCGCCGCCTGCCCCACGGGAGCGATGCAGAAGAGGACCAAGGATGGGATCGTCTTCGTGGACCACAACCTGTGTGTGGGTTGCAAGGCCTGTATGAGGGCCTGTCCCTGGGGGGCGCCGCAGTGGGATCCGGAAAAGGGAAAGGTCGTCAAGTGTGATTATTGCATGGATCGGATCGACCAGGGGCTGGACCCGGCCTGTGTAGCCAAATGCGTAACCCGGTGTCTTCATTTCGGCAGACCCAGGGACGTGATCGATGCCCGAAGAGTGCGTCATGCCAGGGCCATGGCCGCCATGGCCACGGAAGTCACCTTGCGGCAACCCACAGCCGGCCCCAAAGCCAAACCTATGAAGCTAAAGAGGAAACAAACGCCGCTTCCGGCCATGGAGTCCTGATCTCTTTCGGATGTTTTCAGTGGGAACCAAAGATGAATGAGCCTTCCTGCATTGTCTTCCGGACGTACACCGAACTCGCGGAGTTGATTGCCTCGGGTCGCCTCAATCACCCCAGGGCGCTGCGAAGGGCTGAGGATCTCCTCGACCTGATCAAGGATGTCTGCACCGGAAGCAGCGGCCCGAGTCATCTGCAGGCCATCCTCAAAGCGGTGCTCACCTTTATGATCGAAGAACCGCCGGAGATCTCCGGCGAAATAAAGAGGATTGTGGGTTCGGCCCTTGAATCTCACCAAGAGGTCTTTTCCAGCCACATTGAAACCCACAATTGCCCCACCGGCGATTGTGACTTCCTGACGCCGGCCCCCTGCCAGATGGCCTGCCCGGCCGGGATCGATGTGGCCAGTTATGTGAGCCTTATTGGGGAGGGTCGCTTTTCCGAGGCCGTGGAGATTATCCGAAGGGATAATCCCTTTCCCTGGATCTGCGGTCTGGTATGCACCCATCCCTGTGAATTTGTCTGCGTCCGGGGCAGGATTGACGCTCCCATCGCCATTATGAATTTAAAGGCCTATGCTGCCGAGCGGGCCGTTTCCGAACGGGCCTACCAGAACCCGGTCAAGGCAGAGGACCTTGATTATAAGGTGGCCATTGTCGGTGCCGGTCCGGCCGGTCTGACCGCCGCCTATTACCTGGGGCTCAAGGGGTACCAGGTCACCGTAATCGAAGCCCTGCCCTATGCCGGAGGGATGATGATGGCGGGGATCCCAAGGTATCGCCTCCCCAGGGAAGTGATCGACAGAGAGGTGGCTTTTATTGAAGAACTGGGCGTGACCTTTCGATTCAACACCAAGCTGGGGCGAGACACAACCCTGGAGCAATTAAGATCAGAAGGATTCAGGGCCTTCTTCGTAGCTACAGGGGCCCATGCTTCTTTTGATTTGAACATTAAAGGGGAAAAAGATTTCCCCCAGGTCATCGATGCCATCTCCTTTTTGCGAAATGTTTCCAAGGGTGAGCGCCATATCCCGGGTAAGCGGGTAGCGGTGGTCGGAGGGGGAAACGTAGCCATTGATGCCGCCAGGACTCTGATCCGCCTCGGATGCGAGGATGCGATCCTGGTTTATAGAAGAACCCGTTCTGAGATGCCGGCCAATGGTGAAGAGGTGAAACAGGCCGAAGAAGAAGGGGTGCAGCTATCCTTCCTGACCATCCCCCTGGAGGTTCTCGGAACCAAGGGGAAGGTGACTGGTCTCAAGTGTCTCCGGGCCAGGCTGACCGAACCTGATGAGAAAGGAAGGCGCAAACCCGTCCCGGTGGAAGGCAGTGAATATGTGATCGAATTGGAGGCGGTCATTTCCGCTATCGGCCAGCGTGTTGACCCCGTTGGCCTTGATTCCATCTCGGACCTTCACTGGACAAAATGGGGCACTCTGGTGGCCGATACGGTTACCTCCTCAACCTCCGCCGAAGACATCTTCTCAGGAGGAGACCTCGTTACCGGACCGGCCACGGTCGTGGAGGCCATCGGAGCCGGAAAACGGGCCGTCGAGGGCATCGATCGGTATCTCCGGGGACTGCCTCAACCCAAGATGCCACCCGTGCCGTCCCGGCGAATGAGAGCCGGTCTGATCGAGGTACCGGCCACGACCAAGATGACTCTCCGCCGTCCGGAAATGCCTTTTCTCGGTCCGGAAAGACGGCGGATTACCTTTCAGCAGGTCGAACTGGGGTACGACGAAGCCACGGCCAGACAAGAGGCCAAGCGCTGCCTTCGTTGCGACATTTGCAAGCGCTGCGGGAAATGTGTCAAAATCTGCCGGGAACAAATGGGAATCGATGCCCTCCAATTCGGGTATGTCGATTTTGGGGCCTCCGAAGTCACGGATTTCCGGGTCACTGCCGAGCGATGCATCCTCTGCGGGGCCTGTGCCGCCAATTGTCCCACGGGGGCCATCAGCCTTAAGGACCGGGATGGGGAGCGTGTCTTAAGTCTTTGCGGCACGGTTCTCTGCCACGAAAAACTGCAATATTGTGATAATTGTAAGGCCGTGGTGGGCCCTGCCCGGTATCTCGATTACGTAAAAAAGCGGACCTCAGCCGTCCAGGAGGCCTTTGCCGGCCGACTCCTGTGCGACAAATGCATCAGGCAACTAACGGCCCAATTCAAATCGGGCATCAATATCCCCTGACGGGGTCCTTTTCAGAAACTGGCCAATTTATAAAGAAGGAGAGAAGATCATGTCCGCCTTCCGCCAAGGAGAAAAGGTTCGGATCATTCGAAGGTCCGAAGACCAGAGATGGGAAGATTACATGAATCAATACGTGGGATACCGGGGTGTGATTACAGACCCCGACATGGTGATTAATGATCCGGAGGCCCTGGTCGAGGTCACCTTGGAGGGAAATGGCGGCACGCACCGTTTCCCACAGGATTGCCTGCAAAAACTCAACTGACCATAGATCTCTTCGAACTTCAACCTTCCTGCCTGGTCTGGGCACCTGAGGGGTCAGGTGACCATCCTTAAAATAAAACTCCCGGGAGGCCTGCTAACCCATAACTTCCGGATATCCTCAACAATGACAGGTTCCCCAAGGTGAGAAAGAGAAGGATTTTTTATCCCATGCCCCCCTTCACTTTTGACAATTAGTGATCCGAATCAAGAAGGGGGAAAGTTTTTTGGTTCATTCTCTTGACCGATTCCTCCTGGTAAGGTAATAATTAGTTTCCATCCGGAAACGGTCTTTTTTTGCCCTGGCGGTGTCAATCTGCAGGCTGTCTTGTGCGGCGTACTAAAGTACGCCTCCGCGCCACCCATTGATTTCCTTGCCAGAACAAAAATATCCTCGTTTCCGAATTGGAAACCAATAGTTTCACCTCCGGGGTTTCCGGATGGAAACTAATTACCTTTGTAGATATAAGGGTGAAAAGCATTCCAAGATACCATGATAAAGATTGGTCCATATTCGTTTAGAGAATTCGTAGACCGGGCTAAAGAATTCCATGGTTTTCCCGCTCCGGGGGTAATATTGGGCGGAATGATGGTGGATGCGGCTGTAAAACATCTACCCCCGGGCATTCTCTACAATGCCATCTGTGAAACCGAAAAGTGCTTACCGGATGCCATACAGCTTCTGACTCCCTGCACCATCGGCAATGGCTGGTTGAGGGTCCAAAGGTTGGGGCGTTTCGCCCTGGCCCTTTTTGATAAGGATAAAGGGAAGGGGATACGGGCGGTCTTGAGCCCTGAAAAAATGGAAGATTGGCCTGAAATTGAGAACTGGTATTACAAATTGAAACCCAAAGAGGAATCGGACCTGCCGGTGCTGTTAAACTCCATCCGGCAAGGAGGCTATACCCTCATCAACCTCCGGGAGATACAGGTTCAGCCGGCGCTGTTAGTAAAAAAGAAAAGGGGAGAACGGATTATCTGCCCACAATGCCGGGAGCCCTATCCTTCCAACGGGAAAGGGTTCTGTCTGGCCTGTCAGGGAGAATCCCCCTATGTCAACACTGCGTCTGATTTTTGAAAAAAGGAGCCCATGACCAAAGACATGGTCTATTGATTATGAGTACACGTATCGGAATCATCGGGGCCGGGCCGGGGGGATATATCGCCGCCATCCGGGCGGCCCAACTGGGTGCCCAGGTAGTGGTCATCGAGCAGGAGGCCGTCGGCGGTACCTGTCTGAACTGGGGCTGCATCCCCACCAAGACCCTTAAAACCACGGCCGAAGCCCTGGAGCAATTTCACCGGGCCAAAGAACTGGGCATCGATCTGGACGGGGGGGTCCGGCCCAATATGGAACGGATCATGGCCCGAAAGAATCAGGTCATCGCCATCCTGGCCCAGGGCATCAAAAAAATATTTGAGAGTTACCAGATCCATTTCCTGGAAGGAACCGCCCGTATTGAGGACCCGAAAAAGATTTTAGTCCAGGGAAAGGACGCTAAAGAACAAGCCATCGAGGTCGATAACATCATTGTGGCCTCAGGATCAAAACCTCTGGACTTCCCGGCTTTTCCTTTTGACGGGCAACAGATCCTTTCCAGCAGCGATGCCCTGCTCTTAAAAGAAATCCCTGAATCGATCCTGATCGTCGGCGGGGGGGTGATCGGCTGCGAATTCGCTTTCATCTTTGGTTTACTGGGCAGCCAGGTCACTGTGGTGGAGGCCCTGCCCCGGGTGATCGGCCTTCCCTCCGTCGATGCCGATTGTTCGACTATCATCCAGCGGGAGATGAAGAAGCGAAAGATCAGGCTTCTCCTCGACAAGACCGTGGAAAAGACCGAGATCCAAAATGCCGGGGTCAAGGTGAGGATCGGACCTTCTCCTTTTTTGAAGGAGGTCCAAGAAAAAGACCGGCAGCTTTTAGAGATAGAAGTCCGGAAGGTCCTGGTTTCGATCGGTCGGGAATCAAATGCCCAAGGCCTGGGGCTTTCAAAGATAGGGGTTGAAACAGACCCCGGGGGCTGGATCGGTGCGAATGAACGCTTAGAGACCAATATACCAGGCATTTATGCTATCGGGGATGCCCTGGGCCCGGCCAAGATCATGCTGGCCCATGTAGCTTCTACCGAAGGGATCGTGGCCGCCGAAAATATCATGGGCCATAACCGGGCCATGAACTATGATGTGGTCCCCTCGGCCATCTTCACTTTTCCGGAGGTGGCCAATGTGGGACTCACCGAATCCCAGGCCAGGGAAAGAGGGTTTGAGGTGCGTTCGGCCGGCTTTCTTTTCCGGACCCTCGGTAAACCCCAGGCCATGGGCGAGATAGTCGGGCAGGCCAAGATCGTTTTCGACAGCCAAAACCGGAAAATCCTCGGGGTCCACATCGCCGGCCCTCATGCCACCGATCTCATTGCCGAAGGGACTCTGGCCATTCAGTTAGGGGCCACGGTTGAAGACCTGGCCAACACCATCCACGCCCATCCCACCCTGGCCGAGGTCCTGATGGAAACAGCCCATAAGGCCATGGGGGCTTCTCTGCATGGGTTGAAAGAATAACCCGCTTTAACGCCGTATGGAACAAACCTTTTGTTGAGAACGTGAAGGCGCTCTTAGGTTTCCGGGTTAAAGGGAGAGAAATCATGGGAGGCGATAAAGGATATCCGTTGCGGGAGGGATCTGCTCCCTTTAAGGCTCTTTTCGGGGTCGAAAAAGACGATATAGGTCTTAAAAATGCTTATTTGGGGAACAGTAAACCAGAATAATAAATGACTTATCGTGGCCCGACCCCGACGAAGAGAACCCGACGAAGACCGACGAACCGACGAATTACGGTCGAGAAATTCCCCACTCATTCGCGGCGCAGGGCCTCTATCGGGTCCAGACGGGCGGCCTTGAGTGCCGGGAAATAACCAAAAATCACGCCCACCGCGGTAGAGAACAGGAAGGCGATGACGACGATGCCTGCATTAAAGACGAAGGGTACGCGCAACACACCGGCAAGCCAGACGGATGCGATAAGGGCCAGCACAATGCCGATTAGGCCGCCGAACGATGATAGCACCACCGCCTCCATCAAGAATTGCAAGAGCACTTCACGCGCGTAAGCGCCTATGGCGAGTCGTATACCGATTTCACGAATACGTTCCGTGACCGACACCAGCATGATGTTCATGATGCCAATGCCGCCGACAAGGAGGCTGACGGCCGCCACGGCACTTAACAGGGCTGTCAGTAGTTGCGTAGTCCCGGTAAGCATTTTCGCAATCTCTTTCATATCCATCACGTTGAAGTTGTCGTCATCACTTGGTGATAGATGGCGCCTCTCCCGCAGCAACAACCGAATATCTCGCTGAGCCTTATCGGTTGAGGCGTCCTGCTGAACCGAAACTTGAAAGAGAGCGACATCCTGATTACCGGAAATGCGCCGCTGATAAGTACGTAACGGGATTACGACGATATCGTCCTGATCCATACCCATGGTGTTCTGTCCCTTGGCCTCCAGAAGGCCAATCACCTGACACGAGGGTTTTTGGAGACGGATTTTCTCCCCCAAACATTCTTGCTCGCCGAACAGCTTTTTGCGCACGGTCTCCCCCACGATGCATACAGCCGCACCGGCACGTAGCTCACTGTCGCTGAATTGTCGACCTGTCCTGATTGATCTGTTCGTCACCCTGAAATACTGATTGTCGCTTCCAGTTATCTGGGTCGACCAGTTCTGATTGCCGAATACGGTTTGGAGGCTCTTGGAGGAGACCGGTGCCACGGCAGCAATCGAGCTGACGTCCCTGAAAATAGCTTCTCCATCGCTCACCTTGAACAAAATGGTGTCGGAAGACTGTCCAGGACCAAGTCTTTTCCCGGGAGTGACCATGAGCAGGTTACTGCCCATACCTGCAATCTGCTGCCTGACCTGCACGGTAGCGCCCCCTCCGATGGTGACCATGGTGATGACGGCACCTACGCCGATGACGATACCCAAGATGGTCAGGACCGAACGCATGACGTTTCGCTTGATTTCACGCAAGGCCAGTAGAATCGTATTCCATAGCATTATCTGGCCCTCCCGTTTTTCTCATCGGACTCGACCAGACCATCTAAAAAATGGACGATACGCTTCGCATAGGCCGCCATATTCGGTTCGTGAGTGACCATGACGATGGTGATCCCTTGGTCGCGGTTTAGTTCGGTAAGCAAATCCATAATTTCACGGCTTCGGGCCATATCCAGGTTACCCGTAGGCTCGTCGGCAAACAATACGGCCGGATCAGTCACAATCGCACGTGCAATAGCGACGCGCTGTTGCTGACCTCCCGAAAGCTCACCAGGCGTGTGGGATTCCCATCCCTTGAGACCCACTGTCTGTAGGGACTCAAGGGCACGCGCTCGCCGCACGCCGACAGGGACACCGCGATAAAGCAGGGGGAGTTCCACGTTCTCCAGCGCCGAGGTGCGGTTTAACAAATTATAACCCTGAAAGACAAAACCAAGGTAGAACCGGCGCAACCGCGTGCGCTGGTTGCGGGTCAGTTTGCCCACCTCAATGCCTTTGAACTTATAAACCCCAACGGTTGGCGTATCCAGACAGCCGAGGATGTTCATGCAGGTGGACTTGCCCGAACCGCTTGGCCCCATCACCGCAAGGAAATCGCTTTCTTTAATGCAAAGATCAATGCCGCGCAGGGCAGGCATGGTCGCCTGGCCGGTGCCGTAGACTTTCGTCACACCCTGCAACTCTATAATGGATTGATTGTCCGTTTGGATAGAGGCAATTATATTCATTTTCCCGCACTGACGGTATCGACCACCACCGCCATCCCGAGTTTGATGTCGCCGGTTACAATTTCAGTCATGTTTCCATCTGTCGGCCCGATCGTGACAGGGATGGCTGAGAGTTTCCCATCCTTTAATGTATAAACGTTTTGATGCTTTTTGTCGGCGGGAACGTTCGCGTCCTTTTCGGTCGGGGAACTGGGTGGCCGCGGAAGCAGTGCGCCGACCAGACTGGTGGAAGGTTTCCTTTTCTCCTCTACCGGCTGTGCCGGCGGGGTAAAGCGTAGCGCAGTGCTGGGTACCAGGATTGCATTTTCAACTTTCTTGACCGTGATGTCCGCGGTGGCCGTCATTCCAGGCCGCAGGGACAAATCCGAGTTATTGACTTTCAGCACGGTTTCGTAGGTCACCACCCCTGACGTCGTGGACGAACCGTAACGGGTTTGGGTGATCCGGGCCTCAAAAGTTCGATTTGGATAGGCAGCAACGCTGAACGTAGCTTTTTGGCCTTCCTGCACTTTGCCCACATCGGCCTCATCTACATTCACATGCAGTTCCATTTGGGTCAAGTCCTCGGCCAGAGTAAACAGCACCGGGGCTTGAAAGGATGCGGCCACGGTTTGTCCGGGCTCCACGCTGCGCGTGAGGACGATGCCGTTGATGGGCGAGCGGATAACCGCTTTGGATAGGTCCGTCTCATTGGCATCGAGCGTGGCTTGAGCCTGGGAGACCGTCGCCTTGGCGCTGGCGTCATCGGCCATTGCCCGCTCAAATGCCGCCTCAGCCGCATCGATGTCGGATTGCGATGGAATCTTCTTGCCGCTCAGCTCCCTTACCCTTTGAAGCTGTTCGAGTTTACTGCGGGTCTCCTTGACAGTCGCTTGGGTCTGCAAAACCTTTCCCTTTGCTGATTCCAGGGCAGCCCTGGATTGCTTTACCTGGGCTTCAAGTTTTGAGGTGTCCAGTTTTGCCAGGATCTGGCCGACCCCAACCCTGCTGTTATAGCCTGCTTCAACGCTCTTGACGATGCCGGATAACTCACTGCCCACGTCAACCTTGTTGGTTGGCTGCAGAGTGCCTGTGGCCGTGACGATGACCGTCAGACTTCCTCGCTTCACTTCCTGGGTTTTGTATTGAATTGATTCGGTCTTCTCGGCCGTCTTCCAGATGATCACAACAACGGTCAGCGCCACGATCACCAGAATGATTAATGTCAATAACCGTTTCAGCCGTTTACCGTGTGCCGGGGAGCGATCAATTTCCAGGATTTGAGCCACATCCGACTGTCCATGAGATTCTGATTTCATTTTTTTCTTTCTAACAGGTTGCTGAAAAAGGTCCATTTACTGCGTTACCCTCATCCTTCGTCATTGCGACGTATTTCTATATACGCCTCATTCCTCAGGATTTCAGGCGCCTTGTAGGCGGTCGGCTTGGCCGACCTTAAAGAAGGCTTCCTTGGAAGCCCAAGACCTTTTTGAGCAACCTGTAAAAATTGAGTTTTTCAGCATCCTGCAAATAAACATTACTTCTTTTCATCGCCGGCGGCCATAGAGGTCCATCCTCCCCCCAAGGCTTTGTACAGACGAATCAGATTAGAGGTTACTTTCCCCTCGCTCTGGTTCAACTGGTCCTGGAATGACAGGAGCGAACGCTGCGCCTCCAGCACATTGCTGAAATCCGTCAGGCCGCCCTGGTACTTATCCTGCGCCAGCTCAGCGGCCCGTTTCGCTGCCTCAGTTGCGTCGATTAACGACTGCCTGCGGTATTGCTCCTCGGCATAGGTCACGAGGGCGTTTTCCACTTCTTCCAGGGCGTTGAGCACGGCGGCTTCATAGGCGATCAAGTACTGCTCCTGCAGGGCTGACTGTACCTCGATATTCTGGCGGATAGCTCCTCCAGCGAAGAGCGACCAGGTGATGTTGGGGCCGAAGCTATAGGTTTGACTGCCGGCAGAAAACAGGTTATTTAATGAGAGGGCTTCCAGCCCGATGGAGCCGGTTAGCTTGAACTTGGGGTAGAGATCCGCCGTGGCCACACCGACCTTCGCTGTCTGTGCGGCCAGATTGCGTTCGGCCTTTCGCACGTCAGGCCGGCGCCGCAGGATGTCGGCAGGCACTCCAACCGCGATTTTCAGGGGCATAACCGGTATGGGCGCTCTTTTCTTTATTTCCTCCTGGATCTTACCCGGCTGTTCCCCCAGGAGCACAGCAATGCGGTTCATGGCTTCTTCCAGCCCGGTGTGCAGAGTCGGTATCTGGGAGCGTGTGCTTTCGAGGTTGTAGCGGGACTGCTGTACAGCCAGTTCATCGCTCAAACCCGCTTGATACCGCCATGAGGTCAACTGGCAAGTCTCGTCTTGGGACTTCAGGTTCGTTTCCGCCACGGCAAGTCGGGCCTGATAGGTACGGACATCTACATAGTTTAGGGCCACCTCGGCAAGCAGCGAGACGAGTACATCGCGCCAATCCTCCTGGCTGGCATGGAGGGTAGCCTCCGCAGCCTCTACGGAACGGCGACCACCACCAAAGATATCCAGTTCCCAGGCAGCATCAAAGCCCAGGGCATAAAGATCGCTGGTCATAACGGTTCCGGTCGCCTCGCTATTCCGGCTACGGCTGCCCGTGGCCGTGGCGTCGAGGGTCGGGAAGAGATCGGCCCTGGCCAGACCCCGCCGGGCGCGCGCTTCGCGTACCCGCGCCCGGGCCTTCTTCAGATCGAGGTTGCCCGCTATGGCTCGCTCAATCAGGCAGGATAGACCCGGGTCGTTAAGCGTGGTCCACCATCCCGCCAATTTCTGCGCATCCACCTCTTCGGCGGTCAGGCCACCGTTGAGTTGGGTATGCCAGTTTTTGGACACCGTCATCTTGGGCCGGACATAATCAGGTCCCACCGTAGCGCATCCGCTAACGATCAGAACAGTCAGCACCAGAGAAAACCAGGGTTTTGATCTATTAATTGTAAAATCCATGTTTATCTAAAACCAGGGGCCATCTCTGGAATCGTATCCTCATCCTCTTATGTCTCCCAAGGTAGGACCAGGCCTATACGCATCAATCTTTGCCAATACCGAACCCATTTTCACGACCCACTTGTAGTTAATAATCTTTCCGTTTTCATCCTTACCGAAGGGTCGGATCATTCCTCCATTCCGAGCGCCCACGTCTACTACTTGTTCCGGTTCAACAGTGCCTAGGGCGCTGATCGTGGCCACTATAGCGCCTAATTTCAACAGCATCGAACGGCATACCGTTCTCTTGTACCCTTTGGAATGTAACCTCCCCAGGCTAGGGCCACTGGTCACGGCCGACCCGAACACTATCCTTATCGTTAATCGTTATTCTAACTGTTCATCGCCTAATCAATCCTTCGGTTCAAATATTAGTCTGCGCCGTTTAAGAAAGAACGAGGCAACTAATTCTAACAGCAA
>JAZDOU010000373.1:0-11935 GCA_043798385.1 Pseudomonadota bacterium
GACGCCGGCTCACCGGCTGCGGCCTCATCGGCCTTTCAGACCGCCTTGAGCAGTCTACTGGCACGGGGTGTTCCACCGGCCGAGGCCATACAACGGGCTAATAATGCGGTGGCTGAGAGTGCGGCGGCGGCCCGGGCCGACAGCTCCCCGCAAGCCTCCCTGGCCAGCGGCAACTTTGCCGCCGGCTCACCGGCCTTTCAGACCGCCTTGAGCAGTCTGTTGGCTCGGGGTGTTTCACCGGCCGAGGCCATACAGCGGGCTAATAATGCGGCGGCTGAGAGTGCTGCGGCGGCCCGGGCTGACAGTTCCCCGCAGGCCTCCCTGGCCAGCGGTAACTTTGCGCTAAGCTCACCTTTCGCCGCTTCACCGACTTTTCAGTCTGTCTTGAGCAGTCTGATTGCCAAAGGATATTCACCGGCCGAGGCCATGCAGCGGGCTGAGAGTGCGGCCAATGAAGCCGCTGCCGGGGCACTGGCTGATGCCAAGAATCCCACGGTCGGCATTTCGTCCGGCAGTGTGGCCTTTTTAGAAAAGTTTTCTCCGACCGACGATTTAACTAAACTACTGGGCGCGGACTTAGCCCGGGGCCTTCCGATGGAAATAGCCCTGAGCAAGGCGATGCAGGCTAGTGCCCTGGAAGAGCAGGCCATCAAGTCTGATGCCGGAAGTCCTCTGGCCGGATTCTCATCGGGGAAATTTTTGTTTCCCAAGGGTAACAGCGATTTTGATCAGGTGCTGGCAAATGCTATTGGACGAGGCCTATCGCCGGCGGAGGCCATTGGAGTGGCTCAAAAGACGGTAGCCATGATCCCGGCAGAGGTACAGACCCCATCAACTGCCCTGGCCACCGGTCTGAATGTTGATGCCAACCTTGGCACAGCAGGAAGCAGCCCGGCTTTTGAATTGGCTCTGGGTAATGCCCTGGCTCGCGGTATGACGGTATCTGCCGCTGTGGCTTATGCCAAAAAGGTTGAAGCAGCGACGGCCCTGCGACTCCCCCTGCCGCTTAACCTGGCCAGACAAATCCCCAAAACCGGCGGTTCGCTAAAAGTTACCGATGCTTCCGGCAAACCGTTGCCGGGATGGATACGCTATGAAGCCTCAAGCAAGTCTTTTATCGTTCTTAACGCCCCTCCCGGCGCCCTGCCGATGGAGGTGGCCGTGACGGTGAGCGGCAAGCGAACCGTGCTTCGTATTTCAGAAGGGTTGAGCGGTCGATGAACCTATCTGAAGGAATAAATAGAGCAGGATTATCCTACAACCATAAGGAGTGATCCCATGAATTATTGGAACAAGTTGGTCGAACTGCTGCAGAGTGATAAGAAATGGAAGGTCTTCGGATATATTTTGCTGACCATAGTGGTCCTGGGAACGATACTTTCGGTCCTGATCAAGGTCATATTTCACGATGATGCCGGCACACGCCCCCAACTGGCGGTGGTCGCTCCCAAAGGAAGTAATTTAGTCAACGCTCTTAAGATGGGATCTGAACTGTATGTTAACGCCATCAATCGTAAGGGTGGATATAAGGGCCGTCCCTTGGAAATTCTGGTCATTGATGAAACGCCCCAGACGGCGGAAATAGTAACCGCCAACAAGAGGGTTGTCGCCGTTGTCGGTCATTTGAATCCTCAGATACTCAAGCCGGCGGCAGCTCTGTATGCCGGCAAGAACCTGCCGGTTGTTACGCCTCTTTCCTTGGCCGAAACCATTCCCGGCGTTACCTCCCTGGGACTTGATCCCAAGGAGCAAGCGCGGTTTGTAGCCAACTATGCCCGTAATATTCAACTGCGCCGCATCATGTATGTCGTCCGTGAGGCCGGTCCTGACCTTGATCCTTTTGTGGATCCCTTTATTGAGGTGTACAAGCGCTTTGAAACTCCGGTCAAGCAGACCTGGGTCATTTCTTCCGGCCCTGAAACAGCCATGCGTCTCAAAACCATACTGGAAGATATTAAGAAAATTGACATAGGATCGGTGTATATCGCTGCCAGCCCCGCATTGGCGGCTCAGATCGTTAAAGGCATTCGCGAAACGGGAAATGCTCTGGACCTGTTCGGTCCAGCCCCTCTGGCCAGCGGCGAATTTGCTCAGACCCTGGCGAAGTTGTCAGGGAAGGACGCCGCCATTCAGAGCCATGGTACCATCGTGGCTACCCCGGTGCTCTTTGATACGGCTAACGAAGAGGCCCAGCAATTCCAGACCCGTTATCAGCGAAAATTTCGTGTTTCTCCGGACTGGATGGCGACCTGCGCCTATGACGCTGCCAAAGTGGCTCTCTCGGCCAAACCTGGTATTGATGAAGTCCAGGGAATCACCGGCACCCTGAATTTTTCCGGCGGACGGGCCCAGCTTCCCATACAAATGGGCATCTATAACGGAGACAGGCTGATATCCGCTCCGGTGCAGCTTCTCCCGATTGCCAAGGGGGCCAGTTTCAATTATATCGAGGCCCTACGCAATGGCCGGGTGCTCTACGTCAATGACCGTTTCATGTTCAAAAGCAATGTCGTCTATGTGGGGATTAATCTACATGAACTGAGCGATTTTGATACACAGAAGGATATTGCTACCCTGGATATGTCCATTTGGTTCCGCTACCGCGGCAACTTTAATCCCCAGGATTTGCAGATACCCAATGCCGTGGAAACGGTCAAGTTTGAGAAACCCGAGGAAAGCAAGGAGAGCGATGAAGTCCAATATCGTCGCTATCGCTTCAAACAGAAATTCAAGTTAAACTTCACCACTGCCCCGCGGGCCTATGACCAGGAGGTGGCCGGCATCACCTTCCGCCATAGACTATTGAACCGGAACAATCTGACCTATGTGGTGGATGTCATGGGTATGCCTACGGGCAGTGCCCTGATTGATGATCTGCTTAGAAGGAATGTCGTAAATGCCAATACCGGTTGGGCGGTTGACAATGCCTGGGTCTCACAGGATGTGGTTCGGGAACAGGGTGACGGAGCCCCTCAGTATGTCGGGATGACCGGCGAACAGCCCTTCTTTTCGAAGATTTCCTTGGGGATACTGCTCAAACCGGCCTCGGCCACAGCCAGAGATATTATTCCCGGAGAGCACTTTATCTATATCGCCATTTTCGGATTATTGGGCGCACTCTTTGGTGTGGCCCTCGATTCGCCCAAATGGGGACGTAAATGGGTGGTCCAGTCGTGGTTGTTGCGGGTGATCTTTTGGCCCCTGGTATTGCTGTCAGCCGGGAATATCGCTCTGGACTGGGCCTTTGGCCATCTTTCGCCCTCCGCGACAAAAACCTTTGTGATAATATATGAAAGCCTCTGGTGGATAGTAGCCGCACGACTGGCGGACATGGCTGTGCGGCGATTTATCTGGGCTCCCCTGGAAGTCAAGACACAGCGTAAGGTGCCCGACGTGATGAAGTTCTTTGTCAGTCTGTTGCTGTTTATCCTGGCTGTCGCCGGAATCACCGCCTTTGTCTTTAACAAGACCTTGACCAGCCTGTTGGCCACCTCCGGCGTTCTGGCCATGGTTATCGGTCTGGCTATACAGTCCAATATCGCCAATGTCTTTTCCGGGATTATCCTGAATATCGAACGGCCATTTAAAGTGGGGGACTACATTAAAATTAACAATCTGATCGGTCAGGTGAAGGATATCACCTGGCGGACCACCAGGATCGAATCCAATGACGGCCAGACGCTTATTATGGCCAATTCCAAGGTTTCCGAAGCCTTCATGGAGAATTACAGTCAAGTGCCTCATGGTATTGCCGCCGAAACCAAGATCTATGCACCTCCCGAAGTTGATCCGGCCAAGGTTCTGGCGATCATCGAGGAAGGTGTGGCCCAGAGTAAGGCCATTATCTGCAAGGATGATCCGGATTCGGAATTTGCTCCCATGCCCCGTTTCAAGGGAATCGTCAACATCTACGGCCAATGGGTCGCCGAATATTCCGTGGGCTACCGGGTGAAAATACTTCCGAAAAAATCTAAGGCCAAGGAACAAATCTGGTCGTATGTTCGTCAGAAATTCATTGAAAATAATATTGCCTTGATTCCCTCCACAGCCTTTACCCTTCCGGTGGGTGAGGATGATGCTTCCAAAAAATCTGGGGGCAATGGTTAAATAGTTTCCCTCCGGAAATTCGAATTTCCGGATGGAAACTAAATAGCTGTTAGGGGTATCATCTCCCGGTTCGAAGAGAAATACCCTTTGATATTATTAGCAATTTAGACAAGATTTAAAGGTTTTCAGAATCAGGTTTACCATTTTGCTGCTGTCTAAATTAAATCAATTTAAGCTGATATTGTTGCTGTTCATATGGAACAGGTGGGATGAGTATGAATCAAATGAAAAATTTGAGACAGGTACGTTTTAGCTACGTTTTAAATTCACTCTATGAAGGGTCGGAAATCCGAAATCCAATCGGTATCAATGAGATAAGAAATCTTCATGTTTGATCTCCCGTCTGGTTTTGATCAGCCGATCAGAATAAATATTTCTTTTCAGTTCTTCAGCATCAACCAGCCCTTTCCAGCCACCGGCCGTAATCTCTAAGACATCTTTTGGTTTCGATGGAATCGGGATTGCTCTAATGGTGATGGTGATCTCTTTGCCTTCATCGAGGTCAATCTCTTCTAAGGGTTCAATTATTCCCTTGGAAAACCGGGCCCTAATAGTTTTTACCATGGCAACCCTCCTTTGACTTTGTTTGGATATATTATATATTCCTCTATGGACTAAAAATTTACCCTTCAATTTTATATTAGGTGATTAGGGGGTAGTCTGTCAATCAAATGCCTATGCCTGATCGAATAGGGAGGCCTTACCTCAATATTCAACTTAAACACACCTTAAAAACTATAAAAGCCGGCGGTCTAAATTGCGGTATTGGATGGCCTCGGAGACATGATGAGGGCCGATATCCCGGCATCTCTCCAAATCGGCGATGGTTCGGGAGATTTTTAATATCCGATGATAGGCCCGGGCACTCAATCCCAAATAGTCCATGGCTTTTTCCAAAAGGTCTTGGGAGTCGCTGTCCAGAGGAGAATACTTCTTGATCTGCCGGGGCCCCATCTGGGCATTGCAGAAGATGGTTTTACTCTGAAAACGGCTTTTTTGTCTTTCCCGGGCGGCCTTGACCCGCTCCCGGACGGTTTGTGATGATTCTTCCCCGGATTGGCTGGCCAGGTCCTTAAATTTAACTGAGGGGACTTCCACATGCAAGTCAATACGATCCAAGAGGGGGCCGGAAATTTTTGATTTATAGCGCTGGATTTGAGGATAGGTACAATGACATTCCCGCTGCGGGTCGGAGAGAAATCCGCAAGGACAAGGGTTCATGGCCGCGACAAGCATAAAACGGGCCGGGTAGGTCAGGGAAGTAATGGCCCTGGCAATGGTTACCCGGCCGTCCTCGAGCGGTTGCCGGAGGACCTCTAAGACGTTTTTCTTAAATTCGGGCAATTCGTCCAGAAAGAGGACCCCGTTATGGGCTAGGCTGACCTCACCGGGGCGAGGGAATTGCCCTCCCCCAATCAGACCGGCATCAGAGACCGTATGGTGGGGAGATCGAAAAGGGCGGGTAGTGATCAAGGCTTGATCGGCCGGCATTAAACCCATGACACTGTAAATCTTTGAGGTTTCCAGGGCCTCCTCGAAAGTAAGGTCGGGCAGAATGGATGGAAGCCGTTGGGCCAGCATTGTTTTTCCTGACCCGGGAGGTCCAACCATAATGATGTTATGGCCTCCGGCAGCAGCGATTTCCAGGGCCCGTTTGACATGCTCTTGACCCTTTACCTCATTGAAATCAAAAGGATAGCTTTGAAGATTCGAAAAAGTCCGCTCTTGATTTTGACTCAAAGGCAGGATAGGTGAAATTCCTTTAAGAAATTCGGTCACCTGTCCAAGGGTCTGAGCTGGAATGATCTCAATTCCTTCCACTACCGAGGCCTCCAGGGCGTTAGCCTCAGGGACAATAAGTCCCCGGAATCCGAATTTTTTAACGGATAAAGCGGTTGGCAAAGTGCCCCGAATCGGCTTGATCTCCCCATTCAGAGACAGTTCCCCCAGGATCAAATAGTCGGACACCAGGGAAGAAGAGATCAGATCGGTAGCCGTCAGGATGCCTATGGCTATCGGGAGGTCGAAGGCCGACCCTTCTTTTTTAATGTCCGCCGGGGCCAGATTAACGGTAATCCGATGGCTGGGAAATTCAAAACCGGAATTTTTAATAGCCGATTTGACCCGGTCCTTGCTCTCCCGGACCGCCCCCTCCGGTAATCCTACCGTGGAAAAGGCCGGCAACCCCCTGGCAATATCTACCTCCACCTGAACGATATAGGCATCAATCCCTGAAATGGCACTGCTGAATATTTTGGCGATCATTGTTTTTGCCGACCTAACGGGTTTTTAGGTGACCCCTCCAAAAAGGGTCCTTTCGCCAGCCATGAACTGGCCATGGATTTTCATTTATAAACTATTTTTAAATTTCCTGCACGGTTAATATCGCAAAGTCTATGGAGAAAAAGACCGAATTCCTATTCCCCGGCCCTTATTTTTTACGAGATCACGGTGAAATTATAGAAAAAAGAAGAACTTATTTCAAGAAAAGGCCCTTCAATTAAAAAGACCCGGCAATTTTTAAATAAAACAATTTACATTTAGTTCTAAATGAGTTATAAGATTAAGTTTAATTTATATAACTATTTTAGAAAGGACCAACTGTGGCCCGAGTAACTATTGAAGATTGTCTGGAGCAGGTACCTAATCGGTTTGCACTAATTCATTTGGCATTCCAAAGAGTTAAGCAATTGCGAGCCGGGGCTGTCCCTATTGTCCAATCCAAGAACAAAGAGGTGGTTGTGGCCCTCCGGGAAATTGCTGCCGGAAAGGCGAATTCCCCTTTGGAAATTGAGTTAACTGATAAAATGAAAGAGATTGGAATCGAAGGTGACCAAACGGGATAAAGAGAACTTCCCTGAAAAACCTGCCGGGCGGGAGGCTTCTTTTGGCCTGAGAGACTGGACCCATGTCGATCCCAAAGGACAGGCCCGGATGGTCAATGTTAGCAGTAAGCGGGTAACCAAGCGAGAGGCCTGGGCGGGTGGCAGGGTGCTGGTGAAGGCCGAAACTTTGAAAAAGATAGAGGAGAATTCGCTAACCAAAGGGGATGTCTTAAGTGTCGCTAAAATTTCGGCCATCATGGCGGTTAAAAAGACCTCTGACCTCATTCCTATGTGTCATCCCCTTCAGATTACCGGGGTGGACCTTTCTTTTTCCTTGGCAAAGGACCCCCCCCGGGTTGATATTCTGGCTAAAGTCCAGGCCAGTGACCGGACCGGTGTGGAAATGGAGGCCCTGACGGCCGTGGCCGCAGCAGCCCTGACCATTTATGATATGTGTAAGGCCATTGATCGTGGAATTCTTATTACGGAAATCGGCTTGATCAAGAAATCAGGGGGTAAGAGCGGGGTTTATCTTAGAAGGGATTTTTCTTCGGCAAAGAAGTTAGTAAAACGATAGGAGCGAAGAAATGAACGCTAAAAAACTATCCTATTTCAAAAAACTTCTCTATGAACAACGAAATGCCTTGATTCTGGAGGCTCAAAAAACGGTCAGCGGGATGACGGATACCAAAGAGAATTTTCCCGATCCGACCGATCGAGCCACTTTGGAATCGGACCGCAATTTTATGCTCAGGATTCGGGGCCGGGAGCGAAAGCTTATCTTAAAGATCGAGGAAGCCTTGGAACGGATTGAGGATGGGAGTTTTGGGATCTGTGAAAAGTGCGGCGAAGATATTTCCGAGCAGCGGTTAAAGGCCCGACCGGTTACGACTCACTGTATTGATTGTAAGAAAAAAGAAGAAGCCGCGGAAAAGGCTCGAGGCGACTAATCCCTCTCTTTTTTCCCCTGCCTGATTTTCCTTCTCCCTTGAGCCGAGATGAGGCCTTTGACGCATGTTTAAAAAAAGGTTGCAGGTATTCCAGTCCTTACTTCTTGGTAACGATCTTTCCATTCTCACGGCCTGCTGGATAGGGGCTTTTTATCTGCGATTTTATACCCCCTTCATTCCAATCACCAAGGGCATCCCTCTTTTTCAAGATTATTTGATCCTGCTTGCTTTTGTCCTGGTCATCTGGATCGGCGCCCTTCATCTAAGCGGGGTGTACGATCGTTTTTTTAATCGGACCCAGGAATTAAAGGCCCTATTTAAGGCCACCTTCACCGCTTTGATGACGTTGGTCTTCCTGACCTATTTTTTTCAAAGGACCGAATATTCCCGGTTGGTCTTTGTTCTCTTTGCTCTCCTGAGTTTCCTGTCCTTATTCTTGAGCCGGATATTTATTAAGGGCACCTATATCTCTGTACAAAAAAAACATTTCAGCTCGGAAAGGGTCTTAATTGTCGGGGCCCGAGAATTGGCCCAGGGGGTGGCCGGAACCATCCAAAATCATCCCGAATTAGGTTTGGAAGTGGGCGGGTTTTTGACTCATCTGCCCCAAAAAGTGGGGACTCAGATCCAGGGAATCAAGGTACTTGGGGTATACGAGGAGATTGATCAGGTCATTCAGAATCATGGAATCCATTTGGTCATTTTTGCCATGCAGTTGACGGCCCATCAGAAACTGGAAGAACTGTTGAACCTGATCCGTAATGAAATGGTGGACATAAAGATCGTACCGGACTTATATCGGTTTATTAGTCTCAGAGGTGGGGTTGAAGAGTTTGACGGCCTGCCCTTTATCAATCTGAGAGAATCCCCCATGGTCGGATGGAATCGTGTCCAGAAAAGGTCCTTTGACCTTGTCCTGGCCTTTTTGGTTCTGGTCCTGACTGCTCCGTTGTTATTATTGATTGCTTTGGCCATAAAAGTCACTTCTCCCGGTCCGGTTTTTTACCGCCAGGTACGCATGGGCTTGGATGGTCGTGTTTTTGAAATGCTGAAATTCCGTTCCATGGTGGTCGGGGCGGAAAAGGAGACCGGACCGGTTTGGGCCCAAAAGGAAGACCCCCGGCGGACCCCCCTGGGCCGGCTGATAAGAAAATTAAGTTTAGATGAACTCCCCCAACTGTTCAATGTCTTAAGAGGGGAGATGAGCCTGGTCGGACCTCGACCTGAACGGCCGGAGCTGATAGAAAGTTTCAAAGACAAGATTCCCAGGTATATGTTACGCCATAAAATGAAGGCCGGGATGACCGGGTGGGCCCAGATTCATGGCTGGCGCGGGAATACCTCTCTGGAAAAACGGATCGAATTTGACTTGTATTATATAGAAAACTGGTCTCTCCTGTTTGATTGGAAGATCTTGATCAAGACCCTTTGGAAGGGGATAATCAGTCAAGAAGCATATTAGTTTCCATCCGGTGTTTCCGGACGGAAGCTTATCAGCAAGGAAATAGCGTTCAGCAAAAAGCACTATTATGTTTCCATTGATTCGCCAACATATTCAGGAATTGGTTCGTTACCGGAGCCTGGTGAGCAGTTTAGTGGTTCGGGAATTGAAGTCCCGTTATCGGGGATCTTTCCTCGGTTTTTTATGGACTTTCTTGAATCCCCTTTTGCTCTTAGGGGTCTATGCCCTGGTCTTTAATATCTATCTCAGGATTCGGATCGAAAATTATGCCGGATTTATGTTCGTTGGGCTCTTGCCCTGGATCTGGTTTTCTTCCTCTCTGCTGGAGGGAACCCTGTCGATTACCGCCGGGGGAAGTCTGGTAACGAAGGTCCTTTTCCCCAGTCAGGTCTTGCCGGTGGTCAAGATTTTAGCCAACCTGTTAAATTATTTGTTGAGTTTGCCGGTACTCTTTGGGTTCCTGTTGGTCATGGGTATTAATCCGGGATGGCCCCTCCTCTGGTTGCCGGTTCTTATCGGCCTTCATTTGCTGTTTATCGGAGGCCTGGTTTTAATACTGGCCACCATTAATGTCTTTTTCCGGGATGTCCAACATATCCTGGCTAATCTCTTGACTTTATGGTTTTTCTTGACCCCCATTCTCTATCCCCTTTCCCAGGTACCGCCCCCTTTTAACAGATGGGTCTTAGTCAATCCTATGGCCCAAATCTCCCTGGCTTACCAGGATATTTTCTTTTATAACCGATATCCAAACGGGAAAGCCTTGCTTGTTTTTTTAGGACTGTCCCTACTCTTGTCAGGGATCGGCATGTTCTTTTTTGAACGATACAAAGAAACTTTTGCCGAGAAGGTATAACCATCCATGCCTCCTGCCGTTATCTTAAAAGGGATCTCGAAACAATTCAAACAAACCACCCTGCGCCGGGATTATATTACCTTGAAATCCCTTTTCCTGAATCCCTTTTCCTGGAAGGGCGGGCCGAAAGAGGAGGCCCGAATCGTTTTTCAAAATCTGGATCTGGAAATTCCCCGGGGAATCAGTTTGGGGGTTATTGGAAGGAATGGATCCGGGAAAAGTACCCTCCTCAAGGTAATGACCGGAATTTATAAACCGGATTCCGGGAGCGTTTTGGTCAATGGCCGGGTTTCCTCGTTGATCGAATTGGGTGCCGGGTTTCACCCGGAATTCACCGGCCGGGAAAATGTTTTTATCAATGGGACCATCCTTGGTTTAAGTCGTAAAGAGATTGAAAAACGGTTTGACCGGATTGTTCGTTTTGCCGAATTGGAATCTTTTATTGATGTCCCGGTCCGGACCTATTCCTCAGGCATGTATATTCGGCTGGGGTTTTCAGTGGCCGTCAATGTGGACCCGGATATCCTGCTGGTTGATGAAGTCCTGGCTGTGGGGGACGAATCGTTTTCCCGCAAATGTATTGACAAAATGACGGCTTTCAAGAAGGCCGGCAAGACCATTGTCCTGGTGACCCATGACCTGCCGACCGTAGAGCGGTTTTGTGATCAGGCCCTGTGGTTGGAGTCGGGGTGTGTCCAGGCCCTTGGAGACCCCCGGCAGGTCATAGACGCCTATCGGCAGGAGGTGGCCCGAAGGGATGATGCCCGATTCAAAGAAGAACAGGCCCCCCCGGCCTGTGGTGGAGAAGAGCGTTTTATTTCAAAAGATCGTTGGGGTAATGGGGATATAGAAATAATCCGGGTTCGGCTGTTGGATAGTCAGGGTCAGGAACGGCATGTCTTTCAGGATGGAGAGGACATCCTGCTGGAAATCAACTTCCAGGTTCATCGTCCTACTCCGGAGGTCATTTTCGGGATAGCCATTTTTGATGGGAATAGAACCTGTTGTTACGGGACCAATACCAATTTGGACCAGATAGTGCTTCCGCCCCTTCCCGAAACCGGTCGAATCAGGGTGAAGTTGGAAAAGGTTCATCTGATAGAGGGAACCTACTGGATCGATGCCGCGGTTCATGCCCAGGATGGCCATAGCTATGATTACCAGAGCGGTTGCAGTTCCTTTGCCATCCGCTCGGCTATAAAAGATACCGGGATCTATCGAATCCCTCATCATTGGGAATTTGAAACGAAGGAGTGAAATCCTCCTCTGTAACAACCGAGGAGGTGAGACCGGAAAAAAAGGATCAGCCTATTATGACGCCCAATAACCAAGAGAATTTGAACCCGGAGGTGGATCGGATCATGGAACGGATCCGCTCGCGAATCGAGGATAAAAAAAAGACCGGCCAGTATACTTCTGAGGAATTGGAAGGGATTGACCGAATGACCCTTCAGATACAATCGGAAAACGGCGAACCTCAGGAAGGAGATATCCTGTACCATTTATCCCGGATCAATTATCTCTGCGACACCGGAAGGCCTCCGGAACTCTCCTCACATCGGAAGGCTTTGGGGTCAGTGGTTACCGGATTCAAAAAGACCATTCGTAAACTTACCGAGCCCTATATCCAGATGGTCCTCAAGCGTCAGGTGGAATTCAATGTGGAATTGGTGCGCTTGTTGAATCAGATGGCCCTGGATGTTCGCTATCGCTGGTCCAACCAGGAAAAGCAACT
>JAZDOU010000379.1:0-7048 GCA_043798385.1 Pseudomonadota bacterium
AAGCAAGAAGTTTCCGGATGAGAACATACAGCTGCCGGCTATCCTCTTTGGCCAGAAACCCTTTTAAAAGGGTTTCTGGCGAGAGCTTAATGCTGATATCGAGGTGTTTCCATCCGGAAATTCGAATTTCCGGATGGAAACTAATTATTTTTGGGGCTCCGTCTTTTTACCAAGTTTTGAAAGCTCGTGGCCGATTTCTTTGATCCCTTTGCCTACCTCTTCCGCACCATAGCCGGCACCTTTTATGAGTTTACCGCCGACCATACGCGCGGTGTTTACGACTTCAGCCGACCCTGTTTCCAGTTTGCGACCAGACCATCTGGCTGTTTGCTCCAGGTACTGGGCTGCAGCAGTAAGGGCTTGGCCGGTCTCTTTGGTCTTTTTCTTCGCCCAGGATTCAGAAGCCCTGAGATATTGATGACTGGCCAAGGCCTGATACGATCTCGCAAAGGTTTCTTTGAGTTTCTCCCCGGAGGTCACCGTCCCCTTTTCAACGTCCCGGGCTAATTTCTCTAATTCTCGAACAGACGCCTTTAAGCCCTCTTTTCCATCCTTTGAGGCCTCCTTTACTTTCTTTTTTAGAAATCCGGCCCCTTTTCGAATTTCAGATGCGGCGGCCTTTAGGTCTTTCTTCAGAAAGAACTCATCGGCTTTTTGAAAGGAAGATTCAGGCTCCTCTGCCTTAACCGCTGGAGTTTGAGAAGTTTGGGCTTTTAGCCCTGAAGAAAAGGCCCAGGTGATAATGAGAAAACAGGTCAAGATAATTACAAAAAATGTTTTGTGTTGCATGGTTATCCCTCCTTTGGGGGGTTTTCATCTATCCCACTTCAACTTTTATACTTTGAAAATTCAAATCCAGTCCCCTTTTCCCCCCTGATTGTTCGGATCGATCCCGAAGTTTAATTTGAATATTTTTCGGAAATGAAATCCATAAATCGAATACGTTATGGCCAAAGGCAAAAGCTGCGGCCTTCTGAACAAAGACCAAAAGAGAAGTTTCCAGTAATATAACCGGGCCTTATCTTTGATGCCCAATAATACAAAGGTCTTGAAAGGGGCGACCAGATACAAAAAATGCCATCGGAGGTACTTGAAATGGAAGTGTATTTTTTTCTTTTCCGGAGGCCGGTATTCCCTTAGATATTCCTTCACCCGCTCGTAGTACAATCTGGGAGAATAGACTCGGCTGACTATTTTTCTGTATCCCTCGGCCAGTTTTTCATAACCCATCTTGGGGATGATATTGGTGGAAAAATCGGTATTGTCACCAGTTGCCTCTTTTAACAACCGGCCTTCCTTAAGAAGTCGCGCGTAGAGCCGGCTACCTCGCGGGGCATTCAGCATGCCGACCATGGCTGTAATAATTTTGCTTTTTTGAATGAATTCGATCTGCCTTTCAAATATTTCAGGAGAATCATTATCAAATCCTACGATGAAGCCTCCGCGCACATTTAAACCAAACTTTTGAATGGTTTCCACACTGCGGATGAGATCACGATTTCTGTTCTGAAATTTGTGACATTCCTTCAGAGACTGATCGTCCGGCGTTTCAATGCCGACAAAAACGTTATCAAAACCGGTCCGGGTCATCAGTCTTATCAGTTCTTCATCATCAGCCAGATCGATGGACACTTCGGTAGCAAAGTTAAAAGGGTACTTCCTTTTCTTCATCCAGTCGATCATGGCCGGCAAGACCACTTCCTTAAGTTTCTTCTTGTTGCCTATGAAATTATCATCCACAAAAAAGACCCCGCCCCTCCAGCCAAGCGAATAGAGCGACTCTAATTCATCCAGCACCTGGCTTACGTTTTTGGTTCGAGCCTTGTGGCCGAAAAGGGTCGTAATATCACAAAATTCACAACTGAAGGGGCAGCCCCGGGAATATTGAATATTCATGGAGACATACCTCTTCATCTCCAAAAGTCCCCAGAGGGGAATGGGGGTTTTTTCCAGACCCGGAAATGCCCCCGAGGTATAAAGATGTTCGGCCCGGCCCCCGGATAGATCCTCTAAAAATCCCGGCAGGGTGGTCTCGGCTTCATTGAGCACCAGGTGGTCCACTTCCGGGAAATCTTCGGGAGCGGCGGTAAAGAGCGGGCCGCCCGCCACGACTTTAAGGCCCGATTCCTTACACCTTGAAATAAGTGCTTTTACTGATTTCTTTTGGACCGCCATGGCACTGATAAAGACATAATCGGCCCACTGAAGGTCCTGGTCTTTCAAGTTAGCCACGTTCATATCGACCAGTCTTTTTTCCCATTCCGGGGGAAGCATGGCGGCCACCGTGAGCAGGCCGAGCGGCGGATTAACAGCCCTTTTGGATATGAAGGACAGGGCATACTTGAAACTCCAGAAGGTATCCGGATAGTTGGGGTAGATCAGAAGCACTCTCATTTTATTTCCTTTAGATTTGCTCGCCGACCCCGTCCCGTCCAGGCGGGACTATGGGGTCAATGAGCGTCTGTCTATTTAATGAAACCGTAAGGCTATTCAACCTTTTGAGAAAATGACAACATCTCTCGTTTAAGCAGCGTCGGGACATAGACCAGGTTGACTTCAATTTTTCCCAGGGCCTTTTCCTTGACCGCCATCCTGGGGATGGTGGCATCGAGGGAACCTTCGGTAATTTCTCCGGGCTTAATCGCCTGCAGGAATATAGTAGCCTTCGATATTTTCTCTCCGGAGGTAAAGGGGATGGGTTTACCCGCTTGGTCCAGGTATTCCAAGGTGATCCCTTGGATTTCCAGATTATCTTTCGATTGATTGGTTATTTTGATGCGGCCTTTAAGACTCGGGGTACCGGTGATCTCCTTCGAAGCGTCGTCTATCGTCATAGCGACTTGAAGGTCGCTAAGCTCCAAAAGAAAATTCTGACCCTTAACCTCGGCCTTCGGAGGAATCAGATTTTTTGTAACCTGTCCCTGTTTGGGAGCCTCCGCCTTTTTCTCCGTTGTGCAACCCAAAAAACCGATAGCCAGACTTAAAGTTAAAAACAAGAAGGTCTTGGTGAAACGCATATCCTGCCTCTCTTTCTTGACTTGATGTGTGGTTAATAGCAAATAAGACCATTAAATCCAGTGCTCGCTTTCCTTCCTCCTTCCCGCCGGGTGGAAAACAGTGTGAAACATCATTTCATAGGGTTCTTTGAGCAGGTTCATCGCTCCCCGAAGTATCCTGAACCGCTCCGACTTCAGGTGGCTCATGAGGTTTCCCTGGGTATCCCATTCTTCAAGAAGACAGAGATCATTTTCATTCTCCATGCTCTGGCAAAAGTCGCAGCGCCGGCATCCTTTCTCGGCCCTTATGGAGCTGATCAGGGAAGCAATCGTTTGTGACAGCTCCAGGTGCTTCTCGGAAAGGACCTTCATGCGTATGATGACCAGGATCATGACACCATCGTCTGCAAATAGCTTACCAACAGGTAGAAAAAAAGGTAAAGTTTGGGATCAGCCTGATATCATAAGGTTTTATTATCAGGAGAGAATAGTAAAAAATGTTTAAACTATTTTTCTGGCCTCCATATTTGGTGGAACCACCAAATATGGAGGAAACCTTTGAGGGGTGCCATCTGCCTGGCGAGGCCCGGCATTTTCAGGACGGCTGGACCGGCACTGGGCTGGCCTCTCCGGGTGGGGATTCGGACAACATCTTTCTAAGCTCCTCTCCCTGGACGATTTCCTCTTTGGAAAGGAGATGGGCCAAATCATCAAGGATCTTCCGCCGCTCCGAAAGGATTTTCCGCACCCTTTGATGCGCTTCTTCGACCAGTAGAGAGATCTCTTCATCAATCTGGCCGGCTTTTTCTTCACTGTAGGTTTTACTGGGGGTAAAACCTTCCGGGAGGAACATGGGTTGACGGGGGCGCTCGTAGGTTACCAGTCCCAACCGATCGCTCATACCATATTCCGCGACCATGGACCGGGCAATGTCGGTAGCCCGCTGTAAGTCGTTTTGTGCCCCGGTCGAGATTTCTTTAAAGACCAGCTCCTCCGCCACCCGGCCGCCTAAAAGAACGGCCAGTCGGTCCAATAGCTCCGAACGGGTCATGAGATAACGGTCCTCCGTAGGTTGTTGTTGGGTATACCCGAGGGCCGCAATCCCCCGGGGAATGATGGAGATTTTGTGCACCGGGTCGGCATGCTCGACCGATTCAGCCACAATCGCATGTCCGGATTCATGAAAGGCCACGATTTCTTTCTCCTGCGGATTCATGACCCGATTCTTTTTCTGCAGTCCCCCAACCACCCGGTCGATGGCCTCGTCGAGATCCGCCAATTCGACCGTTTCTTTATCTTTCCGGGCGGCCAATAGAGCGGCCTCATTGATCAGGTTGGCCAGATCGGCCCCCACAAAGCCCGGGGTGCGGCCGGCGACCTTGCGGAGATCCACATCGGGACCCAAAAGGACATCCTTGGAATGGATTTTCAGGATGGCTTCCCGACCGTTGATATCCGGTCGGTCCACCAGCACCTGCCGATCAAACCGTCCCGGACGCAACAAGGCTTGGTCGAGGATCTCCGGCCGGTTGGTGGCGGCCATGATGATGACCCCTTTATTGGTTTCGAATCCGTCCATCTCCACCAGAAGCTGGTTGAGCGTTTGCTCCTGTTCGTCATGCCCACCCATGACATTGATTCCCCGGGCCTTTCCTAAGGCGTCCAGTTCATCGATAAAGATGATGCAGGGGGCCTGGGTAGTGGCCTGAGAGAAAAGATCGCGAACGCGCGCCGCTCCCACGCCGACGAACATCTCCACAAACTCGGACCCGCTGATGCTGAAGAAAGGCACTTTGGCTTCCCCGGCCACGGCCTTGGCCAGAAGGGTTTTGCCGGTTCCCGGCGGGCCGACCAGAAGCACCCCTTTGGGAATCCTCCCCCCCAGCTTCTGGAATTTATCCGGGGTGCTCAAAAATTCCACGACTTCCTGAAGTTCTTCTTTAGCCTCATCGATGCCGGCCACATCGGCAAAAGTAACCTTGGTCTCATTCTGGGCAAAAAGCTTGGCCTTGCTCTTGCTGAAAGACATGACCCCCATCCCCGGCCCCATCTTTTTCATGGCAAAGCGCCAGATCAGGAAAAAAAGTCCGATTGGGAGAATCCAGGAGAGAAGACCGCTTAGAAATTTACTCTCAATATGTCCGGAGTAATTGACCTTGTGTTCATCCAGATCCTTCACCAGGTCGGGATCATTCACCCGAATCGTGGTAAATTCCTGTCCCGGTTTTTTTTCTTTTCCTATCAAGGTTCCGTTGATATCCTCCGGGCTGATGGTCAATTTAACCAGCTTTCCTTCGGCCAGGTATTGTTTGAATTGGCTATAAGGAATGGTCTCCACCTTTCGGGAAAAAAAATATTGTTGCATAAGGGTAAATAACAGGAAGACGATCAGGAAATACCAGATGCTGAAATGGGCCTTGGGAGGCAAGGCATCCTTCTTTTTCTGGGGGTCCTGAGGGCCGAAGAGAGAACGAAACTTGATTTTCAAATTTTCCATGAGTTCATTTGTTCCATTGGAAGGCATAGTTTCCCTTTCATAATCTTATTAGCAAGCCATTTTCATAACCGAAAATAATCCCCAATAAGCCAAGTTCACTTCATCGATCAATTTTTATGCAACTTCGAGGTACACTCCGGTTCTTATTACACCCTGGCGTTATCGAATTACCTCTGCCACAGGATTTGTGCGGCTTCCAAGGGAACAGCAACGCCGTCATGGTACGGTATGACTCGCGCCGTGTAGTCCGTCGCCGGGCGTGTTGCGGGCGCCTGCGCGCTATAGCTAAAGATGATACCGTTTGCGTCCGCCGGTTTCTGTTCGCGCTTCATCTCCTGCCGCACCGGCTCTCCGCCGTTTTCTCCGTCGGCGAGACCACTCTCCCGGCCACGGTTATACATCAATATGGCGTAGGATATGACCGGAGTCGGCGTGTACCGCAGGCCCTTCTGGACAATAACGGCCACACGGTTTGCGGCCAAAACCTCGATGGCGCTTGCCAAGGCCGCCTCAGAAAGGGCATGGGTGTCCATCCCCACATAAAGGGGGCCAGTGATCCCCTTAGAATTCCGGTATTCACTGATGGCCTGGCTGCCGGCCAGGATGTGGTCCTCGTTAAAGCTATTCCTTAACGACGAGCCCCTGTGCCCTGACGTTCCAAAGGCCACGCGCTGGGCACGATCGGACCCGTCAGGCTTATGGGTGTATAGTAGGCGGACATTAACCTCGGGATGTTGGCTAACAGTGACGGGGGAGCCGGTTTCCCCGCCAATTGATGGATACTCATGGCCAGGCCTCCTGATGCTTTTTCGCTCTGTCCGGATTGCCGTAATTTCTCCTTGTTTCCCCGGTGTTTTCAGAGACCCCTATGGTGCTTCCATCCGGAAACATCGGATGTGATACGACTGGTTTCCAATTCGGAAACGAGGATTTTTCGGCCCAAAGCATTCCTTTGATCTGCTGCCCGGATTACGTGTGCGCTTAATTTTTTTTCAGGGACCTTTGACGAGAATCAGGCCTGATGACTCGCCAACTCCTTCATGGCCTTGACCATATCAAGGATCGCCTCGTGCATTCCCTCGGCAGAGGAAAATGATTCTACCGTTCCTTTCTCCTCGGTCTTGGCCTGAACTTCAGACTTGAATTCCTGCAATTTTTGAGCATGTTTTCCAAACTGGAGGCGATGTTCCTCTTTCAGGTCTTCGAGGTATTCGGAATTAATTTTTTGGACCAGTTCATCGGCCTCTGCCAGTAATTCTTCTAAGGTCTTTGATTTCAGAGTCGTCGGCATAATGTTTCCTTTCTGATCTGCCTTCTAAAAATTTCGTGAAACGTTCTCCCTGCGGGGGGATGGCTTCGCATGGAAGCATGGATTCTATGCCTGATCGGCGCCGAACCAGGGCTGTTATCCCCCCAGGCGGACCCCGGAGAGGGAAATTAAAACCCCAAAAATCCTCAGGAGCCACAAAAGAACGACAATAATCACGACGGCATTCAAAATCAACTTAATGGAGCCCGCCATCGGGATGAGTCGGTTGATGGCCCAGAGCATAAT
>JAZDOU010000380.1:0-24405 GCA_043798385.1 Pseudomonadota bacterium
AAGCAAGAAGTTTCCGGATGAGAACATACAGCTGCCGGCTATCCTCTTTGGCCAGAAACCCTTTTAAAAGGGTTTCTGGCGAGAGCTTAATGCTGATATCGAGGTGTTTCCATCCGGAAATTCGAATTTCCGGATGGAAACGATTTAGGAAAAACCGATACTGGATACTGGATGCTGGATATTAGATAGGTTGAAATGATCAGAGTCTTCGATGGACTCGTAAAAGCCCTCTGGAACCCTCTCTCCCATCAAGAAAGAGGGCTGGGAGGAGAGAGGAGATTCAGGTCTTTTTTATTTTTTTGGCCTTATCCAGAATCAAGTATCCAGCCTCGAGCATCCAGTATCCAGTATCCAGTATCAAGTATCCAGCATCCAGCATCTGATTGATTAATTATGCCTAACACCATTCACATTAATTATCTCACCGAACAGCGCCAAAAATTGAAGGAGCGCCATGATCATGGAGAAGCCGGCCTGACCATTGCCGGCTGGCATGCCTCCTTTATCGATGTGTTCATTATCTCGGTTTTTAACAGTGTGGAAGCCCGGGCCTCTTTAGGCCTGGAAGGGGCGCAACAGGCCTGTGTGGTGTTAGGGTTGGGAGGCTATGGCCGGAAAGAACTCTCGCCCTTCTCTGATATTGATTTGCTTTTTCTCTATGCCGAAAAGATCGAACCTCAAGTGGAAGAGGTCATCAGAAAGATCCTTTATCCCCTTTGGGATGTGGGCTATGACTTAGGCTATACCGTCCAATCGTTTAAGGAATGCCTGGAAATGGCCTCTTCGGACCCATCTTTTCTCACCGCCCTATTGGATGCCAGGCGGATAACCGGCAGTTCCCCTTTAGCCCAGGCCCTTCAAACGGACATTGGGGCTCTTTTTAAAGGAGGACAAGGCTCTCTCTGGCAGGACTGGCTTCTCAAGGAGCAGGAAAAACGCCACTTACGTTATGGGGACTCGGCTTTTTTCTTAGAGCCTCACCTAAAAGAAGGACTGGGGGGGTTACGGGACATCCATGTCCTTCACTGGATCGGCAAGGCCCTGTATGAAACCCCTGATTTATTGGCTATGGAAAAAATCGGTTTCCTGTCCGGTGAGGATCGCAGAATCCTAACCAATTCGCACAATTTTTTCCTGCGACTCCGCAATCAACTGCATTATCTGTCGGGAAGAAAAGATGACCGGCTCTCTTTCGAATTTCAAGAGGCCATAGCCGACTGGTCGGGCCTGAAAGGAAAAGGAGATATCCTGCCCGTTGAGGTCTTCATGCAAGGGGTGTATCAGCACTTGCAAGGGGTCAGGACTATTCATCAAAACTTCTTTGAACATATCGCCGAGCAGGGTCAAAAGGGAGAAAAGCACCGGGAGATTCTGGAACCAGGGATCTATCTGGAGGGAGGAAGACTCTATCTGGATTCAGCCAAGGTTCTCAAAGACCACCCGGCCCTGTTAATGAAAATTTTCTGGTATGCCCTTAAAAAAACGGTCATCTTGAGCCAGGAAACCATCCGCTTGATCAAGCAGTGCCTGTTTTTAGTTGACAAAGAGTTTCAGAATTCCCGGGAGGTAAGTGGACTTTTTTTTGAGATCATCGGCGACTTAAAAACCTCTCGAGAACTATTGGAAACCATGTTGCAAACCGGGCTGTTGACGGCCTACATCCCGGAACTGGAGGCCACTGTCTGCCGAACTCAGTTTGATACCTACCATGTTTACACCGTCGACATCCATCTCCTTTTGACGCTGGTGGAATTAAAAAAGATCGGTCAAGGATATTACCTTAAAGAAGAGCCCTTGTTATATGGGATCTGGGGAGAGGTTGAGGATTTTTCCGTCCTGTATCTGGCAGGTTTACTCCACGATCTGGGGAAAGGTCAGGGTAAAAACCATGCCCAACAAGGGGCCCTGATGATCCCCAGGATTGCCGAAAGACTTAAGATACCCCTCCAGACTGCAAAAGTAATTTCTTTTCTGGTTAAGAATCATCTCTTATTAGTTGAGACGGCCCTTCGCCGGGATTTAAATGATGAAGACCTGATGGTCCGCTGCGCCCAAATGATCCAGGACTCGGGAACCCTGAAGATGCTCTATTTGTTAAGCTATGCCGACTCGTTGGCCACCAGCCATCAGGCCTGGAATAATTGGAAATCCATGCTGCTCCGGGAGCTTTTTTTTAAGGTCCTGCATATCCTGGAAAAGGGAGACCTGGCCTCCGAAGTGGCCGTAGAGGGTTCTAAGCGACAGGTGTTGGCCTTAGTCGAAAAGGAGATCCCCAGCAAGGAAGCCATGCTATTCCTGGAGGGGATGCCCCAGACCTACCTCCTTTCTCTACCCCCGGAAGCCATCGCCCAACACCTGCGCCTGCTTCGACAATTAGATGGAAAACCCTTTCTCTGGCAGGTGGAAAAGAAGGAAGAAATTGTTGAGATTTTTATCTGCTGTCACGATCGACCGGGACTCTTTTCCCGACTTACCGGGGTCCTGGCTCTAAACAACATCAATATTTTAGGGGCCCAGATCTTTACCCGATCCGACCAGGTCGCCTTGGATATTCTCCAGGTTCACCCTCCATTAGATCCCCTGTTTGAAGAAGAGACCTGGGACAGGGTGTATGACCAATTGTCCAAGGTTATTGGAGGCAAACTGTCTCTTGACTATCGACTGGCCCAGAAAAAACCGGCCCTGCAGATCTCTTCTCTGCCGACTATAGCCCCCGAAAGTCAGGTCCTGATCGACAACCAGGGATCGGATTTTTATACCATCCTGGAGATCTTTACCCAGGATCGCTTGGGTCTGCTCTATACCATTACTAAAACCCTTTTTGAAACGGAATTGAATATCCATTTTGCCAAGATTTCCACCAAAGTGGACCAGGTGGTGGATGTCTTCTATATAACGGATTTGGAAGGTCAGAAGATTTATGACCAGGAACGGCTGGAAGAAATTCAACAGGCAATTTTATTTGCCTTAAAATCAAACTAAGGAGGAAAGTACAATGACCCCAAAAGAAGTAATGGCCTTTGCCCAAAAAAACAAGGCCAAGATGGTGGATTTAAAATTTCTGGATTTTCCGGGGATCTGGCAGCATTTCAGCGTCCCCCTTCACGAACTGGAAGAGGATTCCTTTGAGGGCGGCTATGGCTTTGACGGCTCCAGCATCCGGGGCTGGCAGCCCATTCATGCCAGCGATATGCTGGTTATCCCCGATCCGGATACGGCGGTTATGGACCCGTTTATGGCCGTCCCGACCTTAAGCCTGATCTGTAATGTCGTCGATCCGATTACCAAAGAGTCTTACAGCCGGGACCCCAGAAATATTGCCCGCAAATGTGACAACTACCTGAAGTTTACCGGCCTGGCTGACACGGCCTATTTCGGTCCCGAAGCGGAATTTTTTATTTTTGACGATATCCGTGTCGACGGCGGATCCAATTTTGCTTTTTATGAGATCGATTCGGTTGAAGGGATCTGGAACAGCGGCCGGGTGGAATCTCCCAACCTGGGGTATAAGCCCAGGCACAAGGAAGGCTATTTCCCGGTCTCACCGACCGACAGTCAGCAGGACCTGCGGACTGAGATGGTCATGGTGATGGAGGCCCTGGGCATGGAAATTGAATGCCAGCATCATGAGGTGGCCACCGCCGGTCAGGCCGAGATCGACATGAAATTTCAACCCCTGGTTAAAATGGGCGATCAGCTCATGTGGTTTAAATACTGTATTAAAAATGTGGCCAAACGGAACAATAAAACCGTCACCTTTATGCCCAAGCCCTTGTTCGCTGATAACGGCTCCGGGATGCATGTCCACGTCAGCCTGTGGAAGGGTGGAAAACCCCTCTTTGCCGGCGATAAATATGCCGGCCTAAGCCAGGAGGCCCTATATGCCGCCGGCGGTATCTTGAAGCATGCCCGGGCCTTGTGTGCCTTCACCAACCCCACTACCAACTCCTATAAACGACTGGTCCCTGGGTTTGAGGCCCCGGTTAATCTGGCCTATTCCAGCCGTAACCGCAGTGCCGCTATCCGCATTCCCATGTATTCGGCCTCTCCCAAGGCCAAACGATTAGAGTTCCGGACCCCGGATCCCTCCTGTAACGGTTATCTGGCCTTTTCAGCTATCCTGATGGCGGTCATTGACGGCATCGAAAACCGGATCGATCCCGGAGAACCCCTGGATAAGGATATTTATGGCCTCAGCCCGGAGGAACTGGCCAATGTGCCTTCCGCTCCGGGTTCTTTGGAAGAATCCTTGAAGGCCCTGAAAGATGACCATGAGTTTTTACTTCGAGGGGATGTCTTTACCCCGGACGTCATTGAAAAATGGATTGAATATAAAACCGAAGGAGAGATCAATCCGGTGCGTTTGAGACCCCATCCGCATGAATTTATGCTGTATTTTGATATTTAAAAGGGGATGTGACAAGGGACGGGTGACGAGTGACGAGGAAAAGTGGTTTTGTGCGTCACCTGTCACCCGCCACCCGTTACGTATTTATGCCTGAAGAAAATCAACAACTCCGCCTAAAAATCGAGGCCTTTTCCCCTTATCTCACCCATATCATGCGGCGGCATCCCCTGGTGGTCAAAAAAATTTTTGACCAGCAGGGAGTCCTGGAGAGAAAATCTTCAGCCCAGATTGCCGTCGGCTTGGGAAAAAAGATAACCGGGGCGAAAGATTTCCAGACATTTTGTCTTCTTTTGCGCCACTATAAACAGGAAGAAATCTTAAGGATTGCCGCTCGGGATCTGGGGGGACTGGCCGGACTTAACGAAACCACCGAGAATCTTTCGGCCCTGGCCCAGATTTGTCTTCAAGCCTCCATAACCTTCTGCCTCAAGGACCAAACCGGTTTTAAAAAGACTCCCTTTCCTCCCTTTCTTGAGGAAGGGCTGATGGTCCTGGGAATGGGAAAATTAGGTGGGTTGGAGCTGAACTTCAGCTCTGATATTGACCTGATCTTCCTCTATCACCCTTCTTCCAGAGTCCCCCTTCCCCCTCTGGAACAAAAAGAATGGCTTCAAATCATGACCAGCCGGGTGATCCAGGCCATGGGGTCTCAAATGGATGGCGATCATGTCTTTCGGGTCGATTTAGGTCTCAGACCTGGAGGCAAGGATTCAGATCTGGTCCTTTCCCGGGAGTCCGCCCTGGAATATTATCAGACATCGGCCAGGACCTGGGAACGACTGGCCTTCATCAAGGCCCGTCCTCTGGCCGGCAATATCGATTTGGGTAAGGCTTTTTTAAAAGAGCTCCAACCGATTATTTACCGAAAATTTGTGGACTATTCGGTCCTGGCGGAAATACGGGCCATGAAACAGAAGATCCTGGCAGAGACGGGGTCCCATCTGCTTAAAGGGGATGATGTCAAGCTTGGTCCCGGAGGCATCCGGGAAATTGAGTTTATTGTTCAAACCTTGCAACTGGTCTTTGGAGGCCAGGTCGCCACGATTCGAGAACGAAATACCTTAAAGGCCCTGGTCAAACTGAAAGAGGCCCAGATCCTTCCCAAGGAGGAGTGCCGGCAACTTACCCAGGGATATACCTTTTTAAGGACCCTGGAACACCGGATTCAAATGGTTGATCAGCGTCAAACCCACAGCCTCCCTCATCAGGCCGAAGCCCTGACAGGACTTGCCGGACAGATGCCCATCAAAAGGCTCCGGGGATTTGGGACAGTCGAGGGGTTAGTGCAAAAACTGAATCAGGTCCGGGAAAAAGTCCGGATTGCTTTTGACAACCTTTTATTAGCCGATACCCCTATCTCCCAGGAAAAAATAGTGGCTTTACTCCTCCCTTCAAAGACCCCCGAAGACCGGGAAAGGGAATTAGCCGCCCTGGGATTTCACCAGATAAACAGCGCCCAAGAAATTATTGCCGCCTGGATAAGGCGACTGGCTTCTTCGTCCCTACGGGAAAAGGCCTTTTTATCCAAAGTATTTCCCCTGCTCCTGGGTTATTGCCTGCAAACCGTTAACCCGGATCAAAGTCTCTCTTTTATTGATCGCTTCCTGCAAAGTATCGGAGGACGAATCGGGATCATGGCCATGCTTCTGGAACGAAACGCCCTGGCAAAAGAGATTGTGGAACTCTTTGCCCAAAGCGCCATGATGGGAAGATTGTTTGTCCAGAATCCGGAAATGATGGATCATTTGGCCCTCCAAAAAACCATTGGCCGGCCAAGTCCGGCCGAAGGCTCTTTTATTAATAGTAAATCTCGAGAGCGGAACCAGGACCAGGAGGATCAACTCTCTGAACTCAGGCGATGGAAAAGCGGTTATTTTCTGGGGACTGCCTTAGAAGAGATCGCCGGAAGGCTTCCCTCCTCCGAGGCCTCAGAAAAATTATCCTTTTTGGCCGATCAGGTACTGATCGAGACAACCCGTCTGGCAGAAGAAACCCTGAACCAGGAAGTAATCCATCCCCTTTTTCCCGATCGGTGTGCCCCTTCACTGCCATCCCCTTTCTGTATTTTGGGACTGGGAAGACTCGGCGGGCAGGAATTGGGATATGCCTCTGACTTGGACTTGATCTTTGTCTATTCCTTGAAGACCCCCTATTTACAAGAATCTACCAGATCCTCCTCCGCCCTGGTTCGTAAAGGCGAAAAAAAATGGATTACCTACCATGAATATCTGGTACGATTAGCCCAGCGGCTCATTTCTTATCTCTCTTTACCGTTAAAACAAGGGCCAGGGTATTCGGTCGATACCCGACTGCGGCCTTCCGGTAGTTTTGGACCCTTAATAGTCACCTTAGATGCCTTTCGTGACTATTATCAAAGCCAGGCCCAGAACTGGGAAAGGCAGGCCCTACTCAAGGCCAGGGTCATCGTTGGCCCACCTCTGCTCAGAGACCAGGTCAAGGAAGTTATTAACCAGGTCCTTTATAAAGCCCCTCCTTCCCCCGAGGTTCGTGGAGAAATGGCCTATTTCCGATTACGGATGGAGAAGGAGCGCTCTGGAGAGGATAGTGAACGTTTCAATCCGAAATTGGGCTATGGGGGGCTGACCGATATCGAGTTTATTGCCCAGTATCTCCAATGGACCTATGGCCAGGCTGATCCGGAGCTGCGACAAACCAGTACCTTGAAGGTCTTAAAGGCCCTGAAGCATAACGGCCATTTAGCCGACGGCAGCGAGTATTATTTACGAGAGGCCTATCAATTTTTGAACCGGTTGGATCATGGACTCCAACTGCTCTATGATCGCAAAGGCGATCCCCGGACCTACAGTTTGGAAGAGCTGACCCTGATGGCCAAACACAATGTCTTGGGATTGGGAGATCCCGGTATTCCCTCCTGGGATATTTACACCCATTACAAAAAAGTCACCGGAAAGGTCCGGAGCACTTTTAACCGGATCTTTTCTCCGTGAAGCCAGGGAAAAGATCGGGACCTCTTTTAAGGGGATCTTTTCTCCCTAAGGCCGGAGAAAAGATCGGGACCTCGTTTAAGGGGGATCTTTTCTCCCTGAAGAAAAAAGGATAGACCCGGGACCTTCATTGCGGTAATATTATCAAGGCCCTTATTAGGGAAAATGAAATTATGGTCTCAGGGAGGAATAGATGAATTGTCACTCGGTTGAAGAAGTGCTCCGTCTGGTTAAAGAGAAGAATATCAGCTTCATCCAGTTTTGGTTTACCGATATTCTGGGCTTACTGAAGAGTTTTGCCGTCACGCCTTCGGAATTAGAGGATGGCATGACCGAAGGTATGGGGTTTGATGGCTCCTCCATCGAAGGATTTGCCAGGATTGAGGAATCCGACATGATCGCCAGGCCGGACCCTACCACCTTTCAAATGATCCCCTGGCGAACCGGGGAACAACCAGTGGCCCGCATGTTCTGTGATATCCTGCAACCCGATGGGACCCCCTATCCCGGCGATCCCCGATACGTCTTTAAAAGGCTTTTGGCCAAGGCCAGGGAGAAAGGCTATACTTTTCTGGTCGGCCCGGAGTTGGAGTATTTCTATTTTCAGGACAATGCCGATACCCGGTTCCTGGATACCGGCGGATACTTCGACTCCCGCCCCCTGGACATGGGCGGGGACCTGCGGCGAGACACCATCTTTGCCCTTCAGTCCATGGGCATAAAAGTGGAATATAGTCACCACGAGGTAGCCCCCAGCCAGCATGAAATCGACCTGCGGTATGCCGAGGGACTCCATATGGCCGACATGACCATGACCTATCGTCTGATTGTTAAAGAGATAGCCCGGAGCAAGGGGGTTTATGCCACCTTTATGCCTAAACCGATCTTTGGGCAGAACGGCAGCGGCATGCATACCCATCAATCCCTGTTTTTAGGGGACAGGAATGCCTTTTTTGAACCCAGCGATCTTTATCATCTCTCCCCTATTGCCAAGAGCTATATCGCCGGTTTGATGCGCCATGCCGGGGAAATGACGGCTATCAACAACCAATGGGTCAATTCATACAAGAGGCTGGTGCCGGGGTATGAAGCCCCGGTCTATGTCTCCTGGGCCCGCCGTAATCGTTCTACCATGATCCGGGTCCCCATGTATAAACCCGGGAAAGAAAAGGCCACCCGGATTGAATTCCGTTCACCGGATCCGGCCTGCAATCCCTATCTTTCCTTTGCCGTCCAGTTGGCCGCCGGATTAGCCGGGATTGAAGGGAATTATCCCTTGCCGGAGCCCGTGGAAGAAGACATTTTTGAAATGACCCCGGCCGAGCGGGAGGCCCGGGGGATAAGATCCCTGCCGGGCAACCTCTATGCCTCCATCGAGGAGGTCAAGAAAAGTGTCCTGGTCCGTGAAGCCTTAGGAGACCATATTTATAACAAATTTATTGCCAACAAGGAAATTGAGTGGGATCAATACCGGACCCACGTCAGTCGGTATGAATTGGAAAAATATCTGCCGATCTTGTAGATAAAATATTGGGCCAAATTATAACCCTTGAATTTAGGATTTTCTTCCAACAATTCATGCAAACTAAAAAGCGAGTTGAAGTACAAACTAAAGATTAACTTGAAAGGAAGAAAATTCCATTCCGTAAGGGGAGAACACCACGGGGCACTTTTTTCCTCCGATCGCCGAACGCTCCTGCCAATCGCAGGTACTGAACATTTTTGCCTATTTTCCCCTTTATTTACATAGTATTATCTTTCATCCTTCAGTTTTGAAAGGACTAAACCTTTTTTGTCTCCGAACGACGAACGAAAAACAGTGAACGTCCTTTAGTGTACTAGACCCCATAATTTGTGAAGTTAGCATTTCCTGAATTGCTGTTATAGGTTTCCGGGCCTAATTGCCGGTTGAAGTGATAGCTGAACAGACTTTTCTTTTTTTGAACGGTTCAGAATTTTATTTATTTTAAGAGATTAGAAATTTGAGGTCACAAATTGTGGCCTCAAGTTCATCCGATTGGAGTGGACCCCACTTTTTCCGACATTAGGAAATCAGGCCGAAGGTATTTAGTCCGAAGTCCGAAGACCCTTCTTATACTTCAGTCCCTGCAACGGGCAGGAGCCTTCAGTCTTCAGTCTGTTATTAAAATCGGCTTTGATTTGAAAGAGAAACAGGCGAGGTATGGGAAAAAGAGGAATAATAGGATTGGATATTCAAATAAATCCATCTTGGAGAAGGGATAAAAAATAGGAAAGAATATTAGTGAATCCAGTGGACAACGCCCCCTTCTCCATATCGCAACCGTGGGTATACTCCCCCAAGAATTCCATATAAAAAGCTTTATGCTTGACATAACGCATAAACCCTGGTAAATTAAATTCTCATGATCGTAGGCTTTAGAGATAAGCGAACGCAGGAATTTGCACAGGGGAAGCGGGTCAAGGCCTTTACCGGATTTGAATACAAGGCGGAAATGAAACTTGATCAACTCGATTCGGCAACTTCATTGCTTGATTTGGACTTGCCCGGAAACCGTCTCGAAGCGCTTAAGGGAGACCGTAAGAGTCAATACAGTATTCGCATTAATGACCAATGGCGGATTTGTTTCGAGTGGCCGAAGGGTACCCCGGGGCCGATCAATGTTCAAATCATCGATTATCATTGAGGTGCAATATGGGACGTAGTGCTATTCATCCCGGCGAACATCTCGCCGAACAACTTCAGGCTCTGGATATGAGTGCGGCGGAATTGGCCCGCAGGCTCAAGGTGCCTACTAATCGCATAACCGAAATCCTGAATGGCCAGCGAAGCGTGACCGGGGACACCGCCTTGCGATTGGGACATTTCTTTGGAACGAGCCCGGAATTCTGGCTGAACCTTCAGAAAATATTCGAATTGCGTCTGGCCGAGCAGAAGTCCGGAGAAACGATCAGGACCTTACCAAGACTTTCCAAACCGATGAACAAACAAGGCAACAATGCGCATCCTTAACTGGCCAACTCTTCCCTTCCGTTGTTCAAGTGCATTCAGGAAAATGGGGAGGATTGGTTTTAACTAAATAATATGTTTTAATAATTTGTTCTATTTTAGCTTCAATAAAGATGGAAATCCACACCCTGAAAGGATGGTCCATGAAGCAGCTCAACAATACCCCATTTTTCTGAAAAAAGAATATGGGGGTTTTGTTTTGAGATGGAGGGGAAGGAGTTAGAGTAATCAGAAACAAACGGGCAGATGAAGGGAATGAATAGTTTTGGCATGGTTTTAGAACAAAGAGTCAAAGGAAGACCTGATCCTTTTGAATTAGAATCCTGATGGCCGGGGAAGCTGACAAGTTGTTTTAACACCAACGTCCCCGTCGAAGAATGGCGGTCGCCTTTATGGCAAGAAAAAAGAGGAAAGGGATCTCTGGGTGTTCCTGTTATGGCAAACCGGTTCCTATACGAATGAGGAAATTGGAGAGAGGTTCGGTATCAGTTATACGGCGGTCAGCCACATTGTGAAAGAGGCAAGAAACAGGATGAAAAACGATCAAGTCTTCCGGCGGGATTATGCCCTGCTCAATTCACAAATCAAGATGTGACCCCGTTGGCTCTGGGTATTTTTAAACCAAGAGTCGCATTCCGTCCGACAGGATTTTCGCCGGACCCCAGGGCATGCGGGAGATTTCTTTCTCTATGATTTTCCGGTAGTGGAATTTGAGGTGGGTGATCCATATTCTCTTGGGTAAAAACGGCATCTTTTGGATCTCTCCAGCCAGAAGTCGCGGGGTTAAATGGCGGGTGACACGGGCCAGTTCCTCCTGACTATTCGGAAAGGAAACCTCGATGATGAGACCCCCGACCCGATGCCCGGCCATAAGCCTCCAGATCTTTTCCGTGGGACCGGTATCCCCCGTGTAAATGACGGCATCCCCCAGGGGATCTTCTATCATGTATCCATAAGCCGGAACCGTGTGATTTACCCGGGCGGCGTAGATGCGATAGCCGTCGATCTTGAGAAAGCCTTTCAGAGGAACACTCTGATACCGAATAAGGGGAGCGGACGGAGTGGGGAGGACAGAAAAGTCCGGCCAGATACGATTATTAAATAAGTGCCTTCGGATATCCCGGATCACCTCCGGACCGCTCAACACGGTAAAGGTCCGCTGGTGACGGCTCATCAGTATGTTGTCTAAGAAAAAGGGCAACCCCTTCAGGTGATCCAGGTGGGCATGGGTGATAAAGATGTGGGTGATCTTGAGCTGGGATGCCCGGCGCAGGGATAATGAAATGGTACCGGCATCCAGAAGAAATTTCCGGTCCAGCAGGAAAGCGGCCGTATTCTGTCCCGGGGCTACCGAACCGGATGAACCAAGGACCTGGATCTTCACTTTCTACCCCGCTTGATCTTCCTGGATAATGTTTAAAAAAACCTCCACCAGCCCGGGGTCGAACTGGGTGCCGGAGTTCCGTTTTAATTCCGACAAGGCCGTTTCCTTGGATAGTCCTTTCCGGTAGGGGCGATCCGTGATCATAGCGTCGAAGGTGTCCGATATGGCGATAATCCGGGCGATGAGAGGGATGGCCTCTTCTTGCAGCCGATCCGGATACCCGCTCCCGTTAAACTTTTCGTGGTGGCTCCGGATGCCCGGGATCATTTCCTGAATCAGGCGGTGGGGTTTCCAGACCTGAACGGCCTCCCGGGGAAAGGCGTCCTTCATGGCGCTCAGGGGCCTCAAGACGTTGAACGCGAAGAGGCAATGCTTTTCAATCTCTGCGAACTCTTCGTTGGATAATTTTCCGGGTTTGCGCAGGATATCGTCTTTGATACCGATCTTCCCGATGTCATGAAGGATGGCCGCCAGCCGGAGGCTGTCTATCCGGTCCTTGGAAAAATTCAACCGTTCGGCGATCTTCAAACTATAATCATGCACCCTTCTGGTATGGCCCCCGGTGTAAGGGTCCCTCAGCTCGATGGTATCGGCCAGGACTTGAAGGGTGGTAAAAAATATTTCTTTCAGCTCCTCGTAAAGGTTGGCATTCTCAATGGCCACCCCGACATAATTGGCCAGGGTACCCAGAAGATCCATATCCTCCTGGCTGATCTCCCCCTCTTGCTTATTGATACCTTCCAAAACGCCGATCAGGCACCCCTTGGAACATACCGGGGTACAGAGGATATTTCTGGTCTCAAAGCCGCTGGTTTTATCCGCCCCCTTAAAGAAACGATCATCCACGGCGCAGTCGGCGATAATAAGCGGTTCCCCGTGTTCCGCAACCCATCCGGCAATACCCTCCCCTCTTTTAAGGCGGACTGTCTTGAGCTTGGCTCCTTTTTCTCCGGTAGCCACATCAAAATACAACTCTCCGGTGGATTCATCACACAAAAGAAGGCTGGCGGCCTCCACCTTTAGAACCTGCTTGGTGGCCTCAATGGCTTGTTTCCTGATCTCCTCATGATCCAGGGAGGAGTTGATCAATTGAGCCATTTCCATCAGGGTGGAAATCCGGTCTTTAGATGTTATTTCCTTCATTAGCTTCTTTTAAGAAGATGTCACAATATAATATTGACACTATATTTTTATTTATTATAATAATATTACTAAATAACACAAGTCTTAAAATTGTCGACCGGCCTGGGGAGCTTTGAACCACTTTGAACCAGCCGATTTTTGGTGATTTCGTAATAAGCCCCTCAGCTCTCTCCCGAGGACATTTAAACCCGGAGATCGGGGAGGGGCGTCCCCCCCGGGTCTCTAAGCAAATCAGTTTTAGCCGTCAGGTAACCATTTTTGAAAGCCTCAAAAAGAAAAAGCCTGTGACTTGTGCGAAATCGTGGTCCCTGGATCCCTTTTTATCTCTTCCTTTTTTCCCTGTTCCTTCTTCCCGGGGTTCAGGGATCCACCCAGGCTTCCGACACCGGTTCAATCCTCCTAAAAAAAGCCTCCTCAGGGGTGAACTCTTACCAGGGGAGACACCCGGAGGACCTCTTTAAGGAAGGGGTGGCCCAATATCGGAATGAAAATTTCGATGAGGCCCTGGAAATCTTCCTACACATCCGGGAACGACTCAAGGATTCTTCGGTCCTGGCCTATTATCTGGGGCTAACCTATAAACAATTAGGGGAATATAAAAAGACCCTGGGCTATTTTAAGGAATCCGTGCATCTCAGACCCTCGGTTTTAGATGCCTATCCGGAAATCATCGAACTCCTTTACAGCCTGGACGAACTGGGTGAAGCCAAAAAATGGATCAAGGAAGCGGAAGGCCGGAAAGTCAAACCGGCCCAGATCGCCTTTTTAAAAGGCCTGGTCCTTTCCAAGGAAGGAAAGGCCGAGGAGGCGATCAAGGCCTTTAACCTGGCCCAGGAACTGGATCCTGATATAGCCCAGTCGGCCAAGGTCCAGATCGCCCTGGCCCAGGCCCGGGAGAAGCGGTTTGAGGATGCCCGGAAAAGCCTCCAGGCGGCCATTGCGGCCGGCCCCAAAACGGACCTGGCCTCCTTCGCCCGGGAGTACGAAAAGACCTTCACCGCCCTCCAGGAGCGCTACCGGCTCTGGCGCTTCGGGGTCAGCGTCGGTTACAAATATGACGACAATGTGGTCCTGAAGCCCTCCGACACCATCCCTGGGATGGATATCGTGGGGGGGAGCGACAGCAGCCTCCAGGGATCGTTTACGGCCAGTTACAATCCCCTGCCGGCCGGGCCCTGGTTCTTTAACGGGGTTTATCATATCAATACCACCCGCTATTTTACCATTACCCACTACAACCAGTTGAGCCAGACCCTCTCCCTGTCTCCGGGATACAACTTTTTAAGGGCTTCCCTGGCCGCACCTCTGACCTACCATCATTTCTGGCTGAATGAATCCCAGTATATGGGCATGCTTTCCTGGAAACCGGTTCTGAATTATTTATTTAACACCGGTCACATCGGGCAGGTGTCGGCGGGATATTCCCGGAGGAAACAGTATCAAAAAATTCTGGATCCCAATGAAAAAAGGGATGCCGATCTGTCCCAGGCATCTTTGTTATACCTGATCCCTTTCGGGGGCGGACGCGGGGGCTTTAATCTGGGTTACGAATGGACCTATGACCAGACAGAGGGAGCCAACTGGGTCAACCAGGGCAACCGGATTTCGACGAATGCCACCATCCCCTTGTCCGAGCGTTTAACCCTGTTTCTTTACGGCGAGGTACTCCATCAGGATTATCAAAACCTTCACACCGTATTCGGGGTACGGCGAAGCGATAAAAATCTTTCCGGCAACGTCACCCTTGGTTGGGAACTCAATAAAAAAGTCGCCCTCAATTTCCAGTACGGGCATACCCGGACCGATTCCAACATCGCCCTGTACACTTATACCCGAAACCTCTTCAATGTAACGTTGGAGTATAATTTTTAATAATGCCAAGCGCGCCAATAATAAAAAGGAAGCCTCAAGACGCCAGGGGGGATCATGGGAAAAAATGCCGTTAAAAAAATAATCCTATGTATCTATTGCCTACTTTTATGGTCTCTGATGGTTCCCACCGCGGGGTATGGAGACCTGGATCGTTTGGTTGGGAAGATAACCTATGTGGAGGGGGTGGTGGACATCCTGCGGGGGGGAAAGCTTCCGGCCATTCCGGTCAAGACAGGGGATCCGGTGATGGAAAAAGACACCCTGCGGACCAAAAGCTTGGCCAAGGCCGAAATCACCTTTCGGGACGGCAATCTTCTGCGTATCGCCCAGCGGAGCCGGATCAATATCCATGAATATCGGTCCGGCGAACAGAAGACCTCTGAGATCATCAAGCTGACCAGGGGGACCGTCGAAACCGTGGTGGGAAAGCCTATTTCACAAAGGATATCCACGGCCCCGGGGGCCCACCGCTTCGAAATCCACACCCCCAATGCCGTCGCCGGTGCCCGGGGAACCATCCTCTACGGCACGGTCGCGGGGATCGTCTCCCATTTCTGGATTACCCGGGGTATCGCCTATGTCTTCAATCAGGCCGTACCGGAAAAGATCATTTATCTCGCCGCCGGGACAACCACTTCGATCAGCGGGTTTCATCCTCCCCTCCAGCCTCGAAACATTACGAAGGGGGAAGAGGAACGTCTTAAGGATGAAACCGAGCCGTCAGAACCTTCCGGACCAAAGAAAACTTCCGGCACCCCGCCCCCGGGGGGGGAATCGCTTTCTTTAGCGAGTGACTCAGGGTCCTCTCCCAAGCCCCCGGCCTTCAACCCCCCATCTTTCCCGGACCCGCCCCCGTCTCCAACCGCACCCCCCAAACCGGAACCGCCCGCCCCGGAACCTCCCCCTCCAGAACCACCTCCTCCGGCTCCGGCTCCTGCCCCGGCTCCGCCCCCTCCGGCTCCCGTCACCTATACCCTGGATACCAGCAGCGAGTATTCCAGCGACTGGGCGGCCTCCGGCAACATCTTCAGCGGTAGTTTCAACCGCGACGGGGAATGGAAACTGACCTTGAAAGGCAACGGGACTCCCCCTGCCACCTGGACCTTTTATGCCGGCGGAAAAGTCATGGACGACAGCGGCACTAAGATGGGCTACTGGACGGAAAAAATGGACGGGACAACCTCAGGATCCGACCTGTCCGGCACTTCCTCCTTCGATTATCTCCTTTACACCCGGCGGGGGCTCTGTAGCGGTACACTGAGCGGCTCCACCTCCGCAGACCCTCCGGCCTCTTTTGAACTGAACGACAACGGGTCCCATACGGAATCCTCCCTGACCTTCACCAGCAATGAAGCCGATCTGGCCATGGAGTATTATGATGGAGCAAACATGGTCGGAGACGGGCAGTTGACCGGGTTTTTCGGCGGCTCCGACACCCTCTGGAGTGCGAGTTCAGGGAGCCCGGCCAATATCTACATGATGGGGACCTACAGCTTGGGCGCGGGGGCTTCCAACAAGGATGTATTCGACGGCACCATACAAAGCAAGGATTATAACACCGGTGGTTCGTTGACTTACGATGGCGGGGCCTTCAAGGGATATATGGGGGGTATTCAGTTTAACGATACCGGGGATAACACCCGGACCTCCTTAGAAGGGCGCATATACACCCTTTACGTGGACCCTTCCAACAATATAGGTTTTTTGAAGGGTAGTATTTCCGAGTCAGAGACTCTGGATGAATCGATTCATATGTTCAAGATGACGGGTTCCCTCTATCCCGTCCAGATGGAGGCCGGATCCGCCTCCATAACCCCCTCCAACTTTGACAGCAATGTGCTGCTGGAATCTTTCCCGGATGACAGCTACCGTTCCATGTACCTCAGCGGATATAAATGGGGCCTCGGGCGCATAAAGGCCGGGGGATGGGGCGCCGCCGCCCCGGCCGGGATGACTTACGGGTTCGACCTTGACTCAGGCAGTGGCCGTTTTAGCTTTTCCTCCAGTGTTTACGACAGTAGTCTTTCCGACTCCTCCTGGTCCGGCAACAAGATCTATTCCCGCGCCTACGGCTACTGGGCGGATTCCACAAACACGTCAGATAGCAGGGGCTACTCCGGAATCTATGTGGGCGAGACGCTCGGGACCTATGATACCGATAGTCAGACGGTTACCCTGGGGGTATGGTTGGAAACCGCCCTGTTCCAGCAGATGGTGGCCAGTTCGCCGGGGACGCTCCAGAAGTTGAACATCCCCGCAGTGGAGGTCGGCACCTACACCCTGAGCGGGGCCGGAAATAATTTTACTACTCTTTCCATGAACAATGTCAAGTTCTATGCCCAAAACGCCTCCGCCAAACCCCTTCTCTGGGCCACGGGAAACGTTTACGGGGAGTGGACCGCCGCCCCTACTCTGGGTACTGCGATCAATTTGGCCGGCGGGGGATTGAGTACAAAATTCACCTTCGAAAAATGGAGTTCCAGCAAATGGCATGCCTCTGTGACCGACGGAAGTGGCACGGTCAACGGATATGCAATTCATTTTGGGGGTGCTTCCGCCGGCCGAACGATAGATACCGGCGGCGGCGGTCCCGGAAGTAAAACCATAAGCGGAACCGCGGCGGGGGTGACGTGGTGATCCCGGTCAAATCCCGGGGGAAGGCTCCAACACATTTTCCCGGCCGGGGCTCAGGGCCTTCACCTCAAAAATCTCCACCTCGCCTTCCCGCCCTTTGACCGTCGCTTTCCCCCGGCCCCGCAAGGAAAGGTGCCCCAGGGCCGAGGTCTTTATCAGGGTTTCCACCTTTTCCAGGGTAAACCGGGTGATAAGGAGATCGGCGTAATAGCTCCGGGTCAGCGATTCGACCCGGGAGGCGAGATTCACATGATCCCCGATGACCGTGTAATCCATTTTTTTCCCCTCGACGCCGATATTGCCCACCAGGACTTCACCGCTGTTGAGGCCGATCCCGGCCTCCAGTATCGGTTTACCTCCGTCCCAGTGCTCCTGAAGTTCCCTCAGGCGCTGTTTCATATTCAGGGCGCAGCGCAGGGCCAGCTCGGCATGATTTTTCTGTTCCAGGGGCGCGCCCCAAAAGGCCATAATGGCGTCTCCCACAAATTTATCCAAGGTCCCCTCCCATTTAAAAATCACCTCGGTCATGGCCCCTAAAAATTCGTTTAAAATACCCACTACCTCTTCCGGGGGGTGTTTTTCGGAAAAGGCGGTGAACCCCCGGATATCGGAAAAAAGGATGGTGATCTCCCTTCTGGCCCCGCCCACCTCGGCCAAATGGGGATTCCGGATCAGTTCGCTGACCACCCGCTCGGTGACGTAACTGGAAAACATGGAGCGGATCTTCCGGGCATAACGTTCTTCCACCGCGTAGCTGTAAGCGGTCTGGCTGATAAAGATCAAAAAGATATTAACGGCCGGGTAAGCCGTGCTGATCCAGAGCCCTTTTTGGACAAACAGGGCGTAACCGGCAGAAAAGATAAGTCCCAGAAAGACCAGAGTCGTCAGGGCCCCTCCCAGGGCCTTGAAGCGGTAGATGATCAAGCTGAAGATTCCCCCGCTCAGAATAAGCAGGGTTAAATCCAGGCCCAGGGGGTTCTTCCTGAGAAATCGGTTTTCCAGGATGGAGGCGATCATATTGGCATGTTTTTCCACCCCCAGCGCCGCCGGAGAGAAAGGGGTGACCGTCAGATCGGCAATCCCTATGGCCTCGGCCCCGACCAGGACGATTTTCCCCCTGACCTTCTCCGGGGAAAAGCCTCCGGTGATCATGTCATAAGCGGAAAGATACTCGAAATGTCTGCCGGGACCGTAGTAGTGGATGAGCGCCCGGCCGAAACGGTCCGTGGGGATGAATCGCGAGGCCCCCAGCCGGATGCCTTCGGTGGCCTTCACCTTGATCTGATTTAAGGGGATGCCCAGATAAAGGGCCGCGGTCAAAAGGTCCAGGGAGGGATAGAGGGTTCCCTGATAGGCCAGGACCATCACCTCCCACCGCAGGGTGCCGTCCCGGTCCGGGATCATATTGATGTGCCCCAGGCCCATGGCCTCGGCAAGGAGCTCAGGGACCGGCATCAGGATCCCCTTTGCCGTTATCGGCCTGGTATGGGAAAACCTTTCCGGATTCTGGATGGAGGAAATCGCCGTCGACAGGACATCGGGATTTTCCATAGGCCCTGACGATTTATCGAAGAAAAAGACCAGGGGCAGGACTACATTGCCGGCCTGATCCATGGCCTTCCCGAAAATCCGGTCATGGGCTTCCGGCTCGCTGAAAAATAGGTCAAAGACGACCATCTCAGCCCCCGCGCCGGATAGTTGCTGGACGAGTCGGGCCATCTTGTCCCTGGTCCAGGGCCAGCGGCCGATTCCTTGCAGACTTTTCTCGTCTATAGCGACAATGACGATATTCCCGGGATGGGGAACCTTTCCCCTTAACTGAAACCGGACATCATAAAATTTTTCCTCCAGGACCTCGAGGGGGGAAAATTGAAAGATCATCAGGGTGGACAAAAGGAGGGTGATGAAAACCCCGATCATCCAGGGAAGATGTTTTTTGTATTCCCGGGTCATAGCTTTGCCGGCGGCGCCGCGTTTCCAGATGATTGTTTTAGTCGGGCCCCTATATAGTTTCCATCCGGAAATCCCGGAGGTGAAACTATTGGTTTCCAATTCGGAAACGAGGATTTTTTTGTTCTGGCAAGGAAATCAAGGGGTCGCTTGGGCGACCACGGGGTGGCGCAAAGGCGACCTTGGGGTCGCCCCACAAGACAGCCTGCAGATTGACACCGCCAGGGCAAAAAAAGACCGTTTCCGGATGGAAACTATATCATGGACTATATTAAAATAAGGTCAAGGGTTTTTTGTGGCCTACTTATCCCCGCATCTTGAGAAATCAACGCTAATCAGGGAAGGGTCCTTTACATCCCCCGGTGCAATATGGTAGTTTCAGAAATAGTATTTTTAGAAGCCTTTAACCCTCTTCGGCTGGTAAAAACTCGAGAACTATTCTTACAATGGGCAAATTCCCTTTCCCTTTGGTAATCACCCGCCCCTGTGTCCCCCTGGTCCTGGCCCTGATGGTCGGCTTGGTCGTGGGGTCCTCTTTGGCACCCCCTTATCCCTGGTATTGGCCTTATGTCTTCATCTCTCTGCTGATCGCCCTTTTGCTTAGCATTCTTTTTATCCCCGCCCTGTCGTTATGGACCGGGGGCAGTTTCTTCTTGTTGACAGGTTTCACTCTGATGACCTTTCTTTCTCCCCAGGTCAACACCCCGTCAATACCTTCTTTCCTGGTGGATCAATCCATCCAGCATCTCTCCGGGGTGATTGATCAAGAACCGGTTTATTATCCGGACAAGACCCGCCTGGTCATACGACTGACTTCCTATAGGGATCAGGGCCGGGAGCGACCGGTTGAAGGGATCATTCTCCTGGGAGTCAACCGGCTCTTAAGGGGCTTCGATTATGGCGATCCGGTTCGCTTTGTCTGTCGGTTGCGTTTAATAGAAGGGTATCACAATCCTGGAGGCTATGATTTCCAAAAAAAAATGGCCCAAAAGGGTATCCGGGTCTCCGGGTTTATCGATGATCCTGAACTCCTGATCCTGAGCGGGCCTCCTCAAAGGTCCTGGCCCTGGCAGGGTCTGTCGATCCTTCGAAAACGGGTTTCCGATTTAATTGATTCACAGGTCCCGCCTCCTTTCAATGGCCTGGCCCAGGCCCTGGTGACCGGTGATCAGAGTAAAATTCCCAAAGAGATCCATGAGGTCTTCAGCCAGGCCGGGGTATCCCACCTTCTGGCCTTCTCCGGGCTGAATCTCACTCTGGTAGGCGGTCTGTCTTACTATTTGTTCCGCTTTCTATTGAGTTTGTCTGAAACGATTCTGTTAACAATCAATGTTCGGAAATGGGCCTTGATCGGCACCTTCTTTCCGGTCCTGGGATATGCCCTGCTGGCCGGGATGAGCCCCTCAGCAGCCCGAGCCTTCTTTATGGTTTGTCTGGGTATTACGGCCCTTCTGTTGCATAGATATTCCGACCTCCTCAATAGTCTGGCCCTGGCGGCCCTTATCCTCCTGCTCTTTTCCCCTGACTCCCTTTTCCTGCCTTCTTTTCAATTATCCTTTCTGGCGGTCTGGGCCATCGGCTACCTGCTGCCCAGGATAATGAAACCGGCCTTTGGCCGGGAAGGAAAAAGTCTCCCCTGGGTCCGTCAGGGCGTTTATTATCTCTGGGGCACTTTTTGTGTTTCCCTGGTGTGTCAACTGGCCGCTTCTCCGGTCGTGGCCTGGTGGTTTCATCAAGTCTCTCTAATCGGCTTGATCAGTAATCTGATCCTGGTCCCTTTGAGCGGCGTTTTGGCGACACCCATCGGACTCCTGGCCCTTATCTTCGCCCCTGTTTTTTCCCCTCTAACGTCCCTTCTTTTCTGGATGATGCATCTCCTGCTCCAGTGGACCTTATGGTTGACCCGTTTTTTTGCCGACCTGCCGCTGGCTTTTTTAGTTGTACCCCGGCCGGGCTATGGGGAGATGGGCTTTTTTTATTTAACCATCGTATTACTATTCAACTGGCGCAAGATACCCCAACCGGCCTGGTTGGTCTCCCTTTCCCTGTTGGGGACGGTCCTTTTTTTCTTCTCCCCCCAGATCAAGGTGTTCTTTTCTCCGCCCTTCAGGGCCACCTTTCTGGATGTCGGCCATGGGAGTTCCACTCTGATAGAATTCCCCCAAGGTCAAAAAATGCTCGTTGACGGGGGTGGTTCTTTCAATCCCGAATTTGACCTGGGGGAACGGGTGGTCGGCCCTTTTCTCTGGGGCGAAAAGATTACCCGGTTGGACATCGTGGTCCTGACCCATCCTCATCCGGACCATTTAAATGGATTGCCTTTTATCCTCTCAAAATTCAAAGTGAACCGGATCTGGCTGAACGGTCAAGGGATAGATTCCGAGGCCTTTCATCGTCTGGAAACCTTGATACAAGAAAAAAAGATCCCGGTCGTTTATCCCGGAGCGGGCTGGAAGCAATTCATTTCCGATGTCCGGGTAGAGGTGTTGAGCTCCCCGGTGGGGAACTCTTCCAAAGAGCCGTCAGGGTCTATCTCCTGGCACAGTCAGAATAACGACTCCCTGGTCTTACGGTTAAGTTATAAGGATCAACACATTCTTCTGCCGGCCGATAGCGAGGCCGAGACCGAAAAGTGGCTTTTAAACAAAAGGGATTCTTTAAAAAGCCAGATCCTTCAAGTCCCGCATCACGGGAGCTTGACTTCCAGCACCATCCCTTTTATTGAAGCGGTTCGGCCTTGTTATGCGGTCATCTCGGCGCGGCCCTCCCCCCGTCTTCCCCTTCCCCGTCCCGAAGTCATCCGGCGCTACCAGGAACGGGGGGTGACTCTTTTTCGAACCGATCAGGAAGGGGCGATCTGGTTTGATTTAAAACCGGAAGGCTGGAAAATTCATAGTTATCGGAGAGGGCTTTTAGTTCCCTGAAAAATGGGCCTCACCCCGAGGTCTGGTTTCATCAACCGGCTAAAGTCCATATTTTTGAAGCTTATATCTTAAAACCCTTTCGCTGATCCCCAATTGTTCAGCCGCCCGGGTCTGGATTCCGCCATTCTCCTTAAGGGCCTGTTGAATCCTCTGCTTTTCCAACTCCTCCAACTGCTGAGGCAGGCTCAGATGCGAGGGAAAGGCCGGGGCAGTCGATTCCCCGACACCTTCTTTCAAATGAAAGGGGAGATCCCGGCTGGTGATCAATCGGCCCCGGCAAAGGACTACGGCCCTTTCCACCAGATTTTCCAACTCCCGCACATTGCCCGGGTACTGATAGCGCAGGAGGAGTTCCCGGGCCTCTTTAGAAATCTCCAGCCCTTCCTTGTTGTTTTGCCTGCCGAACTTCAACAGAAAATGATCGATCAACAAAGGGATATCTTCGCGACGCTCCCGCAGGGGAGGTAAAAACAAGGAGACTACGTTGAGCCGGAAATAGAGGTCCTGACGAAACCGCCCCTCTTGAATAGTGGCTTCCAGGTCCCGATGGGTGGCTGAAATAATGCGCACATCCACCTGGATGGTCTTGTTTCCACCCACCCGTTCAAAGGTTTTATCCTGAATCACCCGCAGGAGTTTGGCCTGGAGGGCCGGGGAGAGATCGCCGATTTCATCCAGGAAAAGGGTCCCTCCCTGGGCCTGTTCGAATTTGCCGCGGTGCTGGAACAAGGCCCCGGTAAAGGACCCTTTCTCATGACCGAAGAGCTCGCTCTCTAAGAGGGTCTCCGGAATAGCCGCACAATTGATGGTGATCAGGGGACCGCTCGATCTGGGGCTGTGGTAATGAATGATTTTGGCAATCAGACCCTTGCCGGTCCCGCTTTCTCCCCGGATCAGGACCGTAGATTGGCTGGGGCCCACCCGGGCCACCAGGGAGAGGACTTCCTCCATCTTAGGGCTCTGGGTAACAAGGCCTTCAAAACTGAATTTTTCTTTCAATTCCTGCCGCAGTTGGCGATTTTCCCAGGTCAGCAGGATACTGTTTTCAATCCGCTCCAACAGGCACAGCAACTCCTCCAGATCAATGGGTTTGCTCAGATAATCGTAGGCCCCCTGTTTCATGGCCTCCACCGCCCTTTCCACCGTGCCGTAAGCGGTCATCAAAACGACCCAGGTCTCCGGATAAAGGGCCTTGATTTCCTTAAGCAGGGTGGTTCCATCCATGCCCGGCATCTTGTGATCGGTCAGGACCACCTCACAGACATTTTCTTTCAGCCAGACCAGGGCCTGGTCCCCGCTTTCAGCCGCCTGGGTGGCATAGCCTTTTTTCTGCAGAAAGCCCTGGAGCAGCTCCCGCTGGTTTTTCTCGTCATCCACCACCAGGATTCGGATGTTATGCGTTTCTTTCATCACTGCTTCCTCAGATTTATTGTAGTTTCTCTAATCTCATAATGTTCTTCATGCTGTCATGTGCGCGAAAGAGGGAATCCAGGTTAAAAAGACTGGATTCCGGATCAAGTCCGGAATGACAGGCTACCAAAGTGATTACTGAGACAGTATACATAGTTTCATTTTACATTTTCGAAAAAAGGGGCCGAAACAAAAGACCGTTCACTATTCAAATAACCTTTGAGGTTGTCCTAAAGTTACGTGATCTTGGTGCTCTGGGAAAAACTATTGAGTGTATCCAGAGGCATCTGGGGGTATTGATTTTGAGGATTGTCCACCTAAACGTCAGGGTCCAAAAACGAGTCTGGAGTCTCACGTTTAATTTTCAAGCAGGCCAACACCAAAGCTTTTTCTCTCTGGGATGAATTCCTGGCTTCAGACTAACTTAGAAATCAGGGCCGGGTTCGGGCAATGGACTCCCCTTTGGACAATCCTCAAAATCAATACCCCCAGATGCCTCTTAGCACGTAACTTTGGGACATTCCCTAACCTTTGCCAAAACCTTCTGCCAAAGGTTCGCTTATAACCGGCTGTCAAGATACGTTCTGGCACCGGCATATCGTTTTCGAAAATAGCTGTTGGAGAGGTTTTCGACAGCTATCTTTTTCCCCCACCTGGGGGCATGGATAAATTTCCCTTCACCGATGTAGATGCCCACATGGGAGACCTTCCCCGGGTCTTCGGTG
>JAZDOU010000419.1:0-9109 GCA_043798385.1 Pseudomonadota bacterium
CTTGAGAACGGAAAGATCAATTTCAACCCAGGAACCCGGACCAGAAGAAAAAGGGGTTTTCATAAATCACCACTGAAAAAAATTTCTTATGGGTTTTAATACCTTAAAGGGAAGAACTCTATTAATGCTTGACAATAAAACAGAAAATTTCTTAAGTTGTCTTTATGGCATGTTTTAAGAGAAATTTCATTATATCTTTGATCCTATCCCTTTTATTATTTTTTGGTGGTCCTGTCCAGGCGGTCCAAGAGTCGGAAGGTCCGGTTGTTAAAACCAAAAAGACCATCCGTAAGGGAACCAAAAAAAAGAAACCTAAACGTTCCGTCCGAAAGAAAAGGCACAAAAAGCCTCCCGCAATTAAAAAAAAGAAGACCCCGGTCCTGCCCCGAGAGTCAATTTATAGTCCTCAAGAAAAAGACCGCCTTCCCGAAGCGGCCGTATTATCTCCGGCTATTACAGAGGGTAGTCCTCTTCAGAACTTGATAGAAAGTGAGATTATTCATCTCAAGGCGATCCGCCATCTTTTGCCGGGCGATGAGATTTCCCTCCAGGCCTATGATCTGAATGCCAAAAAAATGCTGGCAGACATTAATGGGAACGTGATTCGAAACGCCGCCAGTCTCATTAAGCTTTATGTCCTGTTGGCGGTCTGTGATGCCTTTTCCCGCCAGGAACTCCAGGAAACCCCGGAAATAGAACGCCATTTATATCGCATGATCGCCTTGAGTGATAACGGGGCCACAAATTATCTGATTCGTCGTCTGGGGCAGGGCGATGCCCTGAAAGGGATCAGGTCGATTAACGCCCTGGTGCGTAAATTGGGTTTCTCCGGCACTCGTCTTCGGGAGCTTATTCCTGATGGCGGAAAGACCTATGCCAATCAGACTTCGGCGGCCGACACCACTCTATTTTATCGCTTGCTTTATGACCAAAAGTTGATCAGCCCCCAATATTCCCAAAAAATGAATGATATCTTGTTGAAAAATATTCACGACCGGATTAAAACCGCCCAGATCAAGCAGGATGGGGTGGCCGTGGCCGACAAGACCGGCTATGTGCGCGGCTTGAATGGGGACTGCGGCATTGTCTATCAAAAAAGTCTGAATTCCGGTTGTGATTATGCCCTTTCCATTATTATCGAAAATAAAAGCCGTCCTTCCGATGGGGCCTGGGGCCGGAAGAAAACCTCAGTCATCCGCTATCTCTCCGATCGAATCTATCAATCCCTGAAAAACGGCCAATCCAAAGGCTAACCAAACAGGCAAGAGGATATTTGTCAATTTGAAAGATCAACCCCCAGAATTTCAGATTCTTAGACCAGTTATGGATGTGGAGTGATGGCCGCAATAGTAATCTGATCTTTTTTAGGCCCATAATACCAAAAAATACGGTAGGCCTTAGGGGTCATTTGTTGTGCATAAGCTTCAAATACCTTTTCTCCGTTAGGGCCTTTCAGAGAGGTATATTCATGGGTGTTCAAAGAGGGATGTCTTAAGTTGGTTTCCATTAGGCCTAACGTTTTTCGGATGGCCTTTAAAACCTTTTTCTTTGCCGGATTAGCTTCAAGTTCCGAGAGGTCTGCGTCCGCCTGAGGTGTGAAGAGTAGTTCGATCATAAAATGTTAATCGACATACTTAGCAAAGGAACCACGCTTAATCGTACCCTTTTGGGATAGTCCCTTCTGAACCTTGTTAAGGGCACTTTTGTTTTTGTAAAGCCAACCCTCCTTTGCGGGTATTTCGACCATGGGTTCTAATATAATTTTATAATCCTGACTGTAAGCTCTAAATGAGCTGATACCATTTTGGGGGAGTAATTTGGTCAAAGTAATCCTATTTTTTGAATCAAGAGTCAGATGGATAGATTTCATGGCTATTCTTTCTTTACTTTTTTGTAATGATAACGATAAACAGAATGTTTGTCAAGTGGGAATACCCACTTGCCCACCCCCATTTTTTTATGGGCGCAAGGCTTGGGGAAGAAAAATATGAGAGGGGTATATCTTCTCGGCTATCTCCTGCCATATTGTCAATTTGAAAGATTTTATCCCAGGATTTGCTACTATGTCCATTCCTTAGACTTACTGGGGTCAGGTCTATTTTATTGACATTATTTCGTAATGTCAATAAAATAGACCTGACCCCATATAGGCTGAGTACCGGATCTATGACTTTGCCGTTGAACCGTAAAATTCTCAATATTCCCAAATGAAGCTACACAACTTCTTGGCTAACCTTGTCCGGACTGGAGGGAAGAGATTTAAGGCGGTTCCCTTTAGCCTCAAATGAAACGCTCCTTAAGCGTAAAGCACCGCTACCCTTTATCCGCGCCTTCCTCTCCAATCCATTCATATACTTGACTCAGGGTTGATTCCAGCAAATCAGGACGATTACCGCCGGCCTGGGCCATATCCGGCCTACCTCCGCCGTCTCCTCCCAGGGCCCTGGCCAGGCGTTTGATAATCTTGCCGGCCTGAAATTTTTTGGTCAGGTCTTTGGAGACCACGGTTACCAGGAGGACCTTGTCTTCATTAACACCTCCCAGGATGACGATTCCTGATCCCAGGCGATCGCGAAGTGAATCGGCCAGATCTCTAAGCTCTTTGGCGTCAGATGTCGGGACCGGGGAGGCCAGAACCTTTATCCCATCCATAACCCGAACCCCTTCCAACAGCCTCTCCAGTCCTCCTCCGGTCAGCTGGGATTTATTCAACCGGACGATGGTTCGTTCCAATTGTTTCTGCTGGGCGAGGAGTTTTTCAATCCGGGACACCAGATCCTCCGGCCCCACTTTTAACAATTCTCCCAGGACCTTGAGACGTTCTTCCTCCTGATGGATGATTTTCAGGGCCTCTTTTCCGGTCAGGGCTTCGATTCTCCTTACCCCGGCCGCTATACTGCCTTCCGTTAGAATCTTAAAGACCCCCAAGTCTCCGGTTCGAGAGGTATGGATCCCCCCGCATAATTCCTGGCTGAAATCCCCAATGCTGACCAGGCGAACCCGGTCTCCATAGCGTTCTTCAAACAGGGCCATGGCCCCGGTGGCCTTGGCCTCTTCATACTCCATAACCTTGGTAGCCACCGGGAAATTTTTCTGTATCTGTTCATTGACCAGGGCTTCCACGGCCTGGAGTTCCTCGAGGGACAGGGAGGAATAATGGGAAAAATCAAAACGCAGTCTCTGGGGAGTCACCAGAGATCCGGCTTGTTTGACCTGTTCTCCCAGGATGCGCCGCAAGGCCCCATGGAGCAGGTGGGTGGCTGTATGGTTATGCGTGGTAGGGATTCGCCAGTCTTTGGAAACAGAAAGGGTCACCCGGTCTCCTGTACTCAGGATTCCCTGCTGCACCCGGCCGCGATGGAGGATCAGGCCATTGGGCAGGGAAGAGGTGTTTTCCACCGAGAGCCGGCCTTGGTCGGAAGTGATAGTCCCCCGATCCCCGGCCTGTCCCCCGGACTCGGCATAAAAAGGGGTTTCAGCTACGATTATTTCTATTTCCTGGGGGGCTGCGACCTGGTTTACTTCCTTTCCCTCTTGAATGAGGGCCAAGATAGTGGAAGACTGCTCGAGGGTGGTATAGCCGACAAACTCATTTTTCAGGCCCCGGGTCATCAGGTTCTTATAGACTTCCTGGAATTCCCGTTCCCCGCTCCCTTTCCAGGCCTGGCGGGACATCTCCCGTTGTCTTTCCATGTGGAGATGGAAGCCTTCCTGGTCCAGATTCAGTTGGGAATCCCGAACTACATCCTGAATAATATCCAAGGGAAATCCGTAAGTGTCATAAAGCTTAAAGATCAACTGACCAGGGAGAGTGGTTCCGCCTTTCCGGAGTAATTGATCGATTTCATCATTCAAGAGCTTTAACCCAAAATCCAGGGTCTCCAGAAATCGTTCTTCTTCTTTCTGAATGACCTGGGAAGTGAAAGAGATCTGTTCCCTGACCTCGGGATAGATCTGGGCGTTAACCTCGGCAACGACCTGGGTTAAATGATATAAAAAGGGTTTGTCTATACCCAACACCTTGCCGAAACGGGCCGCCCGACGCAATATCCGTCGCACCACATAACCCCGACCTTCATTGGAGGGGATGGCCCCATCGGCCAGTAAAAAGGCCAAGGCCCGGCTGTGATCGGCGATCACCTTGATGGCGATATCGCTTTCTTCCTTTTGTCCCATCCGTCTCCCGCAGAGGCCTTCAATGGCCTGGATGAGGTCCCTGAAAAGGTCAGTCAGAAAATTGTTGGCAACCCCCTGGATGACGGCGGAAAGGCGTTCCAGGCCCATGCCGGTATCAATACTCGGCTTGGGCAGAGGGGATAATTGACCACCCTGGTCCCGGTTGAACTGCATAAAAACCAGATTCCAGATCTCCAGGAAACGATCACAATCACATCCCGGGGCACAATCCGGCCTCCGGCAGCCGATCGAAGCCCCCTGATCGATCAGGATCTCCGAACAGGGGCCGCAGGGACCGGTATCCCCCATGGACCAGAAATTATCTTTTTCACCCAGGCGGACAATCATATCCTTCGGGCGCCCAATCTCCTGGTGCCAGATTTGAAAAGTCTCATCGTCTTTTTCATACACCGAGACATAGAGCTTATCCGGCGGCAGGCCGTAGACCTTGGTCAAAAGGTCCCAGGCCAGAGCGATGGCCCTGGTCTTGAAATAATCGCCAAAGGAAAAATTGCCCAACATCTCAAAGAAGGTATGATGCCGGGCCGTTCGGCCGACATTTTCCAGATCATTATGTTTTCCTCCGGCCCGGACACACTTTTGACTGGAAGCGGCCCGTAGATAATCTTTTTTTTCCTCACCCAGAAAAACCCTCTTAAAGGGGACCATGCCGGCATTGGTAAACAGTAGGGTAGGGTCGTCCCGCGGGATTAAGGGGGCACTCTTGATAATTTCATGGCCCTCATTTCTGAAGAAGTCTAAAAAAGTCTGGCGAATTTCTGTCCCGGTTTTCAAATCCAATCCTTTCTGATTGCTTAATAATGGCGTAAGGCGCCAGGCGTAAGGCGCAAGGAGTATTGGAAGCACCCTTGGGCTTTGTGCCCTATGCCTTGCACCTGTAGTTCTTAGACTTGTTCTTTGATCAGTCCATAGGTCTGTTTTATTTTAGTCTCGACTTCGACCAAATACTCCGGATGATCCTTGAGATAGGTTCGGGCATTTTCTCGCCCTTGACCAATTCGATTGCCGCCATAAGAATACCAGGTGCCGCTTTTTTCAATAATGTCATGGGCCACCCCGAGGTCCAGGATGTCCCCTTCCTTTGAGACCCCTTCCCCGTAGAGGATATCAAATTCGGCCTCTTTGAAGGGCGGAGCAATCTTGTTTTTGACTACCTTGACTTTGGTTCGATTACCGACTATTTCCTGTCCGTCTTTCAAGATGCCTGTTTTTCGAATATCCAAACGCAGGGAGGCATAAAATTTTAAGGCATTTCCCCCGGTGGTGGTTTCCGGATTGCCGAACATGACCCCGATCTTCATGCGGATCTGGTTGATAAAAACCAAAGAAGTATGGGTCTTGCTGATCGTGCCGGTCAGCTTTCTAAGGGCTTGAGACATCAGCCGGGCCTGAAGTCCCATGTGGGCGTCCCCCATTTCCCCTTCAATTTCAGCCCGGGGGACCAGGGCGGCCACCGAATCGACCACCACGATATCCATGGCCCCGCTTCGTACCAGGATCTCAGCAATCTCCAGGGCCTGTTCCCCATTATCGGGTTGGGAGACCAGCAGATCGTCGCAGTTCACCCCTAATTTATCGGCATAGATGATATCCAGGGCATGTTCGGCGTCAATAAAGGCGGCCATTCCACCCCTCTTTTGGGCCTCGGCGATAATGTGTAAGGCCAAGGTGGTCTTCCCGGAAGATTCCGGGCCGAAGATTTCGGTGATCCTTCCCCTGGGGATACCACCGATGCCGGTGGCAATGTCCAGGGAGAGGGAGCCCGTGGGAATAAAAGGGACGTCGGCTGCCAAGGCCTCCGCCCCCAGGCGCATGATAGAGCCTTTCCCAAACTGTTTTTCAATTTGACTCATGGCCATTTCCACGGCCCTGCCTTTGTCACCGCCTTTGTCACCATTAACTTTCATGTCGCCTCCATTGAATTTGGTTTATTGTGGTTAATTTCTTAAAAAGGTCCATCTAAGAGTTTATCTCTAACCCTATCGATTAATTTTTATTTAACTTCGAGGTAACTTTTGAGATCCGGTCATGGGGGGTCTTGTTTTTAAAGTTGTCCACCCCAAAACCAACACTTCATTAACCGGACAACGGCCCAAATGTATCGTCCAAAGCAGGCCTTCAAACATTCTGGAAACGAGCTCAGGACAAAGCAAACCGTTCGAGCCAACTTAGCTTTTGGGCCGGATCAATGGCTTATAGTCACCCTTTGGACAACTTTAAAAACAAGACCCCCCATGACCCCAACCCATTTCAAATAGCCTTGGTCAGGTTTGGGTTACTATTACAGGTCTTGTTTCAGCGGGAAGACCCCTAATTTAGTATAAACCGGTCCACCCGGTTTTAAGTCACTTCGAAAAAGGATCACTTCTTCAACCCTGAAAGAAGGGCTCTCTTTTTCCGGCCAATGAGACAAAAGTCTAAACAGGGGCTCGTTCATCTGATTCAATTTATTCCTTCCCAACGTCAAGTGGGGATGGAAGGGGCGTTCTTCCCCGGGGATCCCTAAGGGGACTAAGGCCTGTTCAATGACCCGATGAAACCCCTGGAGGCTTTTTGTGTCCCCCTGAAGACCTGTCCAGATTACCCTGGGTCTGAACAGGTTGGGAAAGGCTCCGATCCCTTTCAAGAACAGATTAAATCGGGGATAATCAGAGACGATCCTCTCCAGGACCCGGGAGATCCTTTCAACCGTTTCAGGGGCTATGGAGCCGAAAAACTTCAAGGTCAAGTGAGTCTGATGCGTCGAGCCCCATTTTATCGCTGAAGGGACCTGACGCAGGGCCTGAATATAACCGGAGATGACCGCTTTGAGGGCCTCGGGTAATTCAATTGCCAGGAAAGAACGTATCATCTAAAAGAACCCTTCGGACCCAATTCAGGGCAGTGTAGGCTGTCAGGATTTTAATCTGCTCCCGTCGACCACTAAAATGATATTGAAAGGCCTTTCCCCCCCGGGCGGTAGACAAGGCAATCCAGACCGTCCCGACGGGTTTTTCAGGTGTTCCACCCCCCGGGCCGGCTATCCCGGTAACGGCCAGACCCAAATCTGATCCGGCCTGTTTTCTGATCCCCTCAGCCATTAACAGGGCTGTTTTTTGGCTGACTGCCCCATGACGGGACAAGATACTTGGGGGAATGCCCAGCAGGACCGTCTTGGACCGATTACTGTAGACAATCACTCCCCGATCAAAATATTGGGAACTTCCCGGGACACTGGTAATCTGATGACCGATCAATCCTCCGGTACAGGATTCGGCCACCGAAAGGGTCATCTTTTTGGCCAGCATTAAATCGTAGATTACCTCTTCCAGGGTTTGCCCGTTTTTGGCGATAAGATACCCGGCCAATCGATCTTCAATGATCTTTTCGATGGAATCGAGAAGGCGATCAGCTTGACCGGGTTTTTCGGCCCGGATTAAAACAGTCAGGTGGTTTTCCGGAAAATTGGGATAAAAACCCAACTGAAGCGATTTAAACTGGTTTTCTAAATCTCTCAATTTTTCATTGATCTCCGGTTCTAATAATCCAAAAATTTTGTAAACCCGTTGCCTGATGACTTCCTGCCCCGGGTAGTGCTGAATCAAATAGGGAATAACCTGGCGATCCAAAAATCTTCGCATCTCAGTTGGAACTCCGGGTAAGAAAAAGAAGGGCTTACCTTTCTCCAGCATCATAAAACCGCAGGCTTTAGGCCTGGGATGAAATAATTCCACCCCCTCCGGCAGCCAGGCCATTTTTTCAAACAGGGGGTCCCAGGGGATGGCCCGCCGGGTCAAGAATCGTTTAATTTGGTCCCGAAGCCCTTGGTCCAGGACCAGGGGGCGATGAAAGGCCCGGCTGACCGCTTCGACGGTAAGATCATCCAGGGTGCCTCCCAGGCCGCCGGTCACCAGGATGGCATCGGCCCGTTTCCCCGCCTGTTTAAGGACCGAACGGATGGTCCTGGGCCGGTCTCCGATCAAGATGACCCGGTTGACCTCAAACCCGAAGGAATGGAACCGGGCCGCGGCATAAGCGGTATTTTGGTCCAGGACCCGACCGGTAATCAATTCATTGCCTATGCCGATGATTTCGATTTTTAGTCTCATAACGAATGTCTCGTTTTATAAAACAGGGTTTCCCCGATACCCTGGATTGGTTTCCACCACCACCATATCTTATTTTAAACCAGAACCCGAAGTATAATTTGAGCGTACACTCCGGCCAGGACATCATCCAGGACGATCCCCCATCCCCCGGGCATTTTTTGGTCGATTTTTCGAATGGGATAGGGTTTTAGGATATCCATGATCCGAAAAATAAAAAATCCCAAGAGGGCTGTTGTCCAAGAGAAAGGCATTCCGGCCACGGCCACCATGTACCCCACTATCTCATCGATGACCACTTGGGAGGGGTCTTTCCGGCCTAAAAATTTTTCTGTTTGGTCTGCTAAAAAAATGGCCAAACCAATGGAAGCCATTATAATGAGAATTTGGTTTCCAAGGGATTGCGGCGAAAGGAAATAGAAAATAGGCAGTCCCCAAAGGGTCCCAAAAGTGCCCGAGGCAAAAGGGATATAACCCAGATAAGTTCCGGAACTAAAGAATAAGATCGGCCCCCTCAGGGTAGACGTGTTTAAACGATTCAATAGAAAACCTTTAAGTCAAAGATAGAGATCTGTCAGACGATTTTTATAATTTTATGAATCCATTGTCAAGGATTCCGTATTCGGGGCCGGAGACTTTCCGGGAAGGAAGTTTTTTTACAATAAGTTGATTCTGGTGTATATATTAACCGTCTCATTTTAACATTGACCCGGTGGGGCTGTATTTTCTTCCGTCTGTGGCTTTCGGGCTGGTCTTTTCTTCGGACTTATCCACGGGAGATGCTTTACCCCCTCCGCATTCTCGCCCGCTAAAAATCAGCGGTCGAG
>JAZDOU010000463.1:0-2107 GCA_043798385.1 Pseudomonadota bacterium
TATCTCCCTCGGAGCAGGCCCAGGCCCTGGTAAAAGATATTCCCGAAAAAATCCTGCGGGGAGAAATCATAGAATCGGTCCTCCCGGAGGCCCTTCCCTCCCCCCCGGGGTCCTTTTTTAGACGTTTTTTAAAAAGGTTTTTGTAAGGAAAAGAGAAAAGTTGAAACCATCAATTCAAGATCTCGTTTGGACGGTCAAACTGTGTCTTCTATGGCTTCTTATCCTTCAATACGAAAATAAGGTTCGAGGTTCAACCTTCGACCGGCCTTATTTTCATGCTTCGTGGTGTCACGCCCCTGGCGGGGCATGACGGTTTGTTAGTAAAACTGGAACCTTAACGGAAATTCCTTCAAATCGCGAAAAGTGTTTTTGATCAAAGGTATAAGCCGTTTTTATGCCTTGAGATGTTAGCCAAGCTCCGTTATAACCATCCAGAAAATCAACATTTTTATCTTTATACCAGGCGATTGCCTGTAAAATAAGATCGGAATCCGCTACCTCAAGACCCGGGGTATTCAAGATGGCCAACACTTTTACCTGAATATCCTCTCGCGATAACTTATAAAAGGACTCCAGAGTCCAAACGATTTCAGCTATGACTAAGCTATTGGTAATCAGGAGGATATCTCCTATGGCGGCCGACCGAAACAACTCTTCCACGGCATCCGCTTGGTCAGGGACATCATTGGTCAGGTAACGCAGGAAGATATTGGTGTCTGCAAAGACCTTCTCAGGCTTCATTTTTGGCCACTTTCCGGGCGTGGGTTTCAATAACTTCCTGACGAATATTTTGGAATGCCTGGGGGGTTTTTACCGGGACACTTCCTCGAAGATCGAGAAGGGTCTGGTTCATGGGTTTAAGGATAACATCTTCTCCTTTTTGGAAAAAAGACAACCGGTCCCCTTCTTTGATCTTTAAATACCGGCGGATTTTTCGCGGAAGGGTAATTTGGCCTCGCCTTCCAACTTTGCTGACATTAATCATAATTTAACCTTCCATATAAATATTTTTTTCTGATATAAATAAATATGACTGTCAAATAGATAAATGTCAAGAAAATATTTTTTTTAGAAAAATGATTCGATTAAAAGATAAAAGTGGCCATAGTTACAGGGGGAAGCCGAGGAATCGGGAAGATTTTGAAGACTTCGAAGGGTTGGTGTCCTCCATTTATGAGAGAAGAAGAAAGGCGAAAGACCGCTGTATCGGATTCTGCTCTCGGCTTTTTATCTTTTTTCCAGTTGGCTGATTTTTTCTTTGACCCATGAGCGGACGAGCTGTGCCCTATCAATGCCCGATTGCTTGGATTCTCTATCTATCATCCTGACGTCTTGAGGGTCAAGGCGCAATTGGATGAGTTTTTTGGGAGGTCGTTTAAAATCCAAACTCCCTTCCTCCCAGTCACCGAAGGCCTCGGGTTCATGCTTTTCCCAAAAATCAGCCAGCTCTTCGTCATTCATGGAAGGAATGTCGGCCATTTTTTTTGATTTGGTCATCATGTGGTTCCTTTTCTTTTCTGGTAGGTTTTTCGTTGTCTTTCGTTCATCTCCCTTGCGGTAATTATTTTCACAACCCCCATATCGCCTGCAAACTTTAGGATCTTGACCTCTTCCGATTTCAGAACTCTTAACAGCACGAGCAGATATCTACCGGAGGAAGTCTGCCCGTAGACAAAATAACAATCCTGGTGTCTTATAGAGAAGGCGTTGGGATCATCATAGATGGCTTCTTCGATCTCCCAGATATCGATGTCGTGTTTTCTGGAAAGTTTCTCCTTCACCCCTGTCGACACAGTAACTTCGCACTGGAAAGGCTTGCCGCGGCTCATTGGTCTCCTCTTTCGACTGATAGTATCTTAGAGTATCTCTGAGAATATGTCAAGGGAAAAGAAAACGCCCTTGCTGAACTTGCCTTAAGGCGAAAAGAAGCTCAAAGTTCAAGGCTGGAAGCTCAAAGCAAGAATAAAATTAGCCACGGACCACTACAGACCAAACAGACGTTATTTTTTACCCAGAAAAGTCTTCAGGGTAAAAGCTAAACAAGTCCGTGTTTGTCTGTCTTGTCTGTGGCCGACAAAAAAATTATGATTGATATTCATTGCCATAT
>JAZDOU010000403.1:0-3622 GCA_043798385.1 Pseudomonadota bacterium
AGGACGTCCCGGAAGCCCTTGGTGGTGATCAGTCCTGTTTTGGCCCCCTTGCGTTCGATAATGGCATTGATGACCAGAGTCGTTCCATGAATCAGCTCATCCAGCTTAGTCACAAAATCCGGCGACATGGTTTCCAACATCCTCATCCCCTCTTCAACCGCATCCGAGGGGTCCTGGGGGGTGGTCAGACATTTGCCGGTCTTGATCTCCCCCGTATGATCATCGAGCAAGACAAAATCGGTAAATGTGCCGCCGATATCACAGCCTAAACGGTAATGCTTTTCTACCATATTAAACCTTCTAGCCCCCAAGGGCATTATGAAACGTGAAATGAAGGATTCAAGGGGCCACGGGGTCCAGGATTCAAGTGAAAGGCGTGGAAGTTAAAACCCTTGAATTCTATTTTCGTGCTAATTCCCATGCCCTGCCCAAGGGCATGGCACCACGAAACATGAAAATAGAATGGAGCCAACGTTACCTCTTAAACCCTATTTACGTACTAATCCGTCATGCCACGATAGTGGCGTGACACCACCGAATCATGAAAATAGGACCGAGGACCGGTGGACCCCAGATTCTATTTAGTTTCCATCCGGAAATTCGAATTTCCGGATGGAAACACCTGGATGTCGGAATTAAGCTCTCGCCAGAAACCCTTTTTCAAAGGGTTTCTGGCCATAGTTGAGGACCGGCAGTTGTATGTTCTCATCCGGAAACGACCTTTCCGGATAAGAACTATTTACGTACTAAACCCGCATGCGCCCTTCAAGGCGCCACGAAGGATGAAAATGTCGAATTCCGAATAATGAATGCTGAATGTCGAAGGAAAGGTACCATTAACTTCATAATTCGAAATTCGATGTTCGATATTCATTATTCGTATTTTCGTTTTAAAAAATACTCGGCTCCTCGAATTCTCCATAGGCCTGTTTGAAGACGTTGGTCATCTCTCCCACCGTGCAATAGGCCTGGCAGCAATCCACCAATAAAGGCATAACGTTTTTGTGGTCTTTAACGGCCGACTCCAGGGCCTTCAAGGTGCGGGAAACCTCCTGGGAGGAGCGTTCCAGTCGGAGCTCCTTCAGGGCCGTGATCTTTTCTTCGGCCGATTCTTCCCGGTACTCATGGAGGGCGACATCCTCTTCCTCCCCTTCGACATATTTATTGACCCCCACCTTAATCAACTCCCCTTCCTGGACGGCCTTTTCGAATTCATAGGCCTGGCGGGAGACCTTTCTCTGGATATACCCCTGGGCTACCGCCCGGGTAATCCCTCCCAGGGCTTCGATTTCTTTCATTTCAGCCAGGATCTTTTCTTCCATCTGCTTGGTCAGGGTCTCGATAAAATAGGATCCGGCCAGGGGATCAACCGTATCCCGCAGCCCCACTTCCTCCATCAGGATCTCCAGGGTCCGCAAGGAGAGCAGGGCGGCCCTGGGGGTGGGGATGGTGTAGGCCTCATCAAAAGAGCACAGGGCCGTTGTCTGAGCTCCGCCCAAGGCAGCCGCCAGGGCATAATAGGCCCCCCGGATGATATTGTTTTCCGGTTGGGCCTTGGTCAGTCCATACCCGCCGCCGCCAAACAGACCCCGGAAATACATATTCTTATCGTTCTTAATCCCGTACTTCTCTTTTAAGTTGATGGCCCAGAGCTTCCGGGCGACCCGAAACTTGGCCACCTGTTCCCAAAGATTGCCGAAGATATTAATGTTAAAAGAAAAACGTCCCACAAACGCTTCAGCCCCATAGCCTCTACCGACCACCTCATCAATATAGGCATTGGCGATCATAATGGCATAGGCAATCTCCTGAGCCGGAGTCGCCCCGGATTCCCGGATATGATAACCGCAGACACTGACCGGGTTGCACTTGGGCAGTTCTTGCATGGAATACTCGATGGTGTCCCCGATCAGGGAGATCGCCGGCTCAATCGGGAATATCCAGGCCCCCCGGCCGATCATTTCCTTCAGGATGTCGTTTTGAGGAGTGGCGCTGATCTGATCCTTGGTGTAGCCGTATTTCCCGGCCATGGCTTGAAACATGGCCAGCATGATAGAGGCCACGGCATTGATGGTCAGACCGACGCCGATCTTTTCCAGTTGAATATCTTTAAAGGCGATTTCAAAATCCCGCAAGGAATCCACGGCCATGCCCACCCGGCCGACTTCGCCTTCCGCCTGGGGATCATCGGAATCCAAGCCCATCTGGGAAGGAAGGTCAAAGGCCACGTTCAAGCCCGTCTGACCGTGGGAGATCATCAGCTTAAAGCGCTCATTGGTCTCGGCCGGCGACCCGAAACCGGTATATTGGCGGGTCGTCCAGGCCCGGCTGCGGTACCCTTTGGGATGGATCCCCCGCGTAAAAGGATAGCTCCCCGGATCAGCCAGGTCTTTTTGATAGTCAAAGCCGATCGCCTCTAAATCCTGAGGCGTATAGACGGTCTTGACCGGTATTCCGGACTGCAGGATCACTTCCTGAATACCATCTTTTTTGTCTTTGATATATTTGGCTACTCCCATTTAACCTCCTGATAAAAACAGGCGCAAGGCGTAAGGCTCAAGGTGCAAGGCTTTAAGGTTGACCTTTTCTTATGTTTTACCTTGTGCCTTGCGCCCTGTGCCTTGTGCCATCACCTTAAGTTATTTTTGATAAATTCAATGGGGACCGAAAAGGGCGTCCCACCAGGGAAAACCCCGTCCACCCCCAGGGCCTTTAACGTCGGGATGTCCCGCTTGGGTATGACACCGCCGACCACCACCTGTTTATCCTGCAAGCTTTTCTCGGCCAGCAGCTTCATCAGTTTTTTACATATGGGCAGATGGGCTCCGGACATAATGGAAAGCCCGATCACATCGACCGCTTCCTGTAAGGCCGCTTGAACAATGCCTTCTATGCTTTGGTGAAGACCGGTATAGACCACCTCCATACCGGCATCTCTCAGGGCATGGGCCACTACCTTGGCCCCCCGGTCATGACCATCCAGTCCCGGTTTGGCAATTAAAATCCGGATAGGACTGGTTTTTCGTTTTTCCGAATCCATAGATCCACTCCAATCATGTTTTGAAAGACCTGATTGTTTTGAAAGGTCCTGGTCAGCCCCAGCTTGGCCAGTTGATAGGGTTGCCGACCGTTTATTTGTTTCCCCTTAAAGAAGATCCGTCCTTTTTCGATTGAAAAAAAGATATCAAATGTCTTGGGACTGATAAAGGTCAGGTAATGGGCATAAAGGCTTCCGGCCAGGGAGGCATAAAGGGCGCTGATTATGAACACCTTAACTTTATATCCCTCGGTCTTAACCCCCAAAGAGCGGGCGGCGACTTCGCTTCCGTGCAAGGCGCGAAGCCCCCGGCCGACCCTGGAATGGACCAGGTTTAAAGCCAGGAAAATCCCCACAAAGGTGAAAAACCAGATCAGATAATACATCTTCCGGTCGGAATCAAAAATCAGGCTTCCGATTTTCAAATTGGGTATTCCTGGAAACCCCGAAGGTCCCCCGGTCATTTGGTCCCATTGAATAGTGATAATATTGATGATGATGTTGAAACCGAGCGTAGCCATAACTAAGTAATGGCCGTGAAGTTTAAGGGTGGGAATTCCAATGAGTAAGGCAATAAACCCGGTG
>JAZDOU010000478.1:0-2149 GCA_043798385.1 Pseudomonadota bacterium
GATAGGAGGCTTTTTACATTCCCCGCTGCGAGCATGCCATTGGCGGAGGACCACGTCATGGATGCCGGGGCAGCCGGGTAAAACTAACGCTCATTTGGGTAAGACAGGCTATATGCAATTTTCGATTTGGTTCCGGCAATGTCTGACAGCTTAGCCGATTTATCCTTATGTTTATGAACCTTATTAAATAAACGATATGATGTCTTTGGCACTCTGACATCGTTGCCAATTCTACATCGCAGATATTCTTTAATGCTCAAAAAAACAACAGTTATCGATTTTGCAAAAGCAAGGATGTTTTTCTTCCCGAAATGAACTAAGAATAAATTTTCTATTTCTGCCAATAAAATTTCACTCTGTCGGTTTTGGACAAAAATCTTTGAGGCAGTGAGAAGGTACCGCATCATTTTAAGTTTATTTTTAAAGGACGCTGAACGCGTGTTAATGAGTTTGGTTGGATGGTTTTTGCAATATAAATAACCCTCAAAAGCAGTTTTTATAGCACGCAACAGGGAAGCGCCATTTCGGTTATAGTCTATTTCAAAAGCAAGCCGTAAAAAATCTTTTGATTCATCTCTTGTAAAATGGTCGTGATGAAACCATATTCTCCCCTGACCGTGCTGGGATTCATAAGGCAGGTCCTTGATTAGTTTTCCCTCTTGTTCGTAGTCTTTATACAATTTTGTTCCCGGGATCGGACCCAGTTGCATGAATTGAAGATAATCCGGATTCAGCGAGGTCGCAAAGTCGATATCTTCCCAAATCGTATTTTTGTCGTGTTCTTCGAGAAACAAAATCGATGATGCCAAAACGCTAATCCCCCTTTTCCTTAATTCCTTAATAAGATTATGAAAATCGATATCTTTGTTTTTGATATAGATTTCTTTTTTGGATTCAACGCCAATCCAAATAAAGGTTACACCTAGTCGAACAAGAACATCCAGGTCGCCCATGTCTTTCAGTGTTTCGGCAGAGCTGAAGATTGAAAAATTAAAGTGTCGATCATTTTTTTCCATCAGTTCCAACAATTCCAGTGCACGCTCCTTCATTTTCAAAAAATTTTCATCCAACACCCCGAAAGACGTTATATTCTTCTCATCTTCGTAACGGCAACAGACCTCAAAGATATCCCGACCGGTTTTTAAATAGGGGATATACTTGCCGAAGAAATGTGAAGTGGCACAAAAACGGCATTTATTCACACACCCGAGGCCCGTTATAAGAATTCCCGAGCGGGCCGGCAAAGGCGCCCCCATGACCTGCCGATTGAAAGAGCTGTATTCAAGCGGATGCTTGATCGGTTTGTTTATCTTTTCTCCAAAAAGTTTTCTTAAAAAATATACGCCTTCGCCTTTACAAATAAAATCATGGTCGATCATGGATTCTATATTTGGAATACTTACGCCATGCCCCCCTAAAATAATCTTGGATGGGGGTGATAATTCGCGGATGGTCTGAGCCATTTTCCTTGCTTTTTTAAAATTGGGGATAATAAAACTGATCCCAACGTAATCATACCCCTTTTTTAGTTCTTTTATAAACCGTTTAAAGCTCGGAAAATCTAGTACCGCCGTGGGCATATCGACATTTTCAGCCAAAAAACAAAGCCCATGGCTTCCGTGATTGAACCGATAGGAAAATATCCCTTGCTCTCGGGTAACCTGATTATGAAAGAGCTCCATGTTATTTTCTTTTTCACCATATTCGTCATCGACACCATATGGTCCAATTACAGACGTAAGTAATAATTTCAAGCGGTCTCATTTTTAAAGGAATTGAGCCGTGAACGCTCCTTTCCGTAACAATAAAGATGATGCCAGGTGCTGAAATGAGCTTTAAGAGGCAGGGCTTTCTTTTTCCTCCGGGGGTCCTTAAGGCCGAAGGGGGAACAAAACTTGTCGTTTAAATTTTCTATTGACTCTTTTTTATCACTGGATTTCATTTTTATTTCTCCTTTTTTTCTGCTCAGAATTAAACTATTGGATGAGTCTTCATCGCCTTAAAAATTACCCGGAGGGCCTATCGCAACAGGGTATTCTTCATATTCCGAAAATTTACTGGGGCACGATATGATACTGGCTAAAAGTGCACGTACTTGAGATAATGTCTGGCAATAATTCGAGCAACCGGGTAAATTACTATTCAAGGT
>JAZDOU010000408.1:0-2025 GCA_043798385.1 Pseudomonadota bacterium
GGCGCTGGAAGTCCATATATTTGATTTTAAAAAAGATATATACGGTGAAAAAATCAAGGTTTTTTTCGCGCGGAAGATAAGGGAAGAAAAAAAAATCGCTGACATGAAAGATTTGAAAAAACAGATTCAAAAAGACATTGAAAAATCAAAAAAGATTTTAGTGAAAGATTATAAGAGGGTTTGATGAGCGTTGTGTATGATTCGTGGGCGCATATTTACGATCTTGTTTGGCAGGAAAACAGGCAGGATATAGAATTTTATTACCAGATTGCTAAAAACGAAAGACAACCTATTCTTGAGCTTGCCTGCGGCACGGGCAGAGTGGCTATTCCTCTGGCATGCGCGGGCTTAAAAGTTGTAGGAATTGATATCTCGTCGAAAATGCTTGAAGAAGCCGAAAAAAAATTAAAGCAGGTCGGCAAAATAACAGGAAATATAAGGTTTGAAAAACAGGACATGCGCAATTTTCACCTGCCCGAAAAATTCGGCGCGTGCATTATACCGTTTAACGCGTTTCTTCATCTGTTGTCGTTAAAAGATCAGGAAGAGAGCCTGCGCTGTATATATAATCATCTTAAAGCCGAAGGAAAACTTATATTTGATATTTTCGTGCCGAACGCTAAATGGATAGCCAAAGAAAAGTATAAAACCGAGAAAAAAACCGTGACAAGAGATGACTCTAAAACCATTGAATACTGGTTCGACAATAGGTACGATACTTTTAACCAGACCGTGGAAATTATTGCCAATATAAATTATAACGATGAAGACATAAAAAAAGACCATAAAAACAAAATAAAATTTTATATGAAATATGTATATACATTTGAAATGTATCATCTTCTTACAAAATGTAATTTTAAAGTAATTGATTTATACGGCGATTTTGATAAAAAAGATTTTTCTAAAGATTCAGAGCGCATGATATGGATTTGTGAAAAAGTATAAAATCAAAACAGGGGACTGGTATTAGTAATAGTTCAAGGTTGAAGGTTGAAAGTTCAATGACAGATTTTTTATCCGCCGGCGACGGATAAAAAATCTTCCAAGAACCTTAAACTTTGAACTTTTAACTTTGAACACCTGGAGGCAACATGGAAACGAAAAATTTAAGAAAAACGCCGCTTTACGATAAGCATGTAAATTTAGGCGCAAGGATGATTGAATTCGGCGAATGGGTTATGCCGGTTGAGTATTCAGGCATTCTCAAAGAACACCGCGCCACAAGATTAGGCGCGGGCATATTTGATTTAACGCATATGGGAGAGCTTAAAGTTACCGGCCCTGATGCTTTCGGCCTTGTGCAGAAGCTTACGACAAATGATATCTCAAAACTTGCCGTAAATCAGATTCTTTATACTACGGTATGCAAAGAAGACGGTGGAGTTCTTGATGATATTCTGGTTTACAGGCGGACCGATCATTATTTTTTAGTAGTCAACGCAACAAACGTTAAAAAAATGTATGAATGGTTTTCGAGATGGGCGTCCGCTAACACAAAAGTTGAAAATTTATCTGATGAACTTTCTCTTATAGCCGTTCAGGGGCCTTGTTCGGAATCAATTGTGCAGAAAATAACGCAGACAAATTTATCGTCCGTTAAATATTATAATTGCATAGACGCGAAAATCAATGCAGTAGGGGCAATTCGTGAATTACCCCTACTGATATCTCGCACTGGTTATACGGGAGAAGACGGTTTTGAGCTTTATATCCCCAATAAATCTGCCGCCGATATTTGGGATATGCTTATGAGCGCGGGGAAAGACGCCGGAATGATCCCGATAGGGCTTGGCGCAAGAGACACATTGCGCTTAGAAGCAAAATATTGTCTTTACGGCAACGAAATAAATGAAAATATAAATCCTATTGAAGCCGGATTAAGCTGGGTTGTTAAATTAGACAACGGAGATTTTATAGGCAAAGCGGCGATGGAAAATCTTAAAAGAGATAGATTCTTAGTTGGCTTTAAAATGCTCGATAAAGGCATACCCAGAACCGGTTATGAAGTTTATGACGAAAATA
>JAZDOU010000522.1:0-2734 GCA_043798385.1 Pseudomonadota bacterium
AGGTCGCTATAACGATCGTAGGTTGACGGCCGTCCGAGAGGCTTGATGTAGGTGGAAAGCCAGACCTCTGCATACTCCTTGAATGTCGGGGTCTTCTTTTTTTCTTCGTCAAGGTCCATCTCCCCCAGGGCCAATTTAGCCTCGATCCTCTTGGCAACCTCCCGGGCCAATGCCTCATCGGTTCCTATCTTCTTAGCCTTCCGTTTTCCATGATGGTCAATGAATATCCACCATTCCCCGGGATTTTTCTCTTTAAGCTTGACGCCCATCTGATTTCCCCTTTAGATCAAGAAGTCTTCTGGCCTAAACTTTTTTCACTTCCCAGCACGATTCCCAGCAAATTTTCAGGATTCAGAGAAAAAGCCCGCGGGGATCCTTCAGAGTGATTCGGGCACCCGTCAAGATCCCTTTGGCCCCGGCCCTCCAGCGAAATCTTTTTTTCCTTGGCGGGAAGACTCCCGCGCCGGTTTTTCAAGATCTCTTCGTCGATCGTCTCCCCGCATAAAAAGCAAACCCAGGAGCTGCACTTTTCGCCCTCGAAATAGAAATCCTCGGGTCTCATCATTCCCTTGCATCTTGGGCAAAATAAACGGCTCATAGATCCCCCTGAGGTTTGATCGAGGGGCTAGTAGGGCCTGGTCCGCGCTCGTCAGCGCTGCCCTTATTTAGATTTCCAAGATTTTTCTTTTAAGAGGCTTTCCATAAACTTTGCAGTCTTAACGGCAATCTCTTGCAAGCTCTCTTTCATTTCAGGGCTTGTGGAAATCTGTGACTTATCCGGCAAAAACCGAACCTTGCCTTTATTGCTGATTTGAAAAACGAAATAATTCTCTCCAAGTTCCATTTTTCAACTCCTTCCCTTTGATTTCTTTTTATTTCCTGTGATCCGGCCCCTGATCCGTCATGCTCTGCTCCCTGCAGAGCAGACCCTTTCCTCTTCGCACAGGCCAAAATCCATGACCACTTCCGCATCAGAGATCAGTAAAGAATATTGCAAATCGACAACCTGATGCCTCATTGTTTCATTTTTCCGCAGCGCAAGGCACAATGGACACTTTCCGGTTTTATAAGAAATTGGCTCATGACCTTTTTTGCAGATAACCATAATTCTCCTCCTCCCCCAGGTTATTGGTTAAGTAACCTTTTCATCTCCTCCCGGTACCTTCCATTTCCCACATGGGCGTACATTTCCGTGGTACTTACCGATGAATGACCTAAAGCTTCTTTGATCAAGATAAGCTCCGCCCCTCGTTCCCTTAAATTAGTGGCCGCGGTGTGCCGGAGGGCGTGAGGATGTAGGTCCGGGATCCCCGCCCGTTTTCCAATCTCTTTAACGATGCGGAAGGCATGACGTTGAATAACAGGGACTCCATGCTCGTTGAAGAATAGAAATTTTATGGGGAGGGGCCGGATTTTCTCCTTTACGAATCGTTGAAGTTTTCGGTTAATCTCTCCCTGGTATCCATAGTCCAGAACAGCCCGCACCGACTTATAGCAAATATCCATCTCCTTGCAAGCTGACCGAAGGGTGAACCCCCGGGAGGCAAGTATAGGGCCCACACAGCCCTTTAATTCGCTGGCATTAACCATGGCCAAATAGGCTTTAATCGCATCTTTGAGACGATCGGAGAGCACAACCTCACGCTCTTTGTCCCCCTTTCCGATGACCATAGCAAAGCCCTCATTCAGATCAATACTGCCTACCTCCAAAGTGCAAAGCTCCCCTATCCTGACCCCGGTATCGAGGAGGAAAAGGATTATGAGGTAATTTCTCTGACCGAGCCATGGAGCATTGTACTTCCCATTCCTGGCGGCCAGAAGAAGGGCCTCTTGTTGCTCCGAATTCAAATACTTCGGAAGCCTTTTTTTATCCCTTGCATTCTGGAAAGCTTCAAGAGGATTCCGGTTAACGGCCTCAATCCGCATCAGCCATCGGTAAAAGCTTTTGAGGCAATACATGTGCCGGTTAACGGTGGAAACTGTGATTCCCAGTTGCTTAAGCCAGATTAAGAAAGCGTCAAGGTTCTTGATCGTGATTGAAGTGATTTCTATCTGGTTCTTGTTTAGCCACTCAAAAAACTGTCTCAGATCGAACTCGTAGCTTCTAATCGTATTTTCCGAAAGATTCCGGTGAAATCGGCAGAACGTCAAGAATCCTTCCTTGTAATCCATCTGCCCCCGGTCCTTTTCACCTATGCGGATCAGGTCAGTATCTTCCTCAAAAATAGATCCGGCCGCTCTGAGTCTCGGTTTCAGGGATTTCAGCAAACCGCTATTCCCAAGAACCCTTTTATGGAGTTCTTTTAGTTGGGAAATGGCCTCTTTATCAGCTAGCTCAAACTTTTGGCCGAAAATATACCCCACCGCAAAGCCTAAAGCCGCACGCCCCGCCTTGTCGGGCGTTTCGTTCAGGATCAAGTCAATGATCGGGCTTTTATCATCCGGTTGGAAATTATTCACTATACGGAAAAGCATTTCTCTTGATGCCATCATAGGCCGCCCTTTTCATACCATGGAGTAACCTTGATGCCCAGGATCTTAGCCACGGGGAGGATCAGCCTTTTCTGTTTCCGTAAACGATCCTCAATCTGCCGGCGGATCCTCTTTAAAGCCAGATCTATAACGCTGCCATCTTCCGGCTCAATCAGTAAACCTTCCTTTTTTGCCCATTTTAAAAACTCCGTTTCCATTTTGTTTTCCTCCCTTTTTGGGTTGTCCCGGGAGGCCCTCCCTG
>JAZDOU010000016.1:0-7042 GCA_043798385.1 Pseudomonadota bacterium
CCTCCTCAATAACACCAATACCATTCAGTCGCAGGATAACTTCCATTAAAGGCAGGACATCCTCTTTGGCTACCGGGGCTATGGATCTGAAATTAACCCGCCCCTTAACCTTGGGGTCAATGATATAATTGAACTTCATAATCCCACCGAAAATGGTCTGGATTACCGAATAGACATCGGCGTCGTCAAAATTAAAACTGACCTCTCCTTTTTTGACAGAGGGTTTTTGGGGGGTCGCCGGCCCTGCCTTACTCCTGTCCGGAGGTGTTTCTGAAAAGGACTCGGTTGGTTGCCCCGGGCCTGGTGGGTGGGCCGGTTGGGGTTGCCTCGAGGGAGAGGGGATCGGGGGAGCGGAGAAGAGAGGGGGAGGAGGTTGGGCCGGTTGGGTTGATTGAGCCGACAGGGACGAACCCTTATAGGGGATAGAGGCCATTAAAAGGAAGATCAATAATAGAGAGAGTCGAGTTGCCCTATTCCTCAAAAGGTTCACCCTTCTTATTAATAAAATGGGATCATCACCCAATTAGTTCACCCTAAAAAATGGTTTATGAAACCCTCATAAATTGTTCAAGTTATTTTTCAGCAGTCCCTAAAGGGTAACCGTAAGAGAGACCGATCCGGAAATGGCCGTCCCGGATACTGTAGCCGTAATCACGATATCGGTTTGAGCAGTTATGGTTGGGGCGGTATAGGTGGCGATGAAGGATCCTCCCAAGGTATTGCCGTTGACGCTGGTATTGGAGGTTGATCCGTTAAAATATCCTCCCCCGGAAGAGGTCAGGATGATTGAGGCGTCGGTTCTTCTGTTTCCGGAATCAGTGATGATGATCGTGATGGTGGTAGTGGCACCGGAGCCGATGGGGTTATTTCCGGCAGTTACGGAAACCCGGGCGGCAGGTCCACCTGAACCACCGGAACCGGATAGGGTACCGCTGGTCAGGCTGTCTTGTTTATTGTTATCTGAAATGTTGCACCCGATTAATGAAAAATGGGCCATCAGTGACAACAGAATCAGTACGAAGGCCGGGAATTTTTTAATCATAATTTCTAATCCCAAGTAGTGACATCTTTGTCCTCCCCTTCCCCACCTGGTTTGTTATCCCTTCCAAAGGAGTAGAGATCGTACTCACCATGGGTTCCGGGGCATTGATAACCGTAGGGTTTCCCCCAGGGATCAAAGGGGACATTTTTTTTCAAATAGGGGCCATCCCACTTTTCGATCCCCGGATTGATTTGCAGGGCATTCAATCCCTCCTGGGTTGAGGGATAGAAACCGACATCCAATTTATACTGGTCCAGGGCCTGACCCAACAACAAAACCTGGGCCTTGGCAGCCGCCTGTTTTCCTTTGCCCAATTTTGGAAAAATGCGTGGACCAACCAGGGCCGCCAGCAGGCCGATAATGACCATCACGACCAGGAGCTCTATCAAGGTAAAGCCTTGCTGTTTTTTTTAATGATCTCTTCCGGCTATTCCGCATTTGATCCTATCCGGCATTGTTTTTTTAAAAACAAGCCAAGGAAATCCCCCCTCTACCCTTAACCTCTCTTCAAAATGCCCTGATCATCTTGCCTTTTTCTTACTCTTGGCTCCCAGTTTTTTAATCTTCTGATTCTGTTCCTTAATGGCCGCAACTTGGGGGCTGCTCCACTTCATCTGCCGCTCCAAAAGGTCACATTCACCTGAAAAAATTATTTACATTGATTTATCCAAGGCTTCTTGCAAAATAGTTTCGCTCTCTTTTCTCAAAAAAAAACCCACCTGAGCGGTGGGTTTCTGAAATCCTGCTATATGTTATTTACGGCGGATCAGCCACCCTGCAAAGGGTCTGTATCTTTGCGTCCCCTCCTTGCGAAGGGTTTGCCTTTTTCGTTCTGGCTTTTTTAATACCGTATTTTCTAATTGTCAAGCGAATACTTTTGATAACCTCGTAAAAAAATCGTCATTCCGGTGAAAACAAGGGTCCAGACGTTGTCCCGGCGATGGCCGGGAACCAGTTCATTCATCCTGGATTCCGGATTTCGCCCTCCGGGATGGAGTCCACTCCGGGACGGAATCCGAAATGACATCAACACCTATTTTTCAACTTTTTACGAGCTTATCATTTTTAAGATCGGCCATTTTGACGCCGGGATCGGCAAACCGGGAAACCTTCTCTTTTAAATCAGTCTCCTTTTAAGCGGAGCGACGAGCCAGTCCAGGCTTGTCTGCTCTTCCAGTTTCCAAAGGCGCTCAATTACCTCGTCCTGTTCGGCCTTGTTGGCGGCGAAGAAAAAGTAGTCCGAGAGCTTCTCCTCGATCTCCCTGTCCGACAGTGGGTCATTCGGGTCACCCTTGGGACAGTCTCGCTCGGCCTGGATCGTCGACCCATCCTTCAGGGTCACCGCGATTACGCACTTGGACTTTGCCGGAAAGAGCTTGTCGATTTCAGTATCCTCGACAACCTTGACCTTTGCCATGAGTCGATTGAGAGAACCATCCGAAGCATGAGGTTCGTCGAAGTCTTCATACTTGACGGGCTTGAGCAGGGCTGTCGCGACGCAATACGGGATCGAATGCGTTCGTCCCGCCCGGCTGGTCGGGTGATACGCTGTAGGAAGCGCGCCGTTGCGGAAGGCGACCGCATAGGTCTTGACGAGGATCGATTGAATAGTGTTCTTGTCCTTGATTTTCTTGGAGATGTCCAGCGCAACGTCGATGGGCGTCTGGCAGAAGACCAGGGCGGGCCAGCGTTTGAAGATGATCCGCGTCAGATCGGGGGGCGGATCGAAAATCACCTCGGAGTGAGAAAAAAACTGATTGACGCCCGCCGAGCCTTCGTAGATTTCCGAAGGCGCTTGAAAACCGGCCAGTGCCAGCTTGATCGACTGAAATCCCCGGAGTGCGCCTGAAGCGTAGGTACAATGCTTCCAGTCGGTCATTTGTCCGACGCCGGCCTGGTTGATGTCCAGGCCGAACATCCCTGCCAGGCGCTGGACCATGACGAGTTTCTCCTCGGAAAGGCCCAAGGCGTACCCGATCGTCAGGGCGGTGTAAAATATCGCGGTCGCATCGTGGTCGTGCTTTGCAGGCTCCGGATCATAATACGTCGCGAATGCCGCAGAAAGGTAAAACGCCGTGTAGATCGTCGACAGCAATTCCTTCCCGCTCATCTTTTTCCAGTCGGCGAGGGTCAGGACGAGGCCGACGTTATCCGACGGGTGCGCGCCGCCCATGGCGTTTGCGGACAGGTAAGTGCTGAGGAGGTCGCTTCGCCGGGCTAAGAGTGCGTTCATAAAGATGGCGTCGAGGAAACTCCCCCGCTTCTGAATCCCCCAGACATCCAGGTCCGAGCCCGAGGCCGGTCCCGAGACCAGTCGGTCGAAGTTCGCCAGCATCCCCTTGTCCAGGAGCGAACCGCAAATTGCGGCGTATGAATCCATGATGTTCCGCTTGAGGACGTGAAGCAGATCGGCATCGATGCCCTCAAAGGAGAGGCTCGCGACCCGCCTGGCAATGGTTTCTTCCAATTGCATAGACAGATCCTCATTCGAAAAATTTGATATAAACGAGCCCGGAGCGGATTTTGCCCTCAACGTCGAATTCGTAGTAGTCGGCACACCCGAAATTGCAGATATCGCCTTTTTTATAGGATCTGCCGTAGAACATGCCATCCTGAACAAAGTCGAGTCGAATCTTCACCTGCAGATAAACCCGGCCGTCTCCGAAGACAACGTTTTCGGGCTTGCTCAGGGTTTCCTTGAAGGCCGAATGGATTTTTGTCCAGTAGTCCAGGATTTCCCGCTTTCCCTTAAGGGCCTTTTCAGATGCGTACCAAAGGCAATCCTCCGCCAGGTACTTTTCGAAAAGCGCCTCGTAGTCACCTTCGTTATAGGCTTGAAAGAAGGCTGAGATGTCCGCCGCCGTCGAGATTCCGACCTTTTTCATGGTTTATTTTCTTTCAACTTGAGTTTTTCGTGAGATTTACCGCGATGGTATCCGAGTTATAGCATTGGCATGGCATTGGGTCCGGCCCCTCATTTGGTTATAGCCTTTTCAGCTCTCCTCCATTTCTTTTCTAAATAAGGCGATGGTTTTTTTATAATCCGGGGTGTGATAGATGGCTGAACCGGCCACCACGATATCCGCCCCGGCCCGGCAGACCTGCCCGACGTTTTTCGGGGTAATGCCTCCGTCGACTTCGATTTCCACCTTTACTCCCCGCCGGTCGATCATCTCTTTGAGCCTTTTGATCTTATCCAGCGAACCGGGGATAAATTTTTGCCCTCCGAACCCGGGGTTGACACTCATGATCAAGACCCAGTCCACCTCTCCCAAAATATCATCCAGAAAGGCCACCGGCGTAGCGGGATTCAACACTACCGCCGGTTTAACCGAATGTTCCCGGATCAGGGTGATGGTGCGCTGGAGGTGCGGACAAACTTCAAAGTGAACCGAGAGGATATCGGCCCCGGCTTTGGCAAAGTCGGAAATATAGCGGTCGGGATTTTCGATCATCAAATGGACGTCCAGGGGAAGCTTGGTTATCTTACGCACGGCCTCCACTACCACGGGGCCGATGGTAATATTGGGCACAAAATGGCCGTCCATGACATCGACATGGATATAGTCGGCCCCGGCCGCTTCCACGGCCTGGACCTCCTCTTTGAGTCTACCGAAATCCGACGATAGTATCGAAGGGGCAATTCGTTTCATAGGCACCTCATTTTATTAGAGTCCGGGGTTTTGGATTCGGCCTCCGGTATTTTCTTAAACCTTGAACCCTGAACCTGTCTTTCTCAATCTGGCGGCAAAGAAACCGTCCATCCCATCAACCGGGGGCCAGGTCTGATAGAAACCGTCATCATCGACCAGCCGGTGGGCCGGTTCCGGCAGGAAGGCCGAGGCATCCTCGACCACAAATTCCGGGTGTTGGTCAATAAATGTCTCAATAACCCCCTGGTTCTCTTCCCGGCTCAGAGTACAGGTCACATAGACTAAGACCCCTTTTGATTTTAGCCATCCGGCCGCATTTTGCAAGAACTTGTTTTGCATCCCGGCCAGACGGGGGCTGTCTTCGGGGCTGAGTCGCCACTTAAGGTCCGGATTTCGGCCTATGACCCCCCACCCCGAACAGGGGGCATCGATCAGGATGCGATCAAAGGCCCCGGTCTTTTTCTGAAACAGGGCCTCATTGAAGGCATCCCCGACCAGCCCCTTAATAATGGTGATCCCCAGCCTCCTGGCATTTCCCTGCAGGTCCTCTATCTTTCCCGGATGAAGGTCAACGGCCAGGATCGTACCCTGATTATTCATCAATTGGGCCAGATGGCCGGCCTTTCCCCCTGCACCGGCACAAAGATCCAAGATCCTTTCCCCTGGTTGGGGATCGAGGATATAGGCCACCAATTGGGAGGCCTCATCTTGAATCTGAAAAAAACCCTGGTGGAACATCTCGTCCTGAACCAAAGGCCGATCCGGCTCTTCCACTCGAATCCCCAGCGGAGAAAAAGAAGTCGGACCCGATCGAGCCGCCTGCCTTTCAAGCCTGGGCAACAAATCCCGGCGATTTGTTCTTAAGGTATTGACCCGCAGGGTCAGGGGTGGAATCCGATTGTTGTTCTGACACAAGGCCTCGGTCTTTTCAAAACCCCAGGTCTCTACCCACTGTTTTACCAACCAGGCTGGATGGGAGTAATTGACGGCCAGATAGGCCAGCGGGTCTTCTTTGGAAGGAAAGGAGAGCCTTTCTTTTCCCCGATCCAAAGACCGAAGAACGGCATTAATAAAGTTGGCGGCCCAGGGAGTCCGGCCTGATTTGGCCAGCTTGACCGATTCGTTGACCGCGGCCGACACCGGGATCCGGGTCAGGAAGAGCATTTGAAAGACCCCCAGCCTCAAAATAACCCGAGTCTTTATGGACAGCTTTTCTAAGGGCCTTTGGGAAAATTGCTGAATGATCCAATCCAGCTTACCCTGCCAGCGCAGGACCCCATAAACCAGTTGATAGATAAGTGCCCGGTCGGAAGGTTTAAGGCGGGTATTTTGGGCCAGCAAGTCCCTTAAGAGTTGATCCGGGTAGGTCCCTGATCGCTGCCAGGACAGAAGGATTTGAAGGGCCAGGGCCCGGGCATTGGTCATTGGCGCCCCAGGCGATCGCCGATCTTAAGCAAAACGCCTCTGAGCAATTCTTCGGAGGACATACGGCGATGTCCTTCCATTTGAATCTCTAATAGAGACAATAGGCCTTGGCCGGTCTGGACCTGAGTCCTGCCCCCGGCCAGGGAGGTGATCGTCCCCGGAGTCCCTGTCATTTCTAATGAATCAAAACTGACCCGGTGAATCAACAGCCGTTTTCCCTGAAGGAAGGAATAGGCCCCCGGCCAGGGAGACAACCCCCGTACCCAACAATCGATCTCCCGGGCTGAAAGCTCCCAGGAGATCTCCCCCTGTTCTTTCTTCAAAGGCGGGGCATAGCTGGCCAGAGAGGGGTCCTGGGGAAGAGGCAGGAGATCGCCCCGGCGAAGGGTCCTCAGGGTTTGAAGCAACAATCTGCCCCCTTTATCAGAGAGCCGATCGTGCAGGCTCTGGGCCGTGTCGGTCTCCAGAATCGGCTCTGCTTCCTGGAGGAGGATATCCCCGCTATCCATCCCGGCATCCAGACGCATGGTGGTCAGGCCGGTTTCCCTTTCTCCCCGGATGATGGCCCATTGGATAGGGGCCGCCCCGCGATATTTTGGCAGGAGCGAGGCATGAACATTGATGGCCCCCCAGGTCGGGAGATCCAATACCGATTGGGGAAGGATTAACCCATAGGCGACTACTATCAAGAGATCCGGTTTTTGTTCGGCCAATTGATCCCGGGCCAGGGCCGCTTTAAATGAAGCAGGCTGAAAAACCGGCCGGTTTTGGGAGAGGGCAAACTCTTTGATCGGAGAAGGGGTCAGGTTTCGGCCCCGTCCTTTAGGCCGGTCCGGCTGGGTATAAACAGAGACCACTTCTTCCCCGGCTTCCAGCAAGGCCTTAAGAGAGGACACGGCAAAAGAAGGGGTGCCCATAAAAA
>JAZDOU010000027.1:0-14291 GCA_043798385.1 Pseudomonadota bacterium
TTTGGCCTTTTTAGAAAGACGAAAAGCCGTCCCCTTTTTTCTCTTTGGCCGGCTGGTTGATTCTTCTTCCTTTAAGTCCCCCTTTTCTACCCCCAAAATTCTCTCCTGAACCTTTTGGGCGAAATCTTCGGAGCGAATCCAACCTGCCTTGCGAAATTGGCAATAGGACCCCAGCTCGTGATCGGAAGTAACCACCAGAATTTTTTCACCATCTCGATTGACTAAGCCTTTGATAATATCGTCTGCAGTTTGTCCCAGGGGAGAATAGCGTATTTTGATCCCTTTAAAGATATCCCTTCCTTCGACCAACTCGCCACCCTTACCCCCATCAAAAACCACGGTGATCGGATTGGGGACCTTTTGGCGGTAGAGCGACAGCCATTCCAACAGTTTTTCTCTGCCTCTTGAAAAATCAGCCTCTTCCGCCCGGGAAAGAGGCGAGAATTTCCGGATCAAATTATAGCCATCAATAACGAGAAGAATTGACATATTAAGCCCTCATGCCCCTGTGGGGCGCCACGATACGGTCGGCTATGCCGACCTAAAAGGAGGCTTCTCTTCGGAAGCCGGGACATGAAAATATCTTTCGACGAACGTTATTTTCGAACTACTTATCTTGGCATCATTAAATCGACAATGCGGATCAGTTCTTCTTCCGAGTGATAGAATATTTCCAAAGAACCACCGGTCTTCTTTCTCTTGAGCTTGATACGGGTCTTATACTTTTGAATCATGTCCTTAACCCAGTCTTCTTCCCGTGAGGTAGCCGATGGTGCCTTCTTGATTGGTGCAGTCCCTTTCTTTTTAATCTCCCGCTCCAGTTCTCTGACTGAAATTCCCTTTTCAATAACAATCTTGGCCAGGTTGGTTTGATCCTGGGGCGATTCCAGACTTAAGAGGCATTTGGCATGTCCAAAAGACAAGGCCCCTTCCGATATCTTCTCCCGGACCCAGGAGGGAAGTTTTAATATCCGCAAAAAATTGGCAATGGAAGAGCGATCTTTACTTACTCGACGTCCCACTTCTTCCTGGGAAAGTCCAAACTCCTGGATCAGTCGCTGATAGGCTTCGGCTTCCTCCATGGCATTCAGATCTTGACGCTGGATATTTTCTATCAGGGCCAACTCTAACTGTGAAATCGGTTCCGCTTCTCTGAGGAGTACCGGGACCTCCGTTAGTCCGGCCCTCTGAGCAGCCCGCCATCTCCTTTCTCCGGCGATAAGTCCGTAACCATCAGCGTTTTTACTGACCAAAAGAGGCTGAATGATCCCTTTTTCTTTGATAGAATCGGCCAATTGGTCTATAGAGGACTCCTTGACCTTCTTGCGGGGCTGGTAGGGGTTGGGCCGGATCTCTTCAATCCCGACATAAAAAAAAGTCCTTTTTTCGGCCCTGGGGGCCTCCGTAGTTGGAATAAGGGCTCCCAATCCCCGGCCTAACCCTTTCTTTTTAGGACTAAACGTCTTGCCGTCATCCATTGTTCATCTCCCTTTCTAATAGTTCCTTGGCTAACTCCAAATAGCTTTGTGCCCCCCTGGAATGCTCATCATATAAAAGGACAGGAAGGCCGTGACTGGGGCTCTCGCTTATTCGAACGTTTCTCGGGATAACGGTCTTAAAGACAAGCTCTTTGAGGTGGGTCCGGACTTCTGTTTCTACTTGAGACGAAAGGTTATTGCGGACATCAAACATGGTCAGCAAAATCCCCTCCACAGATAAAGAAGGGTTCAAGTCCCTTTGGACAATCTGGATGGTAGCCAGGAGCTTCCCCAATCCCTCCAGGGCATAATACTCACATTGGGTTGGAACGATAATAGTCTGGGCCGCAGTCAACGCATTAACGGTAAGCAGACCCAAAGATGGAGGGCAGTCCAGAAAAATATAATCGAATTCAGGAATTAAGGGTTCAATCTTTTTTTTAAGCACCTTTTCGCGCTGGGCCATCGGTACCAGCTCGATATCCGCCCCGACCAAATCCATATCCGCTGGAATTATTTTTAATAAAGGGATGTCGGTGGGCAGTATCAGACTGGCCGGATCGAGTTGATCAATTAATAGATGATAAATGGATTTTTGGAATTCCTTTCGGTTGACCCCAACCCCTCGGTTGACCCCAACCCCACTGGTGGCATTTCCCTGGGGATCAAAGTCTATGAGTAAAGTCTTCTTCCCAGAAAGAGCCAGAGCCGCGGCCAAGTTGACTGCTGTGGCCGTCTTACCCACCCCCCCTTTTTGATTCACTACAGCGATGATCTTTCCCATCAAATCCCCTTTAATTTTAGTCAGGCCACTATTACATATATTGAACTCCTTGGAAAGATTTTTTCATGTTCCACGTGGAACATTTTAATGGCTTCGCAAATTGTCGATATAACCCATTTGAATGACAAGTAAAAAGTAAAACTCCCCTTCCCTTGGCGGCCTCCGGATCCTCTTCCAGGCCGGAGGGTGGCGCCTAATCCCAGGAGAGGAGGGGATTGAGGGGTATGGGCAACTAACCATTGGCAATTTTGTGTCTAACCCTCCCTTCACCCTTGTCTTCGTGTCTTAACACAGGTAACCCCCCACCCCTCCAGGCTGGAAGCGGGGCCGAAATCCATCAGGGGGGAGGGGTACAGGGGAACATTTACCGGTTCATCAGAAATGGTAGACATGAAAAGCAGGCCCCTGAAATGAATCCTCGAGGCGGGCACCCGACCAGGACCAAAATGAAAGCACACCTTAACCCCAGTTAATCTTTCGTCTTTAATAAAATTACATTTTTGTATTTATATATATTTACCATACTACAAAATTGTATTTTATTAATCTTGAGGGCTTGGCCGTCATAAGGTTAATTACCAGAATTATTTAAATAAAATCGAGCGGCCTTTCCTGGCAAGCCTTTTGCTCTATCTCTATTCTTTCATAATAACTCTATAACAAATAACGGCCAAAGGGAGACAGGTATGAAAGTCGAAAAATGGGGCGTCATCGCGCTCTTTGTTGCCATCCTTTTAACAACTGCCGGTGCTTGGGCCGGAGAAAAACCCCCCATTGATACCGGTGCGACGGCCTGGATGCTCGTTTCCACGGCCCTGGTCTTGCTGATGGTGCCGGGGTTGGCCATGTTTTATGGCGGTTTGGTGCGGACCAAAAACGTCCTCGGGACCATGATGCACAGCTTTGTCTCCATGGCCATCATCGGGGTCCTCTGGATGGTCTGCGGCTATTCCCTCTGTTTTGGTAAAAGCATCCTGGGCGGCTGGGTCGGCTGGAATCCGGATTATTTCTTTTTAAAAGGGATCGATGATTCCATCCACAGCGCCGGCGTTCCTGAATATGTGGTCGCCATGTTTCAAGGCAAATTTGCCATCATTACCCCGGCCCTTATCGCCGGCGCCTTTGCCGAACGGGTCCGTTTTAAAAGTTACTGCATCTTTATCACCCTGTGGTTTCTGTTGGTGTATTGTCCCCTGTGCCATTGGATCTGGGCCGAAGACGGTTTTCTTTACACCCTGGGTGCCCGGGGAGTTATTGATCTGGCCGGCGGAATGGTGATCCACGTTTCAGCCGGAGTGAGCGCTTTGATAGCCGTCTTGTATCTGGGGGCTCGACTGGGCTACCCCAAAACAGTCAGCATGCCCAATAACCTAGTCATTACCATGTTCGGGGCCGGTTTATTGTGGGTTGGTTGGTTTGGATTTAATGCCGGCAGCACTATCGCCAGCGGTCTGGATACGGCCCGAGCCTTGACCATGACCCAGATCTCGGCGGCCACCGGTGCCTTAACCTGGATTCTGATAGAAGCCATCCATATCCGTAAGGCAACTTCCCTGGGATTTGTGACGGGTATTTTAGCCGGGCTGGTGGTGATCACACCGGCCGCCGGGGTGGTTCGGCCTGTCGGGGCTATGGTCCTTGGGATGCTTTCCTCCCTGGTCTGCTATTCGGCCATTATGATTAAATACAGACTGGGATATGATGATACCCTGGATGTCTTCGGGGTTCACGGGGTAGGCAGCGGTTTGGGGGTCCTGATGCTTTCCTTTTTTATCCGGCCGAGTTGGATGGCTGAGGCAGCCAAAAAAATCGGCGGCTCCTGGAGCGCCTGGAATCAATTAGGGGTCCAGGCGACCGGCATGGGAATTACCATTTTTTATGCCGCCCTGGTCACTTTCATTTTAGTAGTCTTGATTACCAAGACTATCGGTTTTCGCTTGGAGCATAATGATGAGCTCATCGGTTTAGATCAAAGCCTTCACGGCGAACACGGCTATGGTCTGCTGGATGTGAGGTGATCATTCATTGAAATTATTATAAAAGAAAACCCCTTCTTCTCCCAACTAGTTCTCATCCGGAAATGACCTTTCCGGATGAGAACTAGTTGGGAGAAGAGCCAAATTTTTTATCGGGTTATTGCCCCAACCCGTTTACACGAACAGGGTTGTCTTGGCATCCAAGGCAAAATGTAAAAAGGCCCCGGCTCCACCTACCTCGATAGGCTCAATGAGATCTTCCCGTTTAACTCTCATGACATCCATGGTCATCTGACAGGCAATCAGCTTAACCCCGCCATCAATGCAGGCCTCCAGCAGTTCAGGAATGGTAGGGACCTTTTCTCTGGCCATCCAGCTCTTCATCATACTGGTTGCCATAGCCGTCATCCCAGGCAGGACACCAATGATGTTAGGTACCGGCATGGGCATGGCCGGATTAGCCAGAGGCGGGACCTTGAGGTTTTTATTTTTTTTCTTGTTCAAAATATCCAGCCCGTAGAAGGTAAAAAAGATACCCACCTCCAAATCAAATGCGGCTGCCGTACTGGCTAAAATAAGTGGAGGATAAGCCATATCCAGGGTACCCTTGGAGGCAATAATGGCCATCCTGTTTTTCTGGCCCACCTGGCTGAGTCGTTCTTTCAACAGCTCTTCAACCCGTTCGTCAATCAGTTTTTTGATTTGAGTCTCGTCCATGGGACCTCCTGTTAAAGTTTAGGTGGGAAAGACAAAAGGATCTATTCATTATGGCTGGAATATGGTCGGGACGACTGGATTTGAACCAGCGACCCCAGCGTCCCGAACGCTGTGCTCTACCAGACTGAGCCACGTCCCGACTTTATCTAAATATAACATCGCTAAGGGTTTTTGTAAAGGTGTTTAACGCTAAGAACTATTTAATGAAGAATCGGACAGGACATTCATTAAATTTTTCAAGATTCGGGCGGTGGCCCCCCAGATGATATCCCCTTGATAATTTATATAAAGGTTAAAAAAGGATTGTCCTAAAAATGTGAAGGGACCCTCTTTCAGTTCAGTGTGTTTGAGGAGGGTATCGAGGGGCAGCTCAATCAGGCGTTCCACTTCGAAAGAGCTGAGTTTAAAGGGGTAGGGATAGGGGATGATCCCGACATAGGGGCAGACCCGGAAATTGGTGACGGTAATGATATGATCCAATTCCCCTAAGATCTCGACCCTATCCATTTCGATCCCGATCTCTTCCTCGGTCTCCCGTAAAGCCGTTGTCAGACAATCCAGATCCTCATAATTAAAGGCCCCACCAGGAAAAGAGATCTGGCCTTTGTGATGTTCCAAGTGGTCGGTTCGTTTGGTAAGCAGGATATGGGTCCGGCGGTTTTTCTGAAAAAAGGGAACCAGGACAGCGGCTGGTGTCAGATCCGGGCGATCGGGTATCTGTTTTATTTTCCTGTTTAGTAATCGTCGTAGTTTTTCTCTTTGCATGGCTGTTTTTTAAATCGAAATAGTTCCGTATAATCGAAGATAATCTTCAAAACCTTTCTTAAGGGATGGGGAGAGCGGCCGCCAGGCCCCCTCCACCTGGACCGGGATCTGTTCTTCAAAAAGATACTGGATCACCTCGGAGATAGGGGCTATGGAATACACCGGCACCTGGGTCCTTTCTGTAAATTGCCCTAAGGCATCTTCTCCCTTTTTCCCCAAAATGACCTTTCCTTCCTGATCATAACAGGCGGTAGTCTGTTGACGATCTATCCCCAGACACAACCCCACTATACGAACCGAGATCTTTTTCTGCTCCCTTTCCCGGGTAATCTTCTCCAGTAGATCGTATTTAGTCGCCATGGAGGTACCCACATCATCCACTATCCACAGGCCGCAACCATCAAAAAAGGTATTGTTGACCATCAAATTTTTTTGTCCGGAGGCCTCGCCGTAAGACTTGATCTCTTTTCGGTCATATTCAAAATAGATTTCTTTCTGGTGGTCCGTCCAGAGGGTTATGGCCATGGCCTGAGCAATGGCACTGCCTTTATAAGAAGGCCCCAGGATGATATCCACCTCCGGCAGTTGGTCCGACTCCAGTAGCAGGCGAGTAAAAAAAGAGCCGAGGCGAAAACTCAGTTTGCCGGTGCACAAGCGCCCCATATTAACAAAATAAGGGCTGGGCCGTCCGTCCTTCAGGACTAAACCCTCTTTAAAAAAAAGACTGCCCGTTTCAGCTAAAAAACGAGCGAATTCTTTTTGATACGGTTTAAGCGACATGATTCATATCCTCCCATTATAATCATGGTGACCCGGGAATCGGCTTTTCTTGACTTTTAAGTCTTTCCACCTATAATCCTTAGTACGTAAATACCGTTCGTCGTTAAGCGTTCGTCGAAAGATATTTTCATCTTTCGTGGCGCCCTACAGGGGTATAAAGGTTATTAGTCCCTTTAAGAAAATATCAGGATAAAACCAACCGATGCGCTTTGGAATCGATTCTTTTTTGTCCCATCCGCCACCGGATTTACTCAAGAAACGTTGGGGGCTCCTGTCCAACCAGGCCTCGGTTAATAAAGATGGCTATTATAGCAAAGATCTCCTGCGGGGTAAATTTCAAAATAACTTGAAGTGTCTGTTCTCTCCCCAGCATGGGTTTTGGGGCACTGAACAGGACAATATGATCGAGACCCCGGACAGTCGCGATCCGGCCACTGATCTGCCCATTTATAGCCTTTACAGCCAAACCCGCCGTCCCACAGCCCGGATGATGGAGTCCATCGATGTCCTTCTAATTGACCTTCAGGATGTCGGTACCCGGGTCTATACCTTTATCACCACCTTGGCCTATTGTCTTCAAGAAGGGCAAAAATATAAAAAAGAAATCGTGGTCCTTGATCGGCCTAACCCCATTGGGGGATTGGCCGTGGAAGGAAACAGGCTTCAGCCGGCCTGGACTTCTTTTGTCGGAGTCTATCCTTTACCCATGCGCCATGGTCTAACCATGGGAGAATTAGCCCTTTTGTTTAATCAAGAGTTTGAGCTCCAGGCCGATCTCCGGGTGATTCCCCTTAAGGGTTGGGCGCGATCCAGGTATTTTGATCAAACCGGTTACCCCTGGATCCTGCCGTCTCCTAACATGCCGGCGGTATCCACGGCCCTGGTCTATCCCGGTCAGGTCCTCTGGGAAGGGACCAACATCTCGGAAGGCCGTGGGACCACTCGGCCGTTCGAGATCTTCGGTGCCCCATTTATAGATCCTTCAAAAGTTATCACCTATCTGAAAGATATCCCTTTGCCGGGAGTGAAGTTAATCGAGCTGGCCTTTCGGCCCACCTTTCAAAAATGGCAGGGCCAGGAATGCCGGGGATTTTTTCTGTGGGTTTATGACCGCAGGGCCTTCAAACCCTATTGGACCACCTTAAGGTTACTGCAGGCCATTGGCAGCCTTTATCCTGGGGACTTTCAATGGAAGGCCCCGCCGTATGAATATGAAACCAAGCGTCGGCCGATTGATTTATTGATCGGGAACCAGGAACTTCGGCAAGCCCTGGAGGCGGGAGAGCCTATCGGGAAACTGGAAGCCTCTTGGCAGGATGAACTGAACGATTTTATCGGCCTGCGAAAAAAATATTTACTCTATCCATGATAGACTTATAAAAAGTCCGAGTTCATTCAAAAGACGTTCCGGGGTCTGGATTTCAATGGTTGTCCAAAAGGCAACTTACCGCCCAAACTGGGACCCATTCCGGGGGAATGGGACTGAGCATGGTCTTTCATGCGAAGAATCCCGGCCCAGATTCCAGCCAGTAGGGCTTCCCTTCCGGCCTGACATCGAGGCCGGAAGGGAATGGCTAACTTGACTCCAGCAGGGCATCCCCCGAAGCCTGTTTCAAGCCTGGGTGTAGGCCTGCTAAAGATAAAATATCAAAATTTGGCCCGGCAAAGAACCTCAGAGTTGAAGATGGACAACCATTGAAATCCAGACCCCGAAACGTCTAGGCCGGCACATTTACTTATTACGAGTCCACCATTCATGACGTCCCATCGTTCTTCCATATTTCTGGCCACCCGGATCACGGCCCGTATTATCCTCCCGGCCCGTTTTCAGGTCCAAATTGTGGGGCTTGACAACTTACCCACCAAAGGACCGGCCTTATTAATCCCTAAACATCAACAATGGTGGGATGTCCCGCTGTTGGGCACCTATATCCCCCGACCCTTACATTTCTTAGCCAAACAAGAATTGTTCGCCAATCTCTTTTCACGGTTTTTTATAAGCCGGTTGGGGGGTATCTCTATAGACCGAGAGCATCCCTTGAGAAGCCTCAACACCTTTCGATCCTTACACCCACTACTCAAAGAAAACGCTTTTCTGGTCCTCTTCCCTGAAGGCACCTATTACCGGGAGACCATGGGACCAGGGAAATGGCGTCTGATCCAGCTAATCCTCCGACTGCAACAGAAAAAGGCCCTTCCTCCCATCCCCTTTTTACCCTTGGGGATTCGCTATTCCTCCGAAACTGGAGGCAAAAAAATAAAAGTGGAAATTTCCATTGGTCCCGCCCTGTTCGAAACCAGTCCTCTTCAAGCCGAGGCCTTTACGCAGGAACTCTTATCCCAGGTCAAAGCCCTTTCCCGGCTATAGGTCTTAAAGATACCGGGGGGGATTCAATACGAAAATAACGTTCGTCGTTAAGCGTTCGGCGAAAGATATTTTAATGTTTCGTGGCGCCTACTTAGTCATAAGGATTTAGCCTAAGAAGGAATTTTTGCTTGACTTTCTTGTAAGTTACGATATTCGAATAGAGTAAGATAATCATCAAAAACAACAAATAATTTTTTGACGTCATTATCAAAAAAAGGAGGGGGTTATGGGTGGAAAGAAGAAGAGTGCTTCGGACAACAGCCGTACCAGGAAAGGGGCCTACGGCTGGGTGCCGGATGTTCCGGACCAGCGGGACTATCTGCTGAGTGCGGTGCTAAAGGTCCCGGCCAGGCTACCGAGTAAGGTTGATTTGCGTCCCTTCTGCTCCAAGGTGGAAGACCAGGGTCAACTGGGAAGTTGCACAGCCAATGCCCTTGCAGGAGCGCTCGAATTCCTGGAACGGAAGGACCGGATCCCCTTTCAGGATTTCAGCCGGCTTTTTATTTATTATAACGAACGGGTACTCGAAAAGACGATAACCTCCGATTCCGGCGCCATGCTTCGTGATGGCATCAAGACCCTGGCCAAGCAAGGGGTCTGCTCCGAGAAGAGCTGGCCCTATGTGGTCTCGAAATTTAAAGTCAAGCCGAAGACGAGTTGCTGCCAAGAGGCCTTGCAGCACCAAATCACCTCCTATCATCGCATCCTCACCCTTGACGAGATGCGGGTCTGTCTGGCCGAGGGGTTCCCCTTTGTTTTCGGTTTTACCGTTTACGAGAGTTTTGAATCCCAGGAGGTATCCCGGACCGGTGTGGCCAATATGCCGAAACCCACCGAACGGGTGCTTGGCGGACATGCCGTCATGGCCGTAGGCTACGATCATTCCAAACAGCGGTTTATAGTCAGGAATTCCTGGGGAGAGGATTGGGGCCTGAAAGGCTATTTCACCCTGCCCTACAAATACCTCGGTAACCGCGACCTTTCCGACGACTTTTGGACCATCCGCAGCGGGGAGTTGATGCTTTCGAAAAAAAGGAGGGCCTACCTCACTCCCCGGTTTTTTGCTTTGTCATAGCCATCGGCTGGAAATTAACGGAAAAGATCGTTTCTCCGGAGAGGAAGCAATCTTCTCTTTGCTTACAGAAAGAGCAGTCTCCGATCCTACCGGGGCAGAGGTCAGCCTCTTTGGGAATGAAACCGCATCGAGTGGAGGTCATGGTGATTTGAAATCCATACCGCTCGGATAGGATCTTCATCCGCAAAAGATCGGCCCCTTTGCCGCCGGCACTGAAATCAAACGGTCTCTTGGTGGAATAATTCATGGTATCCCCGGCCGGGAAGAATCCTTCAAAAATTCTGCTTTGGTCCTCTTCGGTTATTCCCACGCCGTAATCATGGACCGTCAGCAGGGCCCCGGCCCCTTTTTTCTGGACTCCCACTTTGATCCTTCCCTCATCAGGCGTGTTTTCTACGGCATTTCGGATCAGGCCGTCAAAGACCTTCTGCAAGACCTCCGGAGGTATGAGGATAGAGGGAGCTGAAGACAGTTCGCTGACAATCTCCACCTCCCGATGAACAAAATGGGTCTTCAATTCCTCTATTCTTTCCCTTACCCATTGCTCCAGATTGATCTCTTTGGCCAAGGCTTCCTTGGGCCCGAAGAGCATTTCAATCTGTTTTTTAATCCTTTCAGCCAAGGGTTCCTGGCCGGTCTCCTGCACCACCAGGGTGGACAGTTCCTCAGTACACTCCTCCAGAAGAAAGGAAAGAAGGGCCTGAATTTTATGCTCTTTGCCCGTCATGATATCGTCCAATTCATACTGAAAATCTAAAAGGCGCTCTAAATTCCGTTTAATCCTCTCAACAGCAGGTTTCCATTTTTCATTTGAAAGAGGGCCGTGTTTCCTGAGGAGGGCATTAATAGACCCGGAAAGAATGGCCAGGGGTGTTTTCAATTCATGGGCCAGGTGATTGATGGCCTTATCCTTGGCCCGATTGAGGCTGTACACTTCCTGATAAGCTGTTTTGAGTTCCCGAGTGACCCGGGCATTTTCAATAGAGAGGGCAACCGTGCCGGCAATCATATTCAACAATTTAACATCTGAGCTATTAAAAAGGCCGGTCTTTTTATTGACGGCACTTAAGACCCCGATAGGACGGTCTATATTTTTCAGAGGAACTAAGACCAGATTTCGGGTCGAAAACCCCAACTTTGCATCCCGCTCTTGATGGATTTCCCGATCTTCCGAAGGATCGTTAACAATCAAAGGTTCCCCACTCCTGATGACCCGACCGGCGATTAATTGATCCATGGGAAAACGGATTTCCCGGGTCTTTTTTTCCATATCCATGTCATCATAAGCCGCCCCGAGGATAAAAAAATCGTTTTTCAGTTCATCGAGCAGGATAACAATGGCCCCTTCGGTCTGTAAGAGGCTCTTAACTTCCCCGTTTATGTAATAGAGCAGATCTTCCAGGTCCGGGTATTCCGGCAGGGCCAGGCTGATCTTAAGCAAGCTCTCATTAATCCGGGCGATCCATTTTTCCCGGGTTACATCCCGGATGATAACGATCTGACCGGCCGGTTCCTCCGGGAAAACCGAGAAGATAGCCGCCCGGATGACCACATCCAGGATCCGACCATCCTTGGTCTTACGCTGAGACTCATAACGAAGCATAATCCTTTCTTTTAATAATTTTTTTATGCTCTCCTGGGTTTCTTGTTCCAATCCCGAAGGAACATAGGGAATTTGACGCCCCTCCAGTTCTTCCAGGGTCCACCCAAAAATTTCCGTAAAGGCCGGATTCAGATAAGTTACCCGGCCATCCAGGGTAAAGACCACCACCGGATAAGGTTCAAAATCAAGCAGGGCTCTCATTCGCCTTTCGGATTGCTTTAAGGCCTGTTCCGCCTTTTTTCGATCGGTAATGTCCTGCAGGGTCTCTATGGCCCCGACAATTTTTCCCTCCTGGTCCAATAACGGTGCCGCGGTAAAGAAAAGCCAGGTTCCACTCCCCGCCAGGTTTGGGAAAAAATCCTCTACCTCATAGGCACCGGCAATCAAATCTGATTTTTTTAACTTTCCGGGATAATGTCGACTAATTTCTTCTTCGGGGGTGTTGTTGATAATAAAATCGGCTAACGTCAGTCTGTGGGTGGGATAAAAGGCCTTGCCGTGATTTTGGGTCCCGATAAGGTCTTCTGCCGAAATACCGGTCAAGTTTTCAAAGGCCCTGTTACAGTAAGTGATTACATGCTGAGAATCAATGACGAAAGCAGCAATGGAAAGTCCCTGGATGATCTGAGAATACCGTTTTTCACTCCCTTTTGGTGCTGTCTTCCGATTTTCTTTCCTATTGGCCATTCTTATTAATCCTTGACTCCGGAGGCCTCTCGAAAGCCCCGATTATTAGATCGGAGAGTGACGCCCCCCCTGAAAATTATTCTTGGGTTAGGCGTTTACGATAGGGTCTGGTCTCAACTTTTCTGTTAGGCCTTTTTTGAAATGGCGGTAATGGCCTGGAGCAGGAAATCAATTTCATTTTCAGTATTGAAAAATCCAGGGCTGACCCGGATGGTTCCTTCGGGAAAAGTCCCCAGTGTCCGATGGGCCAGGGCGGCACAGTGCAATCCAGGCCGAACGGCAATATCATAGGCCGTATCGAGGATAGAAGAGACCACTTGGGGATTCAGATCGGCAATATTGAAGGAAAGGGTGGAGGTACGCTCCTCGGCCTGTTCAGGGCCGTAGAGTCGGATCTTTTTATTTTGTTTTAGTCCCTTCCAGAGCATCCGGCTTAAAGCAATCTCTTTCGCCCGGATCGTTTTCAACCCCTGATGAAGTAAAAAATCAACTCCAGCCCCCAATCCGGCCAGCCCGGGGGTATTCAAGGTGCCGGATTCCATCCGGTCAGGCAAAAAATCCGGCTGGATTTCTAATTCCGATTGACTGCCCGTACCTCCTTCTATCAAAGGACGTAAGGAAATATCCGGTCCAATATACAAAAAGCCCGTACCTTGGGGGCCCATCAAGCCCTTGTGGCCAGGGGCTGCCAAGAGGTCTATGCCCATCTCCATTACCGAGATCGGAAACAGGCCGGCGGTCTGGGCGGCATCAACCATAAACAGGAGACCGTGCTTATGGGCCAAAACAGCGCCTTCATTGATGGGCAAAACCCCCCCGGTTATGTTGGAGGCGTGGGTCAAAATAATCAGTCTGGTATTTTTCCGGAGGGCTTTTTCAATGGCTTGGGCCTTGATTTGTCCTTCAGGGTTGCCGGAAACAATCGTTATCTCGATTCCCAGGGTTTCCAGAAAGCGCAGGGGACGAATAACAGAATTGTGTTCCATAGATGAGGTGATGACATGGTCCCCCGGACCCAAGAGCCCTTTCAGGCCCAGATTAATGGCCTCAGTGGCACTGGATGTAAAGATGATCCGATTCGGATCCTGGATAGTAAATAATTTAGCCACGACCTGACGGGTCTGTGCAATCTGCTGGCCGGCCTTCAGAGCCAAGGAATGGCCCCCCCGTCCCGGGTTGGCCCCGATATTTCTCAAGACCTCATTAACCGCCAGATAGACCGATTCCGGCTTGGGATGGGATGAGGCGGCATTATCTAAATAGACAGTCATTTTCTTTCAGGTTCAACGCACCCTCTCCCGTCCCGTATAGACGACCATCTTTTTCCCCCGTACATAACCGATTAACGTTACCCCGATCTGTTGGGCCAGGGAAACGGCCAGGGTAGTAGCCGCCGAGCGGGAGATCAGAATCGGAATGCCCATTCGACCGGTTTTAATCAATATCTCTGAAGTTATCCGGCCGGAGGTCAAAAGAACTTTATCTGCCAGAGGAATATTATTCAAAAAACTTTCGCCATAAATCTTATCGACCGCATTGTGGCGGCCGATATCGGTCCGGGATAAAACCAAATCCTCCACGGTGGCCAGGGCTGAATTATGGACCCCACCGGTAATTCTATATAATTCTGAAGCCTTGGCCAAACCCTGCATTAAATGTAAAACCTGATCAATGCTTATGGATAAAGGGGATTCTATCTTTTCATTAATCAGGGCATCCAGGGCATTATAAAAAGTGATGCCTTTACCGCATCCTGAGGTGACCGTCCGGCGCAGAAATAGTTTTTCATTTAATGCGGTGTCCTCGTCAACGGCCACCCTAACCAGCCGATTGGTTTCATCGACTAAAATTGATCCCAGGCTGGTCCGATCACCGATTAATCCCTCTGATTTTAAAAAGCCGACCGCCAGGCTCTTCAGATGATCTCCCAGACAAAGAAGGGTGACAATCTCATGATCGTTTAAGTAAATAGTGACCGGGACTTCCTGGACAACAGGCCGTTCGACTTCGACCAGTCCATGATCTCCCAATATATATATTGGTATTCCTTCGTAATAG
>JAZDOU010000058.1:0-29026 GCA_043798385.1 Pseudomonadota bacterium
GGTCGCCGGCCTCTCCCAGCGTCTCCAGGAATATCCGCCGGTCCTGGTCGTCATAAAAAATTGCCCGGCCCTCGTTTCCTCGCGAAAGGACATGGTAATAGGCATCTTCATAATGAATTCTCCAGGGTCTCGCCATTTCTCTCCCTCCATTATGCCGTAATGGAGGATACCATAACCCATCCTAATTCACAAATCAAGATGTGACCCCATGCTTTACCACTCACCGCTGGTCCAGGCATTATGATAATTTGTCACAACTTGTTTTGGTTCCATGATTTTTCCTCCTTTAATAATTTGTTATTAAAACCTCCTGGAAACTATCCAAGCGAAATAGAAGGCGGCTAAAAAAGAGCCAGTTGAGAGGGGGGCTTTAAAGGGGGACTGTCATTTCCGAACAGATTTATCTGACCATAGACCCCGTCATAGCCGGGCTTGACCTGAATCAGACCCTGGCGAACTCGCAGGATCCCGTCTACCAGCCGGTCATCCATAAAGGACCGCAAGTCTTCTTCCGAGAGATCCAGTAAGATCTGAAATTCTGAGCCTCCCCGCTCAATCAAACGAAGGTATTCTCTCTTAATCCTTTTGGATTGGACCCCGGTTTCAAAAACCTCGGCCAGGATCTCTTCCAGCGGGACCAGATGGATGACCGGGATGGCTCCTTCGGGTATAAACCCCGGCGGGCGGTCGGCCAGGGCTTCCACCCGGTGCATGACTCCCACGACCAGATTTTTTCCACAGACCGGGCAGAGATAATCTGTCTGACGGGTTTGGCTCGGAGAATAGCAGATTCCACAGGTCCGATGGCCGTCAAAGTGATATTTCCCTTCTTCCGGGAAAAACTCGATGGTGGCAATAAAACGTTGGGGGTTTTTTTCTTTAATGGTTTGGATAATTGCCTTAAAGGTCGCCTCACATTGAAACAGATTGGCCTCCCGGCCGATCTTGGCCGGGGAGTGGGCATCGGAATTGGAGATCAGGCTGATCCGGTCCAGAGCCGACCAACGCCAGTTCATGGCCGGGTCTGAAGAAAGGCCGGTTTCAATGGCATGAATATGCGGGGTTTCTTCTTCAAAACACTCTTCCAGGCTGTCAAAACCGGAATGGGAACCAAAGACCGAAAACCAGGGGGTCCAGGCATGGGCCGGAACGACCAGGCATTCCGGGTCAATATCCAGGACTATTTTAACCAGGTCTTTGGCTGAAAAGCCGAAAATAGGCCGGCCGTCAGAATGGATATTTCCGATCCGGTCTAAATGCAGATTGATCTTTTCAACGGACCGGATACTGGGGGCAAAGATCATCATGTGAACCCGGCGGCCCTTACCCGCCTGGGTATAGATATGACTGGTTTCTGAAGTCAGGATAAAATGTACGGCTGGAGAACCATTCCCCTTTAGTTTCAGGAGGCCTTGACCGGTTTCTTCCAGATCGGTTTTGATTTCTTCAAAGTAAGCCGGATGGGTGAAGTCGCCGCTCCCCAAGAGGCTGATCCCCTTCAGGGCGGCCCAATGGGCCATGGTCTTTAAGTGCATCTCCTTGCTGGTGGCCCGGCTGTAGGCTGAATGGACATGGAAATCGGCGATGATTTTCATGGGACAACTAATAGTGACGGGGGACGAGTGACGAGTGACGGGAAAAGGCCTGGTTCGCTTGTAGAGGAATCTGGAAAAGGAGGATTTGAGGTTTCATCGAGTCTTGATCCTTTTAATTTTGCATTCAGAAATTTTTATCTCGTCACTCGTCACTCGTCACATTTTTTAAGGCCAGACGGTATGTATCTTCTTGTCTTTTTCTTGGATCTCTTTTTCCAGACGCTCCTTAAAGGTCTTCAGGGCCGAGGCCAGGGCAGGGGAGTTCAAGGCCAGGATCTGGGCGGCCAGGATGGCAGCGTTTTTGGCCCCGGCTGCCCCGATGGCCATGGTGGCCACAGGAATGCCGGAGGGCATCTGAACCATAGCCAGTAGAGAATCCAGACCTTTCAGAGAAGATGAGTCAATGGGGACCCCGATAACCGGCAGGACGGTCTCGGCAGCCAGGACACCCGCCAGATGGGCCGCCGCTCCGGCCCCGGCAATCAAGACCTTGAAACCGCGTTCCTCGGCCTTGCGGGCAAATTCGGCCGTCTTTTTAGGCGAACGGTGGGCCGAGGAAACCATCATCTCGTAAGAGATTTTAAATTCCCTGAGGGTCCTGGCTGCAACCTCCATAATCGGCAGATCCGAATCACTGCCCATGATGATCCCCACTAACGGGGCCTGCCGGGCCGCCTCTTGATGGTATTTCAGGGCCTTCCGGCCGATATCGGTGCGATAGGTGGCCGTTTTCCAGTGAATTTTTTCCACGGCCTGGTAGGCCTTCTTAATAGCCCGGGGGATATCGGCGCCCAGGGCCGTTACCCCCAGAACCCGCCCGCCATTTGTGACGACATCCTTACCCCTTAAGGCTGTTCCGCCGTGAAAGGCCACGACGTCTTTCATTCGTTTAACCTGTTCCAGACCTTCAATGAGGTGGCCTTTCTGATAGGTTCCGGGGTAGCCCTGTTCGGCCATGACTACACAGACGGTCGGACGCTCGTCCCAGGAAATCTTGATTTTATCGAGCGTCCCATTCGCCACGGCCTCAAAGATCTCGACCGGATCGGTTTGAAGGCGCATCAACAAGGGCTGGGCCTCGGGGTCCCCAAAGCGGACATTAAATTCCAGGACCTTGATTTGTCCTTCATTGATCATCAGCCCGGCATAGAGCACCCCCTTGTAGAGGCGGCCCTCTTTGGCCATGGCCCGGACCGTTGGAATCATGACCCGGTTCATGGCCTCTTGAAACAGGGCCCGGTCCACCACCGGGGCCGGGGAGTAGGCCCCCATGCCACCGGTATTAGGCCCTTGATCATCATCGTAAATGGGTTTGTGGTCTTGGGAAGAGGGCATGGGAATAACGGTCTTTCCGTCGGAAAAGGCCAGGAAAGAGGCCTCTTCCCCCAAAAGGCATTCTTCCAGGAGAATCTTGTCGCCGGCCTCCCCAAAGGCCTTGTCGAACATAATTAAATCAATCGCCGCCTTGGCCTCCGCCACGGTCTGGCAGACCATGACCCCTTTGCCGGCCGCCAACCCATCAGCCTTTACTACGATGGGTGCCCCGACTTTTTCCAAATAGATCAGGGCCTGTTTGGGATCAGTGAAGGTTTTAAAGGCCGCGGTAGGGATATGGTATTTGACCATCAGTCGTTTGGTAAAGTCTTTGCTGGCCTCCAGGATGGCGGCTTTTTTGGTGGGGCCGAAGATCTTAAGCCCTTTTTTCTCAAAGGCATCGACTATGCCTTTAGTCAAGGGATCCTCCGGTCCGACCACGGTCAGATCGATTTTTTCTGCTTCGGCAAACCGGACCAGGGCGGGGATATCATCGGCCTTGATGGGCAGACACTCCGCCAAATCCCCGATTCCGGCATTTCCCGGGGCACAAAAAATTTTAGACACTTTGGGACTCTGGGCGATCTTCCAGACCAGGGTATGTTCCCGGCCGCCGCCGCCTACCACCAGAATTTTCATGAAGGCCTCCTTTAGAAAGGGTTCAAGGTGCAAGGTATAAGGTGTAGGGTATAAGGTTCAGAAAGAAAAATCAGCAGGCCAAAATATTATATCGGATACCTTGTACCCTGCACCTTGGACCTTAAACCGGTTTAGCCGATCTCGGCTGAATTAAATAATATTTTTTCTATCTCCTGCCAGTTGGCCACCCGATGATAGTCATGCCGCCCCTGGTTCCAAGGCTGGTCAAAAACAATAGGGGTAATTCCATTTTCAGACAGTAAACGGCAGGTATCCAGATGATCATCCACATAATAGGGGATGTCCAGATCTTTTAAGATTCCCAATTTCAAGTGGTGTTCTCCGGAAGTGATCACCTCGATGTTCTGGGGGTCCACTTGAGGCAAGGTCCGGGTTACCCAGTCCCGAATAGGTTCGGCCTTCTGGCGGGCCGTTATAAAAATCAGGGGATATTTCTGGGCATAATGGGTCAAAACTTCAACCGAATGGTCAAAAGGATCCATCTCCAGGGCATGAGGATAATCCAAAATTTTTTCAATAATCCGGTTGATAATTTCCGGCTCAATAGGCAGGCAGTCATAAAGATAGTATTCAGTAATATCCTCATAACGTATGGACTCAATGCGATACTGTTCCCGGGCCAAACGGATAAAGAGTTCCATGACATTGCCGAAAACGCCGTCAATGTCAAAGGCCACTCGCCCGGGGACTTGGTTTAATGGAAGGGGGTTATTCATGACAGGGTTCCCTCTTCTAGGCAACTTCGAGGGTTACATTAGCCAGATACCGAGTAATGGCCCCATCATAGAGATGGGTCAGGGCATAAACCTTTTTGGCCAGATAAAACCGGGTCGCCAGGGAAGTATTCCCTATGGTTTTTAATTCTGAAAGGACCCGGGGATAGTCGCCCGGATCGGTTAAGACCGTTACGTCTTGAAAGTTTTTGGCGGCCGCTCGAAGCAAGGTCGGACCGCCGATATCGATATTCTCGATAGCCTCGTCCAGGGTGCATCCGGGCTTAGCGACGGTTTTCTCAAAGGCGTAGAGGTTAACGACCAACAGGTCGATCGGTTCGATGCCCAGGTCTTGCATCTGCCGGCGATGGCCGGGGTCATTCCGGCGTCCTAAAAGTCCCCCATGAATTTTGGGCTGGAGGGTCTTAACCCGGCCGTCTAAAATTTCCGGAAAGCCCGTATAGGTTGAGACTTCAATCACCGGGATTCCGGTGGATTGCAAGGCCTTGGCTGTTCCGCCGGTGGAGAGTATTTCAAAGCCCAAGGTTACCAGTTCCTGAGCCAATTCGATGATCCCCGACTTGTCTGTAACGCTGAGTAAAGCTTGCTTTTTGTCTGCCATATCAAACCCTCTTTTGCTTTTTTGTCTGGTTAAATAAAAGTTGGTAAATTTTATCAGGATTGGAACTCAAGGTCAAGCAGGATCAAGTTTTTCCCCCCTTCTGGCTGGAAAAGGTTCTTCCGTTCAATAGTTGTCTAAAAATGAAGGGGGGCAAGGGATCAAGTTCTTTCAAAAACAAGTCCAACTGTTTTTCCCTTGACCGTTTTTCCTCGACCGGCTTATATTCCTTAGAGCCTCTTAATAAATTTTTGAACTAATCACCAAGCACTGGAAACTCCCATGAATCCCATCGGCGCACACATGTCCATTGCCGGAGGAATAGAAAAGGCCTTGGAGCGAATTCAGGCTGTCGGAGGAGAATGCCTTCAGGTTTTTGTCAAGCCCAATGTCCAGTGGCGGACCGGGGAATTGTCTCTGGAAGAGGTGATTCGCTTTAAGGCCGAACAGGAAAGGACCGGCTTTCCCCCGGTAGTAGCCCATGCCTCCTATCTATTAAATCTGGCCTCACCCGATAGGGATCTTCGAAAAAAATCCATTCTGACCCTGGCCTTGGAGCTGGTCCGCTCCGCCCGCCTGGGGATCGAATATCTAATCCTCCATCCCGGAAGTCACCGGGAAGCCGGAGAAAAAAAGGGGATTGAACGGGTTGCTAAGGGGATTGATCGGGCCTTTGACCAGGCCGACGGTCTGAAAACAAACCTGTTATTGGAAACAACCGCCGGCGCGGGAACCCAGTTGGGTTGCCGTCTGGAACAATTACGGGATATTATGGCCTTGAGCCGTAATCCTAAAAAGTTGGGGATTTGTTTGGACACCAGCCATGTATTCGCCGCGGGCTACAATATTGCCGATGTCCGGGGGTATCGGGATTTCTTCACTTCTTTTCAAACGCTGATCGGCTTGAAACGCCTCAAATGTGTTCATGCCAATGATTCCAAGACCCCCTTGGGTTCCAAGGTTGACCGCCATGAACAGATCGGACGGGGCTATTTAGGGGTTAACACCTTTCAACGCCTCTTAAACGATTCACACCTGGCCGGAATCCCTTTTATCCTGGAAACCCCCAAGGGGAAAAAAGGGGAGAAAGACTGGGATAAAATCAATATCCAGCTTTTAAAAAAGCTTCGAGACTCGGCTCCTCCGCCATAACGGTGTTTAATATAATCCATGTTGGACATATCTAAAAGGGTAGAACTGCTTTTAACAAATAGGGTGGAGCAATTTTTTACAAATGATCTTTTGTGCGCGATTAAGCTTTTTCTCACCTTCTCCTTCTATGGCCCACTTATTGGGCTAATTTGCGGATAAAAGTCGGGACTTCCAATTCTTCCTCATCAAAATAGTATTCCGGGGGCTTGGCCGGCCTTTTGGGACCGTAATGATCAATCTCTTTCTTTTTGCGGATAAAGGTCGGGGTCTCCCGATCTTCAGGTCGATCAGATTTGAAATCCGGTAGGCTGGTTCCCACCCTCTCAAAGTCCATGACCACCCGCTCTTCTTTGGGATTGATCCCGGTAGCTACAACAGTAACCCGGAGTTCGTCACCCATACTTTCATCGATGGCCGTCCCCCAAATAATATTGGCCTCTTCATGAACTTCTTTCTGTATCAGGGTGGAGGCCTCGATGACTTCTTCGAAACCGAGGTCCGGACCGGCCGTGATATTCAATAATAAGGCCCGTGCTCCGGCGATAGAGATATCCTCTAATAAGGGACTTGAAATGGCCCGCTGAGCCGCCTCCAGGGCCCGATTCTCACCGCTGGCGATACCGGTTCCCATTAGGGCAACCCCCATTTCAGACATAATCGTTTTGACGTCGGCGAAATCAAGGACGATCAAACCGGGCGCCACAATCAAATCGGAAATACCCTTAACGGCATACAACAAGACATCGTCGGCCTTTTGGAGCATTTCCAGAAAGCTGGCCTTCTTTGTAGCCAGGGAGATAAGCCGATCATTGGGAATAGTAATCAGGCTATCCACGACCTTGCGAATTTCCGTGATCCCTTCATTGGCCTGTTTTTGACGTATCGGTCCTTCAAAATGGAAAGGCTTGGTAACCACGGCTACGGTCAGGATATCCAATTCCTTACAGATCTGGGCCACAATCGGGGCACCCCCGGTTCCGGTTCCCCCCCCCATTCCGGCAGTAATAAAAACCATGTCGCTGCCTTCCAGTTCTTGACGGATCTTATCGGCATCTTCCAGAGTGGCGTTTCTACCGATTTCAGGGTTGGCCCCGGCCCCCAACCCTTTGGTCGAGTTGGTTCCAAGTTGGAGGCGGGTATCCGCCAGAGAAGAGGAGAGGGCTTTCAAGTCCGTATTGGCAGCAATAAATTCAACTCCCGAAAGGAGTTGGGACCTGATCATATTGTTAATGGCATTATTACCCCCTCCTCCAACCCCAATGACTCGAATCTTAGCCCCCTTGTGGATCTCTTCCTTCACTCCGATCATTTCAATTTTCATGTCATTTTACCTCCCCTTTAAGATGATCTGTCCATTCCTGGCCGTTTTAGTGCTCCGGTTAATTACCCGATTTTCTCAACCCAGTGTTTCCATTTCCCGTTTCTTTATGGATCTAAAGGTTCTGTTCAAAGAACCCCCTGATCGGCCATTGGCTTAAATAATCTCTCTAAACCATTTCCTCATTCGATCCATCACCCGATAAAAAATATGTTGATCTCGGATCCGAAATTTTTTCTTGGGAATCCCTCTGGCTCCATACAGGACCAGTCCCACGGCAGTGGCATACATGGGACTATTGACTACATCCATAATGCCTCCGAAACCTTGGGGATAGCCACGCCGACCCGGCAGGTTAAAGATCTGTTCCGCCAGTTCCGGAATCCCCTCCAACAAGGACCCTCCCCCGGTAACGACAATCCCGGAAGCGAGTGTTTCCGCGAAACCCGATTTCAATATTTCCCTATTGACCAGAGACAAAATTTCCTCCACCCTCGGTTCCAGAATCTCCCCCAAAATTTGACGCGAAAGGGTTCGGGGTTTTCTTCCCCCGACACTGGGGACCTCGATGGTTTCCTCTTTATTGATCATGGAGGTCAAGCAACATCCATGAACTCTTTTAATCCGTTCGGCCGCCTGATGGGGAGTCCTGAGACCGATAGCGATATCATTGGTTAGATTGTTTCCCCCTAAACCCAGGACCGAGGTATGTTTAATGGAATTATTGGAAAAAATGGCCAGATCGGTGGTGCCTCCCCCAAAGTCGACGATGGCCACCCCCAGTTCTTTTTCTTCGGGAGTAAGTACCGTTTCACTGGAAGCGATCGATTCCAACACGATATCCGAGACATCTAATCCTGACTTATTGGCACAACGAATAATATTCTGGGCTGAGGTGACCGCCCCGGTTATGATATGGACCTTTACTTCCAACCGGACACCGGACATGCCCAGTGGATCCTGAATCCCGTCCTGATCATCGACGATGAATTCCTGGGGCAGCACATGAATGACTTCCCGATCCAGGGGGATAGCTATGGCCTTAGCGGCATCAATGACCCTTTCAATATCGCCCCGGGTCACTTCCCGAGTCTTTACCGCGATCACCCCGTGGCTGTTAAAGGCCTTAATATGCCCCCCTGGCGATCCCGGCATACACCGATCTGATCTCACAGCCGGCCATGAGTTCCGCTTCTTCCACGGCCTTTTTGATGGAGTTAACCGTACTCTCAATATTGACCACCACCCCCTTACGCAAGCCGACCGAGGGATGGGTTCCAATCCCGACGATATCCACCCCACTGGGAGAAATCTCCCCAACCACAGCACAGATTTTGGTGGTGCCGATATCCAATCCTATAATCAAATTATCTTCCAAACAGCACTCACCTCCTTCCTTTTTCTCTGGTCTCTGATGATCCTTGTTCTCCGCGGGAGCGGGGTTAAACCCGTTGCACCGGTTCCCGTCGGGACAGGCCTCTGCGCCGATACCTCCTTAGGCCCCCTTGATAGATTTAGACTTCACCCCATGAACAATAACTCTCTGGCCGAATTGAAGCGAAATACCTTTCAGAGCGAAAAGATTGGGCCGTTTTTCAATCTCGGCCCAAACTTTTTCCAACCGTTTGATCCGGGTCTCCAACTCTTCCTTCCCAAGGGTGATCCGAATCCCTTTTTCCAGGGTAAATAAAGAAAACCCACAATCCGGATCATAGTGAACTTCCGAGAGTTTGGCCGGGTAAAAGGGATCTCTGCCCTGGCTTAAAACCTTTTGGAGGGCTATCAGTTCCTGAAGAATTGGAGGCTTCAGTTGTCCTGCCGGGGTCCAATCCTTTTTCTCCAGACCGGTCAAGAGCGGGAGAGAGCCCCCTTCTTTTGAATCGGCCTTTTTAAAGAGGGTGCCCTCATTATTTAGAAAATAGAGTTCTTGTCGGACCAGTACCAGGAAGATCGGTTGATGTTCGAAAACCACCACCTGGAGTTTATTGGGAAATACCCGATGGAGATAAACGCTTTTAACCCAGGGAACGGATTCCATTTTTCTTTTAACCTGACCTAAATTCAAGGCCAGGAGATTGACCTTATTCTCCAGGCCACCCTGTTGAAGCAGTTCGGCTTGAGAAACCCGTTTTATCCCCTGAAACCCGACATCCTCCAATTTAAAAATGGGTGTAGATAAGGCCACCAGATACCCGATCAACAAGATTATGCTTATGCCGAGAATAACCATAATCATCATCGAACCAATCCAGAAATGGTGCCAGAGCCTTTCCATCCAAGACAGATCAGGGTTGGTTAAGGAGCCTCGATAAGCATTACGGCCCATATTTCCCAGTCGGGTTTTTCCTAAATACATGGGTGCCTCTCCCCTGTAACTGAAAGCGGAAAGAAAAGGCCGTAGTCTTGAATTCGGGCCTTGAGCGGTGAACTTTCAACTAACATCTCGGTTTTTACCAAAACGGTCCTTGTTAAAAATTGTGACTAAAAAAAATGAGTCGTGATCAATCCAGTTCCTTAAGGGCACAGCCCCATAAGCGCACTTCGGGTTCCAGGAGGATCCCCAGGTGTTGCCGGACCCGGGCCCGGATCAGGTTCATCAAACCCAAGACATCCTTGGCCCGGGCCCCACCCTGATTAATAATAAAATTGGCATGACGGTTTGAGATTTGGGCCTTTCCCCTCTCAATCCCCTTTAAGCCGGCCTTTTCAATCAATCTTCCGGCAAAATCGCCCGGAGGATTTTTGAAGACCGACCCGCAACTCGGTTGACCCAGGGGCTGTGCGGTTCTTCTTTGCGCCCAAAGCCGGCGAGTTTCTTTTTGAATGCTCCCGGCCTCCCCCAAAGAGAGCTCAAGTCCTCCTGAAATAATCATCTCACCAGGCTCCAACTTCAGCGTTCGATAGCCAAAGGCCAGTTGTCTTTTCCCTTTCCGAATCAGCCGGCCTTCTCCAGAAATAACCTTCAGATAGGCGGTGATATCTTTCATTTCTTTCCCATAACTGCCGGCATTCATGGCCCAGGCCCCGCCTACCGATCCCGGGATGCCGGCTAAGAATTCCAGGCCCTCGATTTGATTTTCGATCCCCAGGCGAACCAGCCTGGCCAGGGGCACCCCGGCCTCTATCTCCAAGAGGACCCGGCCATTATTAAGGGGCTCCATCTTTATCGGCCGACTCCGGGGCAAACAATGAATAACCAACCCCCTGACACCCCGGTCGGAGACCAGGAGATTGCTGCCCTGCCCCAAGACAACCCAGGGGATACGGCCGGCCCGCAGCAGCTCCATCAGCGGTTTCAGCTCACTATTGTTTTGAGGTTGTATCAACCAATCAGCCCTTCCGCCTATCTGAATAGTGGTATAAGGACCTAACGGTTCCCATTGTTTAACCCGTCCCGGACAGATCTCCTCCAACTGCTGTTTAAGACCCTTTTGTCGATACAATTTCCTGACCTATTTTCCAGACGTCTCCCGCCCCCAGGGTGACCAGTACATCTCCGGGCTTCAAGTGTTCTTGAAGGGAAGGGATCACTTCGGCCCGATTGGAAAACAACCTGGCCTCCCGGTGTCCCTTTTCCTTGATCCCCTCCAAGAGATGTTCGGAATCGACCCCCTCGATCGGATCCTCACCGGCTGCATAGATCGACAGCAAAATTAATGAATCGGCCTGATAAAAGGAGGTGGTAAATTCATCAAACAGGGCCTTGGTCCGGCTATAGCGGTGGGGTTGAAAAACAACCACAATCCGTCGTTCAGGCCAGCATTCCCGAACGGCATTCAAGGTGGCCCGGATCTCCGTCGGGTGATGACCATAGTCATCCAAGACCGTTGCCCCCTGGACCTCCCCTCTGATTTGAAATCTCCGCTGGACCCCTTCTAAACACTCAAAGGCCTCCTGGATCTTTATAAAAGGTATCTCTAATTCGAACCCTACGGCGATGGCCGCCAAGGAGTTATAGACATTATGAAGGCCAGGGAGTTTAAAACGAACCTCTCCCCACTCCTTCCCGGAACTGGTAAGACGATACTGAGTTAAGAGACCATTTTGTTTCACCTCCCTGGCCTGGATGTCCGCTTGAGCCGTCAGGCCGTAAGTCCGGTAGCGCTTTTTTAGTTTCGGGATCAAGGAAGGCAGGTGAGGATCATCCAAACAAAGAATCGCCAGGCCGTAAAAGGGCAGACGACTTAAAAAATCGAGAAAAGTGGTTTGGATATGTTCCAGGTTTTTATAATAATCCAGGTGTTCCAGATCGATATTGGTTACGACCGCAATGCTCGGAGAAAGGTGCAGGAAAGATCCGTCGCTCTCATCGGCCTCGGCTACCAGAAAGGCCCCCTGTCCCAGCCGGGCATTACTTCCCCAGCTATCCAACCGCCCTCCGATCACAACAGTCGGATCCAGTCCCCCATAGGCCAGGACATGGGCGACCATCGAGGTGGTAGTCGTTTTTCCATGAGCCCCGGCTATGGCAATGCCATATTTGAGTCGCATGAGTTCAGCCAGCATCTCGGCCCTGGGGATTACCGGCAGGAGGGCCTCCCGGGCCGCCAGGACTTCAGGATTATCAGGCCGCACAGCCGAAGAGGTCACCACCACTTCGGCCCCCTGAATGTGTTCCGCCTTATGGCCGGGAAATATTTTGCCCCCCAACGATTGTAACCGGCGGGTAATCTCCGTTTCTTTCAGGTCCGATCCGCTGACCTGATATCCGAGGTTCAACAAGACCTCGGCAATACCGCTCATACCGATACCGCCGATGCCGATAAAGTGAATATGTTGAAAACGGGGGTACATCTAATTCAGTCCCTTTTCCTGTCTGGAAATCATTTGATAGCACAAGTTGACAATCTCTTCGGCTGCCTGCCAGCGGCCCAGTTGTCCGGCCTGGTTTCCCATCCGGGTCAACCGTTCCCGGTCGGCCAGCCAATCCCTGATTCGATCCGCCAAAAACTCCGAACTCAAATCTTTTTCCAGGATCATTTCCGCGGCCCCTGCTTGAACCAGGGTCCGGGCATTGTGCTCCTGATGATTGTTGGCCGAAAAAGGGAAAGGAATCAATAAGCTCGGTTTGCCTAAGGCCGTTATTTCGGTTAGGGTCATGGCCCCGGCTCGGCTGATGATCACATCGGCCTGTTCGTAAGCCCAAACCATATCGGAGATAAAGGCCCTGACCAGGTGTTTGAACCCCTTTCCCTGATAGGTCAGGGCAACCTCCTGTTCATCTTTTTCTCCGGTTTGATGAATAATGAATAGCTCATTTTTTAAAGGGGCCAATCCATCCAGGGCCTCCACAGCGGCTTGATTGATCCGGTGCGCCCCCTGGCTTCCCCCGAGGATTAATAGCGACAGGGGGCCTGATGAAGGGACTTCCCGCCTTGAGACCCTCTGGAGTTCCTTTCGGATAGGATTGCCCGTGAGACGCACTTTTTTTGTAGGGAAATACGATTCGCTCTCCTTAAAGGCACAAAATACCCGATTGACCACCTTACCCAATATCCGATTGGTAATCCCCGGGATGGAGTTCTGTTCTTGGATGGCGCAGGGGAACCCCTTCCACCTGGCAGCCAGTACCAGCGGACCGGAAACATATCCTCCTACCCCCAAGACCAACTCGGGCCGATAGCCCGCAATCATTTTCAGGGAAAGGCCAAAGGACCGGGGGAGTTGGAACATGGCGTGTATCTTTCCGGCCATTCCTTTACCTTTGATTCCTTCCACTTTAAGGGTTTGAAAAGAAAATCCCCGTCCTCTCAATATTTGCGAATCCAGGGCCCGTTGGGTGACGACAAACTGGATCTGATTGGCCGGGTCCTTTTTAATAAAGGCTTCCGCCAGGGCAATAGCTGGAAATAAATGTCCCCCTGTCCCACCCCCGGCAATCAGAATGCGCACTCCTTTTCCCCTTGGTGTTGGGCTGTTAGGTTCATCAGTATCCCGACACAAATCATGTTTAACAATAGCGATGACCCGCCATAACTGAGAAAGGGCAGGGTCAATCCTTTGGTGGGGAGGAGGCCCATCACGACCAGCATGTTGATAAAGGCCTGAAGGCCGATCATCACCGTGATCCCGATTACCAGATACATCCCGAAGAGGTCTTTCACCCTGAGGGCCAGTTGGATGCATTTAATAATCAGGATCAAGAACAAGACCGCTATGATTAGAACGCCGACAAACCCAAACTCCTCGCCTACAATGGAAAAGATAAAATCCGTATGGGGTTCGGGTAAATAAAAGAGTTTTTGTTGGCTTCCTCCGAGGCCCCGTCCTGTCAGACCCCCAGAGCCAAAGGCCAAAAAAGAGTGTTTGAGATGAAATCCGGAACCCAAGGGATCCTTCCAGGGATCCAGATACGACAAAACCCTCAGCCGGCGGTAGGGAACCCTCCAGATCAGCAGGTAGGCCAGGGGGATCATCGGGATGATGGAGAGGAATAGGTGTTTGATCCTGACCCCGCCCACAAAGAGCATAACCCCGGTGATCAAGAGCACGGTAATGGCCATTCCCAGGTCCGGTTCCAAGAGAATCAGGAGAATAAAGGCTCCCACCAGACCGATATGATAGAGGAAGCCTCTTTTCAAATCCTTCATCTGATCCTGATGGCGGGTCATAGAAGAGGCCAAAAAAATGACCAGGATCAGTTTGGAAAATTCCGCCGGCTGAAAGGATATGCCTCCTAATCGAAACCAGCGGGAGGCCCCGCCCATGCGTGAGCCGATCCCCGGGATAAGGACCAGGATTAAAGTCACCAAACTGGCCCCTAAGAGCCAATAGACCCATTTCTGGAACCGTTGGTAAGGGATAAATCGAAAGGCCATCATGGCCAAAAATCCAAAGAAGGCAAAAGCGAGTTGTTTCTGGGCAAAATAGAAGCTGTTATGATATTTCCTGGCAGCCAACTGAGAACTGGCACTATAGACCATAAAGATCCCAAAGATGATCAAGGCCAGGGTTACCCCTAACCAGACATGATCAATCTTCAGATCGGTCTTGGCCTCTTCAGGACCGACTGTCCCTTGATAATCCGACCGCGCGCTGTCAGTAAAAATAAGAGGCATCAGGCCCCCAATCCTTCCCGGTGCTGTTCGGTCAATTCTTGGACCACTTTTTGAAAAACCTCTCCCCGATGCACGTAATCCCGAAACATATCAAAACTGGAACAAGCCGGGGACAAAAGGATCACATCCCCGGATTTGGCCTGTTGAAAGGCCTTAAGGACCGCCTCTTCCAGGGTATCGGCCGGTTCGGTTTTAGTCAAAAGACCCAGTTGCCTGACCATCTTCTCCCTGGCCTCTCCGATCAAAATCAAAAATTTAACCCTGGTTTGTATTAATTCCTCCAGCGGGTGATAGTCTCCCCCCTTATCACGACCACCGGCGATCAAGATAATCGGCCGGTCAAAACCCTCTAAGGCCTTGACCACGGCCCCGACATTAGTGGCCTTGGAATCATCGTAAAATTGGATACCTTTAACCTCTCCAACCTGTTGTACCCGATGGCCGAATCCTTTAAAGGTCAGAAGGGTCTTCTGAATGGCCGACGGGTCGGCGCCCATCAGACGGGCACCCAGGATGGCCGCCAGGGCATTTTCCAGATTATGAACCCCGGGCAGTAAAAACCCCTGCAAATCATAAACTTCCCGAAGGGATCCCAAAAGAATAATGGCCTTGTTTCGATCGGTATAAGCGCCCTGGTCGAGACGGCGGGTTCGGCTGAAAAAATAGACCGGCCCGGAGAGCCTTTCCCCGATGGAGCGGACGACCGGGTCATCCCAATTTAATACGGCCTGGTTATTTTCCCCCTGGTTGCGAAAAAGGCCGGCCTTGGAGTCAATATAGGCCTGATAGTCAGGGTAGCGGCCCAGGTGATCTTCGGTGATATTCAACAGGAGCCCTACCCGGGGAGAAAAGCGGCTGGTGGTATCCAGTTGGAAACTGCTGATTTCAGCCACCACGATCTCTTTGTCCTGTCCATTAAGGACATAGTCCATCAAGGGCCGGCCGATGTTTCCACCCAGGAAGGTCTTCTTCCCGGAGTTGACCAACATTTCGTTCAGTAAGGCCGTTGTCGTGGTCTTGCCGTTGGTCCCGGTTACAGCCACGACCGGGGTCCTGGCGAGGTCGGCGAACAGCTCTATTTCTCCCAGGATCGGAATCCCTTTCTCCTCGACGGCCTTCAAGGCCGGGAGGTCCAGAGGGATCCCGGGACTGACTACGACCCGGTCGGCTGTCAAGAAAAAAGGCACCCGATGACCTCCCCCCTCCAAAATCAGGGGAAGCCCGACCCCGTTAAAAGGGGAAACCATTTTTTCGATTTCAGGAAGTTCCCGGGAGTCGGAGACCATTACCTGGGCCCCTTGTCTTAATAAAAAGGATACCAGGGTCATCCCGGTCTTCCCCAGACCGACCACCAATATTTTTTTACCTTGAAAATCCAAAAATTTTCCTCATCTGAGCTTCAGAGTACTTAGGGATATCAGGCTTAAGATTACTGCTATAATCCAAAAACGGACGATTATTTTGGGTTCCGGCCAGCCCTTCAATTCAAAATGATGGTGCAAAGGGGCCATCCGGAAAATTCGTTTCCCGCGGGACATCTTAAAATAACCCACCTGAAAAATGACCGATAAGGCCTCGACTAAAAAAATCCCTCCGATAATGATCAATAATATTTCATTTTTGGTTATTACCGCCATAGTCCCCAAGGCGGCCCCCAAGGAAAGGGAACCGACATCTCCCATAAAAAGCTGGGCCGGATAGGCATTAAACCACAGGAAACCCATGCCTGCCCCCACCATGGCCCCGCAAAAAACAGCCAGTTCGCCTGAGCCCGGGACGAAGGGGATCTGGAGATAATTGGCAATCTTGAGATTGCCGCTCAGGTAGCTGAGCAGCAAATACGTCCCGAAGGCGATCGTAGCCGGGCCAATGGCCAGACCATCCAGGCCATCGGTCAGGTTGACGGCATTGGAAGTGCCGACGATGATAACCAGGGTTAAAAGGATATACCCCCAATACAGGTCCGGGGTCATGGTCTTAAAAAAGGGGATATTTAAACGGGTATTGTATTTAAAATTCAGGTAGAGATATAGGGCCGGGATCAGGGCGATGGCGATCTGGAGGATAAATTTGGCCCGGGGACTCAAACCTTTACTCCTCTTTTTGACAAGCATTAAGTAGTCATCCAAAAAGCCGATCCCTCCAAAACAGAGGCTGACCAACAGGACCAGCCAGACATAGGCATTGGTCAGATCGGCCCAGGAAAGGGTGGCCGCAAAGACGGCAAAAAGGATCAGCACGCCTCCCATCGTCGGGGTTCCCTCTTTGCTGTGATGAGAACGGGGGCCGTCCTCTCGAATATACTGTCCAATTTGATACTTGGTCAGCAGCCGGATCACATAGGGCCCCAAAAGAAAGGTGATCAACAAGGCCGTCAGGGTGGAATAAATAGTCCTTAGGGTAATGTAGCGAAAGACATTGAAATAGGAGATCTGGTTATGTAAGGCATATAAAAGATGATAGAACATGACTTATCCCTGATCCTCCAAGGCCCTGACAACAGCCTCCAGGTTCATCCCATGGGATCCCTTAACCAGGACAATATCCCCCTCCTGGATGATCTGATGCAATTGATCGATTACTTCTTGATGACTTTGAGCCCAAAAGGCCTTTTTAGGAGGCCGAAGACCCTTGTGGGCCACAGTGACCATTTCCCGGGACAAGGGACCCAGGGTCAGCAGATAGTCTACCCCCATTTCTCCAATCATCTTTCCCATTTCCTGATGGGCCTCCAGGGCCTGAGGACCAAGTTCCAGCATGTCTCCCAAGACCAACCCCCCCCTCTTCCCTTGTCTGAAGGATTCAAAGGCAGACAAAGCCGCCTTGAGCGAGGCCGGGTTGGCATTATAGGTATCGTCGATCAACTGGATCCCTTTTAGGCCTTTTTTGAGCTCCAAACGATGTTCGGGGAGTTTAAAATCTTTCAAACCTTCTCGAACCTTTTGTAAGGAAAGGCCCAGGGATAGGGCGGTTGCAGCCGCCCCCAGGGCATTACTGGTGTTATGTTCGCCTTGAATAGGCAGAGACAGTTCTTCCTGCTCCCCTTGAAAAAGAATTCGGAAGCGGATCCCCTGGGGAGTCAGGGACAACCGATCCGCCCTGACCGTTGCTTCCGGATCCTGACCAAAGGTCATCTTTCGGGCCCGACAGGAACGAGAGAGATCTCGAATCCTGAAATCATCATAATTGATCATGGCCCAGTGGTGTGGTTCAAGGGCCTCAAAAAGTTCCCCTTTGGCTTTAGCCACAGCCGACAAAGAACCCAAACCCTCCAAATGGGCCGGACCAATATTGGTTAAAAGGCCCACTTCAGGGCGGGCGATCCGGCACAAGCGGGAGATCTCCCCTAAATGGTTCATGCCCATTTCCATGACGGCAAATCGATGGTCCTCGTTCAAAGAAAAAAGACTCAAAGGTAAACCGATCCAGTTATTCAGGTTGCCTGGGTTTTTTAAAGTCGGACCTTCCAGCTCCAGGATGGCGGCCAACATTTCCTTGGTCGTCGTCTTGCCGTTACTCCCGGAGATCCCGATTAGGGTTACCGGGAACTTCTTCCGCCAAAGGGACGATAAGTCTCCCAGGGCCGTGAGGGTATCTAATACCTGGATAATCACCTTGCCCGGCCACTGCCGTCCAGGGTCCACGGGGTCTGATACCAAAACCGCACTGGCTCCTTTATCAAAGGCCAGGCGGACATAGTGGTGGCCGTCAAATTTGGGACCTTTTAGGGCGACAAACAAATCTCCATTCTTCAGGGTCCTGGTGTCAGTTGAAATCCCGGTGGCCTTAACACCCAGATCTCCCTGAGTCACCCGGCCCGAAATACCGGCAACCAGTTCCTCCCAACCTAATTTATCGGTGTTGAACATCATTAGCCTCTAAGGCCTTCCGGGCTTCTTCCCGGTCGTCAAAATCCAACATTTTGGTACCGAGAATCTGATAGGTTTCATGCCCTTTTCCGGCAATCAAGACTTGGTCTCCGGGTTTGGCCAAACCAACGGCCAGGGCAATGGCCTTCCTTCGATCGGGCAATAAAACATATCCGGGAGAACTTGGAATTTCCTTTAACTCTTTCCAGTCCAAACAGGGCAGATGATTTTTTTTCAGTCCCTGTTCAATCTCTTCAATGATCTTATCAGGGTCCTCGGATCTTGGATTATCTGAAGTGACCACGGATAGATGACTTAACTCTCCGGCCACCCGGCCCATTAGAGGTCGTTTGTGAGGGTCCCGATCCCCGCCGCAACCGAATACGGTCAGGATCTTCCCGTGGCCGACTCTTTTCAAGGACAATAAAGCCAGGCGCAAGGCCTCCGGGGTATGGGAATAGTCCACCAGGATTGTCAATCCCTGGCTATTCGGAACCGGTTCCATCCGACCGGGAACCTGGTTCAGAGATTCTATCCCTTTTTGGATAATCTCCCCCGGGAGCAGAAATCCCTCTCCCACGGCCCAGGCAGCCAAGATATTATACATATTATATCGCCCTATTAAGGAAGACTTGATGGCATAGGTGCCCTGAACCGTCTGTATCTTTCCCCGGACACCTTCCAAGTCTGAATGAACCTCCAAAGGAAAATAAGCACACCGTTTTTCTAGACCGAAATCCTGTTTGGGTCCTTTCCATTCCTCCCAGAGCCTCTGACCATAAGGGTCGTCTCGATTAATAATGGCCACTCCCCCTGCGCCGGCCTTCAAGTGGTGATAAAACATCCCGGTTTTAACCTGGAAATACTCTTCCATGTCTTGATGGTAATCGAGATGATCCTGGGATAAATTGGTAAAGACCGCTTGTTCAAAACAAATATCCCCCAGCCTTCCCTGATCCAAGGCATGAGAGGAGACCTCCATAACCACATGGGTAATTTTCTCCTCGACCATATCGGCCAAAAGGCCCTGAAGGTCCAGTGATTCAGGGGTTGTTACGGGCGCCGCCTGGACCTTGGAGCCATAGCGGTAATAGATCGTGCCTAAAACACCAACCGAAAAACCGGCTGTTTTTAATATCGCTTCGACCAGATAAGAAGTCGTGGTCTTTCCATTGGTCCCGGTGATACCGATCAGGTGGAGGTGTTCTGCCGGGTAGCCGAAAAAACAGGCCGACAATCGGGATAGGGCCTGTCGACTGTTTTTGACTTTAATCCGGGTGATCGAGGGGGGAACAGCGTAGCCTTCTTTCTCAATCACTACGACCTGGGCCCCCTTCATTATCGCTTGGTCGATAAAACGATGGCCATCGGTCTTATGACCCAAAATAGCCGCAAACAACCCTTTTTCTTTGACTTTCCTGGAGTCATACGCCAAATGGGACACCTCCAGGTCGGCATTCCCTTCAACTTCGGCCTCAGGTAAACTTTTTAATAACTCACTTAATCTCAAAAAAACCCTTTCCCCCCTCTGGGTCAACTCTTCAGAGGATTGGTTGGAATTGGACTTGACAACGGGTTTTCTGGCTCAGGGCAGTGCCGGGCAAAGGGTTTTGGGAAACGGCCTTTCCGCTTCCTACAAGATCAACCGTCACTTCATACCCTTTCAATAATTTTATCACTTTACGCATGCTCAGTCCCCGGACATCCGGCATGATTCGTTTGTCCTGAAGTTCGGCCGAGGAGACATTTTCCGCTTCTTTAGCCTTCTGGGCTATAACCCAGGGGGTCATATCCGGTTTTTCCGGGGGAGATTGCTGGGGGACAACCGGAGCCGGCCTTCTTATGCCTATGATTGACAGAGAATGTTCAGCGATCCCCTTGAAAATCGGAGCCGCCACGACACCGCCATAATGGACTCCCCTGGGTTCGTCGATCACCACCAGAATGACCAGGGCCGGGGATTCTACCGGTACAAAACCCATGAAGGTTGAAATATACTTCCCGGGAGAATACCGTCTGGTTTCCGGCGCCACCTTCTGGGCCGTACCCGTCTTTCCCCCAACCGTAAGACCATCTATGGCCGCCTGGGTCGCTGTTCCCCCGGGTTCTGTCACCCGAGCCAGGAGATTTCGCATCACCCGGGCTGTTTCCGGAGAGATGACTTGTCGTACTGTTTGAGGAGAAAATTGTTTAACCGGGTTCCCTTTCTGATCCAGAATCTGCCGGACCAGGTAGGGTTTCATAAGGCGGCCGTCATTAGCAATAGCCCCCAGGGCATAAGCCAGTTGGATCCCTGTAACGGACAATCCTTGTCCAAAACAGATATTGGAGGTCCCAATTTCTCCCCAGCGATGATAGGGCCAGACGACCCCGCCTACTTCACCCGGCAGGTCCAGACCGGTTTCTTTTCCAAATCCAAAATTGTTGATATAGCCATAAAAGGTCTTGGCCCCTACTTTTTTCCCTATTTTAGTGGCCCCAATATTACTGGAAACCTTGATAACATCCTGGAAGGAAAGCCATCCATAACGGTGAACGTCATGAATCAGATGGTTTCCCACCCGATAGGACCCGTTCTCACAAAAAATCATATCATTAATGGAAAACTTCTTTTCCTCCAGAGCGGCCGCCAGCAAAAAAGTCTTGAACGTGGATCCGGGCTCAAAGGTGTCGGTTATGGCCTGGTTTCTCCGGAAGGCAGTCGGCGTCTCCTGGACGGCATTCAGGTTATAGGCCGGGTAATTGGCTAAGGCCAGGATCTCCCCGTTTTTGGGATTCAGGACAATGGCCAGCCCCCCTTTGGCCTGGGCTTTAATGACCCCTTTTTTTAATTCTTTTTCGGCTAAATATTGAATGTTTTTATCTATCGTCAAGACCAGGCTTAAGCCTTCATTTTCCTGGATCGACTCCATATCATTTAAATACAAGGCCCGTCCCAAGGCATCTCGTACACTGGGTTCGTAAAGATAAGGACTTTTTAAATAGGAATTGTATTGTTTTTCCAGACCCTCCAAACCATTTGGGTCAGTTCCAACGAACCCGAGGACATGACTGGCCAAATCCATATAAGGATAAAAACGCTGGCCTTCCTTCGTAAAGGCCACCCCTTCTATTTCTTGGGCCCTTACGGCCGCGCATTCATCAGGAGTGGCCCGGCGTTTTAAATAAACAAAGGGTTTTGACTGATTAAGTAAGGAGGAAAGGCGCTTCCGATCGAGGGAAAGCAAAGGGCCCAGGTGACCAGAAACCTCTTGGATATTTTTTATTTCTTTGGGTTGGGCGAAGACAGATTCCATTTCAATGGTCATGGCCAGTTCAAAACGATTTCGATCATAAATGACCCCTCGTTTATGGGACCGGGGAACAAGTTTTTCTATTTCGCCTTTGGCAATCTTGGCCAGCTTGGGCCCTTGCCATAACTGGAGCTGGACGGCCCGGCTGATTATAACGGCAAAAAGAAGGCCACAGAGCCCCAAGACCCAATACAGACGAAAATGGATCCACTTGAATTCCGGTTCCTTCATTTGAGAATTTCAATCTGTCCTTTTGCTGGAGGTCTTAATCCTAATTTAGTTAAGGCAATCCCTTCGATCCTCTCCGGAGATTTCAAGTTGGCCAATTGGACACGTAATTTTTTATTCATTTCCGATAGCTCCCTTTTCTGCTTCTGCGCCTTGGCAATATCATAACTGAAATTGACGGTCTGGACATGGAGCCAGATATAGACCAAGACCCCCGGCACAAAAAAGGCCAACAGGACAATCAAATAGTTGATGGGTCCAAGGGGACGTTTTTCCTTGGGCCCTTTTTTCCTGGTATGGGGCTGGGGTTTGATGGCGGCGTTCAAGAAACCTCTCCTCTCCTTTCCCCTACCCTTAATTTTGCCCCCCGGGAGCGGGGGTTCTCCTTGATCTCGTCTGGAGACGGGATGACCGGTTTGGAGACCACTCGTTCAAATACCGGCTGGCCTTGGGGCCGACAAGGCGCCCTCATTCCCAAAGGATCAACTTCCCCTCGCTCTAATTTTAAAAAGGCCTGTTTGATTAGTCGATCTTCCAGCGAATGATAGGAGATCAAACAGACCCTGCCTCCATTCGTCAAGGTCTGGAGGAATTCGTTTAAAAAAGCCTTCAATTGGGCCAATTCGTCATTAATCTGGATCCGCAGGGCTTGAAACGTCCGAGTGGCCGGATGGATCCGTTCCCGTGACTTTCCCCCGGGAACGGACCGGACTATCATCTCAGCCAGATCCCGAGTAGTCTGAAGTTGCCCTTCGGATTGAAAGGCCATTATTCTTCGGGCAATTCGTTTGGCCCATCTTTCTTCCCCATATTCTATTAAAACCCGAACCAATTCTTTTTCATTGGTCTGAGCCAACCAGTCCAGGGCACTAATGCCCTGGGTCTGATCCATTCTCATATCCAAAGGATCTTCCCGTTGGAAGCTGAATCCCCTTCCCTGACTTTCTATTTGATAGGAAGAAAAACCCAGATCAAGAATAATGCCGTCTACGGCCTCGATACCCAGTTTGGAAAGGTTTTCTCTCAGGTCTCCAAATTTCCCCTGAATGAGGCGTAGTCGCTTTGCATATGGTTTTAATCGTTCCCGGGCGAGTATTAAGCTTTCCGGGTCTCGATCTATCCCAATAACCTGAGTTGTTGCCGGACTATGTTCCAGGATAGCCAGGGTATGTCCTCCGGTTCCCAGGGTCCCATCCACAAAAAGGCCTCCCTGAACACAGCGGAGATATTGAACCACTTCACTAACCATTACCGGCTGATGGATAGTCGATGCCGTAACTCCCTATAGCCCCAGAGAGGCCAGTTTGTCTTCTAAGACGGATAAATTATTTATGCTCTTGGCCAGTTCCGCTTCGAACCTTATCTTGTCCCAGACCTCAAAATATTTTAGCTGGCCGGCCAGGATGACCTCTTTATCTAAATGGGCATATTCCCGCAGGGTCGGCGGGATCAAAATTCGCCCCTGATTGTCTAAATTACACTCGCAAGCCCCGGAAAAGAAAAAACGTTTAAAAGAACGAATATCCTTATCAACCAGGGAGAGCTGACCCATTTTTGCTTCCACCTCTTCCCATTCTTTGTAAGGATAAGCCGCCAGGCATTGGTCCCCATTGGTTACAATGAGACGTGGATCGCCATTGGTTTTTAGAAGGTCCCGGAATCGAGTCGGAATACTGATCCGGCCCTTGGCGTCAATTAAATGGATAGAACGTCCTCGAAACACTTTTCCCTCCCCCTGTTACGCCTTTATCCCACATAATTCCCCACAATTCCCCACTTTCATGCAACCTAAAAGAAATTTCACCGATTGTCAAGCAAAAAAATGGGGTTACCACTGGGAATGCTTAAAATTTTTCCTCTCCCTGCCAAGGAAAAGTAATGGCTGATACCGAACCTGATCCGATCGGAGGAAGGGGCCCCCAAGTTACTCTCCACTGCCCACCTCTGGTTTGGTAAAGGAACCTGACAGGGGATAACCTCCCCTTCGGGGGCTTACCCGTTTATTTTGAGAAGATAAAAGAAGCCTCCAACCCATAAGACGTCTGACCGGGATTTTTTGCTGTGGTTCTCCCTTTTTGTCCTTTTCGTAAGGGGGACAGGCGGAAACATTAATAAACATGAGGTGTTATCTTTTTTTAACCACGAACCTCGGGCAGGTGAGATGGTGGTTGAAAAGACCGGGGGTATGCGTTATATTTTAAAAAGAAAATAACGGTTCAAGGTCCAAGGTGTAAGGTTTAAGGTTTGGAAGAACCGATTTTCATGCTTCGTCGATGCCCGCATTAGGCGGGGCATGGCGGTTTAATAAAAAAAGTTAACCCAAAAACATAAACGCCTAGAATTAAAGATAGAGGAATTATGGATGATTCAGCAGAGAGCAAAAAGAATTCCCCCCAGGAAGTAAACCAGAAACTTCCTACCCAGAAAGAACTGGAAAGGGAACTGAGCGACTATCTGTCCAGGAAATATGGGGATCGAGTTAAGATTATCACCCCCTTTGTCTTCCCCAAGGGGGAAACCGAGGAAACTCAACCCCGGTCGAAAGAGCCTAAGGGAATTGCCCCAAAGTTTGACTTTAATCTTAAGCCGGAGGAGTTGGAAGCTTATCTGGATGAATATGTTATCCGACAAGATGAGGCCAAGGCTGTACTGGCCACCAAGATTTGCACCCACTTCAATCGAATAAAATACTGGGAGCAAGCGGAGAGACGCACCGAGTCCGATCCTGTGGGGATGATCAAAAACAACATCATCATGCTTGGACCTACCGGGGTCGGGAAGACCTATCTGATTAAATTGATTGCCAAGAAATTAGGGGTTCCTTTTGTCAAAGGGGACGCTACCAAATTCAGCGAAACCGGCTATGTCGGAGGCGACGTTGAAGATCTGATCCGCGATCTGGTGTATGAAGCCAAAGACGATATCGAATTGGCTCAATACGGGATCATCTATATTGATGAAATCGACAAAATCGCTTCCAGCAACCATCTGATCGGGCCGGACGTCTCCCGGACCGGCGTTCAGCGGGCCTTGCTGAAACCCATGGAGGAGACCGAAGTGGACCTGCGGGTACCCCATGACCCGATTTCGCAATTACAGGCCATAGAAAGTTTTCGCAAGACCGGGAAAAAGGAGAAAAGAACCGTCAATACCCGCAATATCCTGTTTATCGTCAGTGGGGCCTTCAATGGCCTGGATAAGATTATCCAAAAAAGGGTCCAGGAACAGGGCATGGGATTCAGGTCCGCCCTTAAATCAAAAAAACAGACCCAAAAACTGTTGAGCCGGGTTCGCGCCGAAGACCTGATTGATTATGGGTTTGAGTCAGAGTTTGTGGGACGATTACCGGTGGCCGTGGTCTTGGAAGAACTGTCCGAAGAAGATCTCTTCCAGATCTTGAAGAATCCCAACAATCCGATTATTCGAAGCAAGAAAAGGGATTTCAAGTCTTATGGCATCAATATCCTTTTTGAAGAAGAGGCCTTGCGGCTCTTGGCCCAAAAGGCTTATGAAGAAAAGACCGGGGCTAGGGGGCTGGTCAGTGTGGTCGAAAAAGCCCTGATCAAATTTGAAAAGAAATTGCCGTCCCTATTGATTGACCATTTTTTAGTCACTCCGGAGGTGGTCCTTGATCCCCCAAAAGGACTGGAAGACCTCTTAAATGACCCGGGGAGTCCTGTTAGCAAAACCCGTTTCCAAGAGGCCTGGGACAAAGAGCTTCAAGTCCTCAAGAAAAAACTCAAGGAAAGGGCCGCTGAATTTACCGGCCGGTTTGATGGCCGCTTAACGGAATTTCGGGCCGAGAGGATTGCCGGCCGTTCCCTGGAATTAGTTCAGGACCTTTCCCTGGCCTTTGAAGAAGTCTGGCAAATGATCCGCCAGGTACAAGAATACGAACTCCGTTTTTTCGAGCGCTTCGGGATCAGTTTGAAGTTTACCGAGGAAGGTATCGATGCGGTCCTTCAGAAGGCCCTGGATGCCAAAGTGAGTGTCTGGTCCATCTGTGAAAACTTATCGAAGGATTTTGAGTATGGATTTAAACTGGTCCAGGAAAAAATCGGAATGACCCGGTTTGTTATTACACCGGAGGCTATTTCCAATCCGGAACAATATATTCAGGAACTGATTCGAACCTATTACGAAGCCGGGGAATCGGCATCCGCCAGGACATAACGGAAAAATATGATCGGCATATCCAAGCTCTATTTGGGAACCATTGAACCTTCCGACGCCCTGCGGTATGGCCGACGTTCCGATCAATTACCCTCCCATCTCCTCCAGTTTTCTCTGGATAAGAAACCCGTCGTGGTCTGGAACATGACCCGGCAGTGTAATCTGAGGTGTCGACATTGTTATGCCCAGGCCTTAAACCAGAAAACATTAGATGAACTGACGACCCAAGAAGGAAAGATTTTGTTAGATGATCTAAGTGCCTATGGGGCGCCGGTGATTCTCTTTTCAGGGGGAGAACCGCTCATGCGTCCCGACCTACCGGAACTGGCGGAATATGCGGTAGCCAAAGGCCTGCGGGCGGTCATTTCAACCAATGGGACATTAATTACCCCAGAGCTGGCCAAAACCTTAAAGACCATCGGCCTGTCCTATGTGGGCATTAGTCTGGATGGGATGGAGGAGGTCAATGATCGCTTTCGTGGGGTTTCCGGGGCCTTTGACCAGGCCTTGGCCGGCATTCGGAACTGCCGGGAAGCGGGAATCAAGGTTGGATTGCGTTTTACCATCAACCGACTAAACAGGGATCAAGTCTCTCCCATCTTTGAGCTTCTGAAAAACGAAGGCATCCCCAGGGTCTGTTTTTATCATTTGGTCTATTCCGGCCGTGGCTCCCAGTTGATCAATGAAGATCTGGATCATCTCCAAACCCGAGAGGTGGTCGATCTGATTATCGATCGTTCTCAAGAATTGGCCGCAGCCGGTTTTGAAAAAGAAGTCTTGACCGTGGATAACCATGCCGATGGGCCTTATCTGTACCTGCGTCTACTGAAAGAAGGCTCCCCCCGGGCACCTGAGGTCCTGGAACTGTTGAAGATGAACGAAGGGAACAGCTCCGGCCGGGGGATCGGGTGCATAAGCTGGGACGGAGAAGTCCATGCCGATCAATTCTGGCGTCATTACTCCTTTGGAAATGTGCGCCGGCGACCTTTCAGTGAGATCTGGCAGGATTTGTCCCACCCTCTGATGGCCCAGCTTAAAGATAAAAAACGATTCGTCACCGGGCGCTGTGCCGGCTGCCGCTGGCTGGATATTTGCGGTGGAAATTTCCGGGTTCGGGCCGAAGCAGCCCTCGGCGACCTTTGGGCCTCGGACCCGGCCTGTTACCTGACGGACAAAGAAATCGGGTTAGGCTAATCTTTTTTTGTATTCCGTTAAGGTTGATGATCCGGTTTCAATAAGTCGTTGATTGTTTTAACCGGACCGAAAGTCTGGTTCGGCACCTCTACAAAAAGGGTGATCCATTGGGCCATACTGCCGTTCCATAGCCCGGGCAGTTCCAGGGCCTTAAGCTCCCGCCCGTTTTGGGATTTCCTGGTAATAAAAACAGCTTCCGGATCAACAAACTGCCTGAGATCAAAAGGCCTTCCTTGATAATCCCGAACAGCACAGACCAGATCCACAGGATTGAAATGGGTGGAAGAGGTCCAGATGGTTTTTTGTTCAGCCGAAGAGAGATCGATCTGAGCGCTTTCGACAATCTGTCGGGAAACGACGCCATCGTTGCCTTGCACCCAGAAAGGGCCTCCGCCGGGTTGCCCTTCATTCCTGACCAGGCCGCAAACCCGGATAGGTCGATGCAACAAGTTTAACAGGAAGCTTTTTTGTTCTTTCAGGGACAGCTTGCGGAAACCCGGGGGTTCAGATACACCCAGCCGGTCACGACAAAAGGTCAAAATTTCAGGCAAAAGGTCAGGAGTACCCTTGTTGGTCTTTATTCGTTTAATCAGACTATGGACCGTTTGTTGAATTTTGACCAGATACCCTCCCAAGACCTTTTTCCAGATAATCGTCTCCTCTTTCAGACGGTCAGGCAAAACATTATCGACATTTTTTATATAGATCAGATCACCCTGGAGATCGTTTAGATTTTCCAGAAGGGCCCCGTGTCCGCCGGGTCGAAAGAGAAGCTCCCCGGAGGCGTCTCGAAAAGGTCTGTTTTCCAGGTCAACGGCCAGGGTATTGGTGGAAGGCCTTTGACAAGAGAAGGTGAGGTTTAGGCGGCAATGATACTGATTTTCATACCCTGGTAATATGAAGTCAAAAAAAGACCTGACCGCGCTTTCATGTTCCGGTGCAACCGTCACATGAAGACGACACTGCCGGGTTCGATCGCAGAGGGTATGAACGGCCTCGAGGAGATGTTCTTCAAAGGCGGTGCGGTTATGAGTCGGATAGACATGAAATTTATGCAACCCTTTGGGCAGGGTCAGGTAGTTCAAGCCCTGCTCGGTAAGCAGATAGTCTAAAATTTTTAGCCACTGTTTTTGAGAGGTGACGGTGTCGATGTCTAACCCATCTCGGGCCATGGCCCTTTTCAAGTCCTCAAAAAAAGCAAATTGGTTGATCCCCGTTAAAAACTGCACCAATTCGGCGGTTTTTTGGTCGGACCTCTTCAAATCCGGCGGCGGTTTATCAAGGTGATCGGAGACCCGGTTGAGATAAAAAGGGAGAAAGGCCTGAAACATCCGGGTAGCCGCTCCCGAGGCGGGAACGAATTTAAGGAATCGGCCTTCCTGAGCCGCTTCTTCCTGGCTTTGAATCAAGGGCCCTATTTCCGTCCCGGGGATCCGGGTTATCCCGTCATTAAGGGTGCAAGGTCGGATAAGGCGAAGATATCCGGATGACCTCAGGAACAGCGAAATCTGTTCCTGCACCCGGTCTTCGGAAATCCCCAGACTTGCCATCAGCCGGAGATCAGCCGGATTAAATTTCCAATCCTCCATGATTTTTTCTCAGCCCCGAATTTTAAAAACTAATTTCCCAAGATCTAACCTTTCGAATCATAGTATAATTTCTTCGAGCGGTCAACACCCGACCCCTTAAATAAAATTTCATTGACAAGAGACCGTTTAGACGCCACCATGTAAAGGAAATGTCCCGGATCTATTGCCCTGATTGTCATCATCTCCTGACCCTTCAGAAATCTTGAAGGAAGATCACCCTGAATTGTCCGCGGTGCGGACGGTCGTATCGC
>JAZDOU010000127.1:0-9741 GCA_043798385.1 Pseudomonadota bacterium
CACCACTAAGGCCGATTTGTTGACCGGTAGATCAAATTCCTGCAAAGGCTCCAAATGGCAAGCCCGGGCTACCGACATCCGGATGATGTCCTTCGCCTTCTGAGTGGCTTCTTCCTTTTCTTTCGAGTGGACCCAGGAGTTGTGTTCCCTGATATTGGCCATTTCGCAGTAATACTGATTGATCCCCGCCTCCCGAAGGGTGTCCCGGAATAACGGCTCCAGGGTCCTGGGGCTGCAGGCAGCAACAATCACGCGATTGAGCCCTTTTTCTTTAGTCACGTCTGTTATTTCTTTGGCAGAATTCGTGGCACATGAAAATACCTGATTCTGAGCGTAGACCACATTGGGTAAGGTTTTGCAATACTCAACGGTTTCAGGAACATTCACTACGGCGGAGATATTTGCCCCACAATGGCAGACAAAGACGCCTATCCGCGGCTCCTCTTGAGAGACATCCTTTTCCGGTGGATATATTCTTTCCTTGGTCAGCTTCCCTCGCCGGTAGTCCAGGAATTCACCGATTTGGGAGCCGGCTCCACTGGCGCTAAAGACCGACTCGGGGATATCAACCGGTCCCTGGAAGCCGCCGCTGACAAAGATCCCGGGCCTGTTGGTTGTCATGGGATTAACCGGATTAAGGTTGCAGAAATGGTGCTGATTAAGTTCAATCCCGAATTTCTTGGCCAGATCTTCCACCCCAGCAGGAGGATTCAATCCAACGGATAATACCACCATATCGAATTCTTCCTCTTTGACGCCATCGTCGGGGGTAGAATACCGTATGGTTACATTTTTGGTTTCCGGGTTCTCTCTTACTATCGATGTGTAGCTCCTGAAAAATCGAACCCCGGGAAGATTCTCTGTCCGTTGGTAATATCGCTCAAAATCCTTCCCGAAAGCGCGAACATCGTTATGAAATATGGTACACTCTGACTCTGGGTGATGATCTTTGGTCAGGATCACCTGTTTCTGGGTATAAGTGCAGCAAACGGCCGAGCAGTAGCTGTTATCGCCGGGTGTTACCCGTCTGGAACCGACGCATTGAATCCAGGCTACCTTCTGGGGATGTTTCTGGTCGGAAGTCCGCAATATCTCACCCTGATATGGCCCGGTGGACGATAACAACCGCTCATAATCCATACTGGTGACTACGTTCTGAAATTCTCTGTAACGATATTCAGCCTTCACCTTAGGATCATAGGGTTCCAGGCCGGAAGACAGAATAACGGCCCCGACACTTATTTCTTTCTTCTCCGTCGTCTGACTGAAATCAATAGCCTTATTTTCGCATACGCCTTCGCAGATCCGACACTTCTTCTCTTTAAGGTAAAGACAGCTTTCATCAATATAGGAGATCAGTGGAATGGCCTGAGAGAAATAGATATGAACGGCCTTATTCTCCGATATGTCCTGATTAAATGGATCGGGGTATTTGACCGGGCAATATTCTAGGCAGGTCGTACAACCCGTACATTTGCTCTCGATGATATACCTGGGTTTCTTAACCAGGATTACCTTAAAATTTCCTGCTTCCCCTTCGATACGTTCAACTTCAGTATAGGTGAGGACCTCTATGTTGGGATGCCGGCCGACCTCGACCAGTTTTGGGGCCAAAATTCACATCGAGCAGTCATTGGTCGGAAAGGTCTTGTCCAATTGGGCCATATGGCCCCCGATGCTGGGCGCTTTCTCCACCAGGTAAACCTTAAAACCGGCCGTAGCCAGATCCAGAGAGGCTTGAATACCGCTGATTCCTCCCCCGACGATCAGGACGTCCCCGATATTGCCATCCGCCAGACTGTTACAAAGCTGTTCCATCTGTTCTTTTTCCACTTCCTTAGTCCCTCATCAGGTTTCTTAAGAATCCCTAACAGGTTGCTCAAAAAGGTCTGGGTACAAGGCGCCTGAAATCCCGAGGAATGAGACGTACATTGAAGTACGTCGCAATGACGAGGGATGAGGGCAACGCCGTAGACGGGCCTTTTTCAGCAACCTGTTAAATCACTTCCTGGATAATTTCCGTTATGTCTTTTATCTCGAGGCATTCGGTAGCATCCAGGGTTAACCGGCTGTCCTCGAACATGGTAATGCAATAGGGACAGGCCGTGACCAAAACCTCAGCCCCTAATTCCATAGCCTGCTTCAATCTGAGTTCGGAAAATCGTTCACCCTTTTGAGTCTCCATCCAGATTCGTCCGCCGCCCCCCCCGCAACAGAGGCTGTCTACCCGCGATTCCGGCAGTTCATTTAATTCTAATCCAGGGATCTTCTTTAAAGCATCCCGGGGCTCATCAAATATCCCGTTATGGCGTCCCAGGTAACAGGGATCATGATAGACCACTTTTTTCCCATACTCCCGGACAGGGGAAAGCCTTCCTGCCTGCATCAGCTCGAACAGATATTGGGAAATATGAACCACCTCGAAATTGACTCTGAATTCCGGATACTCATTCTTGAAGGTATGGTAGCAATGGGGAGAGGAAACCAGGATTTTCTGGACCCCATGATCAATGAACGTTTTGATGTTTTCACGGGCCAGGCGTTTAAATAATTCTTCATCCCCTGTCTTGCGAATGCTTTCTCCGCAGCAATTTTCTTCAGTGCCCAGTATTCCGAAATCCACACCGGCCTTATTGAGGATGCCGGCAGTGGCTCTGGCCACCTTTTTTAATCTTGGGTCATAGCTGAGGTAACAGCCGGGGAAATATAAAAGTTCCATCCCCTCGGTAAAGGTTTTTACAGACAATCCTTCCGCCCAATCGGCCCTCTTTTTTCGTTCTTCCCCCAAAGGGTTGCCTTCACCAATGAGGCTGGCATTGGCCGTGCGGACAGGCTTGACTGAAGTCGGAAAGACCCCATATTCCGTAGCAATCCGGCGTAAGGCTACTCCGGATTTTATCTGTTGGACATCCCGGGGGCATTGCTGGGGGCACCGGCCGCAGGTCGTACAAAGCCAGATGTCTTCACTTTCTATCTCCGTTAAGCCGAAGGTGGCCTCACGGACGATCTTGCGCATGCTGAAGGTTCTAACCCTATTCCAAGGACAAACCGTATCACACAATCCGCATTGAAAACATTTTTTGAAGGCCTCTCCACCATTCGCTTTGATGACTTCAATGATTTCTTTGTAGGGGGCTACAGTTTCCACGATTTTTCGTAATCCTTTTCTTTGCCGTAATGGGTTAGCCCTTTTTAGACAGGGACAATCGGGTAACGGTATCTAGAACCTTCTCTAAGCCGTATTTGTCGACCAATGATCCCAATCCCATCTCCACGTCTTCCGGCTTGGTCTCTTCTTCGCCTTCCTCTTCCCTCTCTTCGTATGTCAAGGCATCAACCTGACACCATTTAACACAAAGGGGTTCTTCTTCGCCTTCACACATATCGCATTTCAGCGGGAGACCGGAATCAGGTTCTTTGAAAAGATCCCTTGAAGGGCAGGCGGCCCGGCAAAAGGCGCACTCTTCGTATTCCTTGCCATCAATCACATATTTATCCCGGCCCAGACACTCGGCTTTAGCATATTCACCGGCGTATACCGGGACATAGATATCTTTTATCGGTTCACGAATCACCCGGATACGAGACCTGGCCGGATTATTGCTGCTGTATTTCGGGGCAGCATGAAAGGCTGAGCAGATCACTTCACATGCCCGGCAACCATTGCATTTATCCACATCCACTTTTATGGTTTTAATTTTTTTCTTTGTATTCTCACCCATGACGGCTACACCCCCTTCTCTTTTTCCGCCGAGGTCTCAGTGGAGGGTGGTTCTCCCATATCTGAATAGATTCCCCTTTTTTCAAATTCTTCGAATACGTAATCCAGTCCCAATTCCTGTAAAGACTCTTTCGTAGGAATACCCTCGTTATTCCACCCCTTGAATCGGTAATACGTATCCAGGAGCTCCTTTTCCAGCTCGGGAAATCGTTTCTTCCAATGATTCTCAGGAGGTTTCTCGTCTTTCCTCCTCATGCCTCTTCTAATATTATTGGCTCTAACCAAAGTCCGGTATCTCTTAACGGCTTGGGTCAGTTTTTCCTCATCCATATCGATCCCGGCCCCGGCCGAGATAAACTTCGGATAGTTGTGTATATGATAGGGAGGTTTCAGAGGAAATGAGGACAGACCGGCGCACATCCCGAGGGCGTCATCAATATAATGCATTTTCTCCTGCCAGTCGACAATATCGCAACACATTTGAACCGTGGGATAAAAGGGCATGGATTTTTCGCCCCGTGGTTCCCAGTCCAGAAAAATTTGTTTAAACTTTTCATCCGGAACTTGGAACCAATCCTTGACAAAGGCTTCTCTCTCCTCCATCGTCACAAAAGGCCCCTGGGGAAACTGCCCTTCAATTTGGGTAATGTTGATCTTCTCACCGGTGGCATACATCAGGAAATAAATGGGATTCAGCATGGATAGCTTGAGAGGCAGTTGCTCAATTTTTTTAATAGTATTATGGGCGTAGGCTTCTGCGCCCTTGCCGATCTGCTTGGCCGCCCAATAGGTGCCATTGGCCAATACATCGCCTATCCCTTCCCGCCGGACAATCCGGTCCAACAACCAATAAAATCTCCCGTTGTTATCAGACGGCATTCCAGAAAAATCGTCGTCCGTTAAAATACCGTTTTCGTAAAGCTCCAGGGCGAAAGCCATCACCTGGGGGGCGGAGAACCCGTCTACCCCATATTCCGTGGCACTTTGCGCGATACCCAGACCGAACTCCAAATCTGAAAAAGCCGCCATGGTATAGGTCAATTTTGAGAAACATTTCATCATATAGGTTGGAAGTCCCGGGGGAGAAATGGTCGCTCCGCAGGTCATCGGACAGTTATAGCAACTGATCAACCGTCTCCGCATACTATCCAAGGTCTCCATCCACTGCTGGGCGATTTCCTCGTTCCAAAAATCCTTTCTGCGGACCCGCGAATTTCCCCACATAAAATTTTCGGTATGCCACTTTTCATCATGGACTTTCATCTCTTGCGGTGAGCCCAGGCCGGCTAAAATAGGCATGACCCCCGGAACCGGATTTTGATTCCGCCACTGTATATATTTCAGAACTTCGTTACACAGCTCCATGTATTCAGCCGGCCGAGCGACATTAATATCCTTGGTTCCACGAACAACGATGGCCTTTACCCCTTTATCCCCCATCACGGCGCCTATTCCGCCCCGACTGGCACTGGAGCGGCCCTGCTCGATGGAGGCAAAATAAACCCTGTTTTCACCGGCCAGGCCAATAGCCGCCACCTGGGCTTTGGGTTCCTTCAACTCCTGCCGAATAAGTTCTGCCGTTTCAACGGCGCCTTTACCCTTCAAATGAGAGGCATCACGTATTTCTACTTTGTCATTATATATCCATATATACACCAGATTGGGTGACTTGCCCCGAAGGATCACCTTGTCATAACCGGCATACTTCAATTCCGGCGCAAAAAATCCCCCCATCATGGAATAGGCCATTAACTCAGTCTGAGGCGAAATGGTAGAAACAATGGTACGATTACAACCGGTTGCCGGTGTCCCACATAAAAGCCCGGCGCTGAAAATTAAAAGATTATCAGGAGAAAAGGGTTCAACTTCAGGTGGAACCCGATCCCATAATATCTTGGCGTTCGTACCCAGGCCCCCCAGATAGAGTTCGGTGTCTCTTGGGTCGGTTTCTATCCTCTCAATGTTTCCTCGGGATAGATCAATTTCTAAATTATACCCTGTCTCTGCGTACCTCATTTTTTTCCCCTTCTAGATTACCTGAACATGGATAGCGAACGCATTCCCCGTAGCTTGCTGCGGGGTTAGCGAGCGAACTACAATAATAGACGTTTTCCTTGCATGGAAGATTCCCCGCACCACGGCGCGGGAGCAATCCCGCGCATTTGGTGCGGGGAGCTTCAATCCGTGACATCCTTTTTAATTAATCCCTGGTTGCTGAAATAATTTTTCCATCAAAAACTATGCCATGAGTTCAGGGGCTAGTAAGCCTTAGTACGTAAATAGAATCTGGGGTCCACCGGTCCTCGGTCCTATTTTCATGATTCGGTGGTGTCACGCCCCTAACGGGGCATGACGGTTTAATACTGAATCAAAAAATACCTGCCTTTTTTGCCAGAATATAGCAACTCTCTCTATAAAAGTTGTTTTTGGTTCAGGTTTTCGGTCGGCCCGCAACACCCTTCCCGCTGCAAGGTCTCACCCTTTAATGCGTTTTAATAACTACAATGTATCTATTTTGTATCTATATAATAGCTATAGCATAATGCCATGTCAAGAAAAAAATGGGGGGTTTGTTATCATCAATTTAACCCTATTCCTATCAACTAATCCGGAGAAGAATCTAAATCTACTCTTTCTGTTCCAATTTCTTATACAAATTAATAAAGTTGCTGCGATCAAAACCGACGGATTTAAAAAAAGACAGCAGGTCTACCGAATCCCAGAGGGCTGCCGTGTAAATTTCAAATATTTTCCTCTCTCTGAAGACGTCAAAAAGGGTGGCGGCCAAGGTTTGGCCAAGACCCTCTCCCATATGCTTTGGATGGACCCCTAAATCTTCAATCCATCCGCCCTGATCCAGACCGAAGCTATTGGTCATGATCTCACTAATTACATACCCTAACACTTGCCTTTCGACAATCGCCACCAAACTAATGGTCCCCTCTTTCTGAATATGTTCCCTCAAGATAGCTATTTTTTCAGGGGTTTTCTTGGCCTTGGTGATCGCTTCCTGGATCCTGACGACCTGAGGCAGGTCTTTTACCAACATCTTCCTAATTTTAATTGGTTTCAAAATCTTATTTTTTACCATCAGTCGATCCGGATAATTTTGACATGTTTACCTACCCATTCAGGAGGAAGGTACACTCGTCCGCTATTCCCGCTCTGCTTGACTTCTTTCTCAATCATCTCCTCCCCAAAAACCTCGAACTTAGCTTTGGGAAGCTTGTTTTTTTCATCCATCTCAGGCACGTTTTCTAAAAGACTTTTTTCTTTTTTTAGGGCTGCCATGTGGTTTCCAAAGATTAAGTGGTTGGGAACTCTACGGCTATAAATTAATCACAATTTAACTATAAAATGATTATATTTTGAAAAAGTTTTTTGTCAAGAAAAAAATACTTTTTTAATTTACCATAAAATCAATTAGTTAAAATGGGAATGGAAAGGTGGAGAGGGAATACCATAAATCCAAATGGGTTTTAATAAATCCCCTGGGTTCCGATTCTAAGCCAGGTTATTGGGGCGGTCTCTTAAAACCCGTCCAGAACCCTTTGGGGTCGTATTGACGGATAATAGTAAGATCCTGATCAGAGGGAGGTGAAGTAATGCTTAACACAGGGGCCTTTGCAAGAACCCATCCGGTTTCTTCCTCAACTTGTTTTACCAATACACCCGGATGAATTTGGGACAGAACGGCTTCTTTGGTTTCAGGGTGGAACCGAAATACCCCCAGAGTGGTAATGAGGGCCGAAGGTCCGCCTCGCACCAGACCCTGATCTTTCCTCCACGAACCGCCCCGGCCGTACCCGGGGGAAGTGATATAACCCACTTTTTTTACAAACCTTCTTTTCTCGTGAGGCATAATGATCAGCAGTTTTTGGGATAGGGAAGCAATATCCCCGCCGCCGCCGCTCCCGGGAAGACGAACCATGCCCCGGGGCAGGGAAATCCGGGTCGTATTTAGATTTCCAAACCGATCCACTTCCGCCCCGCCTATAAACCCGACATCAACCCGACCTTGCTGGAGAAATCCCATTACAGTCAACATATCGCCAGACATGGTAGACCGATGAATATTGGGAGGATCGCCCATGGTCACAATAGGACCGGTAGCCGGAACTTCTCGCAGGACCCCGTTTTCAAACAATCCGATAGCCCCGGGGGCATGGGTCTTTTTGGCTAGGATAAAGGCCAGCAAGGGTAGCCGCATACCGACAAAAACCACATCTCCATCCTGGATTTCACGAGCCGCTACAGAGACCATTAATTCGGCCGGGGTGTAAGGAAGTGACGGGTGACGGGTGACGGGTGACGAGTCGGGGGTAGAGCGTTCGGGGTTCAACCTTCGGCTCTCAGTGTTTAAGTAATCAATGTTTTGCATAAAATCCTTGCTTTTTCTAATTCTTACCTAATACTTTATTAAATCCAGCATCCAGCATCCAGCATCCAGCATCAAAACCACGTCACCCGTCACTGTTTTTATCCTATCCTGATGCACCGCCATCAACGTAACCAGGGCCTTGGCCGCCAGCATCTCCGCCTGCGGGTGCTGATCATAGACCTCCGATTCCCCTACCAGGACCTGCCCACCCTCCCGCAGGATGCGGGATTTGCAGATCAAGCTTTGCCCATAGGCGGGCCTGAAAAAATTAATTTTAAATTCTATGGTTAAAATCCGAAAATCTTCGGCCACCAGACTGAAGGCTGCATAACCGGCTGTATGGTCGGCCATGGCAGCCAGAACGCCGGCATGGATATACTGATCTTGCTGCCGGTGGCGGGGGGAGATGATCAATCGTGCCTCGAGATAGCCTCTTTCGTAATGAGTGGCCTTTAACCCCAAATCGGCGATAAACCCTTGTGAATAATCCCGGGATAAAAAGGCAAAACGTTCGGGGGTGGGGTCTATCCTCATAATCTCTTTTTATTCCTTCCCATTAAGGTAAACCAGGTGAATTCCGAATCCCATTCCTTGAGAATTTCAAAGTCAGGAACCTGCAAGCGGTGTTTGACTTCCAGAAATTCACTCCGCAAAAGGCCTGAAAGGATCACCCATCTTTTCTCAAAAAAAGCCCGGCTCTCAATCAATTCCTGGATCACTGAAAAGTGGAGATTGGCTAACAGAAGATCGGCCGGATAGCGGATAAACTCTTCGGCCCGACCTTCTCTAACTGCAATCATGGGTTGCAGATCATTGATGACTACATTATGTTTTGTTGTCTGAACGCAAGCCGGATTCCAGTCAATTGCCAGAACCTCTTTGGCCCCTAAAGAAACCGCAGCTAACGATAAAATACCCGTACCGGTCCCCAAATCCAACACTTTTTCCGGTTTTTCCTGGTTATATACCCATAAAAGGGCCTGGAGAGAATCACGGGTTGTTGGATGATGGCCGGATCCGAAGACCACTCCCGGATCCAAACGAATATAAACACTCTCCGTGTCATTAGGCGAAGAGTTCCAGGGTGGAACAAAAATAAATTTCCCGATTGAGAGGGAATCCAAAAACTCTTTTCCTTGCCAATCCTTATACGCCATGGTATGGGTTCGAACCCAGTTGAGATGAGGATAGTTTTTTAGAAATATCTTCAGGACATCTTCATGAGGAGAGGAAAAAAACAAAAAAGAACTTTCTCCTTCCCGCCAATGGGCCAAGAAATCTTTTTGAAAAAATCCTTCCGGGTCAGAGAGTATCCCTTCTAACTCGTAAATATTTAGTTTCCAGCCGGAAATTCAAATTTCCGGATGGAAACACCTGGATTCTGACTCGAAGCTCTGGCCAGAAACCCCTTTTTCAAAGGGTTTCTGGCCATGGAGACAAATCGACCAGGGTATGTTCTCATCCGGAAAGATCATTTCCGGATGAGAACTAATTATTAAAACCGAACGAAAGGAGCAGGGCAATGAATTTTAGTAAAAGTTTTAAAGTGTTGGGATTGATGATCGCAGGGTTGGGTTTGTTGGGGTTCCTTATGGGTTGCGGAAGTGTCCTGCAGGAACAAAAGAAGGAATCTTCCTCG
>JAZDOU010000421.1:0-6814 GCA_043798385.1 Pseudomonadota bacterium
TTAAAAAATCCACATTCCTAATCATGAATCTGGAAAGAGAGCTTCCGGAATTAGGCTGTAAAAAGTGCGGCAGCCCGCGGTTGGCCCGGATCGTTTCCCGAGTGAATGTGGTTAAATCTGAAGAAGCCCGGCTGGAGAGTCTGGCCGATCCATCCAAGCTTGGGGGGTTGGATGAGAACGACCCCAAGAGCGTGGCCCGCTGGATGAAAAAGATGGGTCGGGAGATGGGCGAAGAGATGGGTGGCGAAGATTTTGATCAGATGGTGGATGAGGCCATGGTCGAAGCAGAAAGAGGCCAGGGTCCTGGAGGGGCCGGTGCCTCTTCGGATCTTATGGACGATTTTTAACTCTCTCATAGTGTTCGATTAAATTGTAAAGAACGTTTTATCTATTGCACCGGTGTAGGATTCTATGGCCTTCCAAAATAAAGTCGGTTTTAAGCTGATCCTAATTTATTTGTTTTCTATGGGCCTGGCCCTGGCGTCTGTTTTAGTAGTGGCAGAAGCTATTATTACTCAACAAGTGCATAAACGGCATCAAAAAAAGTTAGATACCCTTTCTCAGAAGGTCTTCTTCGGTCTGGAAAAACAGAAAGACCAGATTCGATTATTGGCCCTGACCATCGCCAATTTCGGCCGGATGGGAACCCTGGTAGCCACAGAGGATCAGCGGAATATCCGCCCTTTGATCCGAGGGATTTTTAAGGAATCGGACTTGGATGTTTTGTTTGTGCTGGGACAAAAGCGTAAGGAACTGGTCCGACTGCAATCGGACCGGTTTCGTGAATTAGGCGCAGGCGGAAGTACTCTCATAAAAAAAGCGATTGTCGGCAATTACCGGGTGCGATTAAACAAATGGGAACACGGCATTTCTATCAGTGGCAGTGCCCCGATTTATAATGAGGAAAAGTTGACCGGTCAGGTCTATGCCGGTGTCTTGATTGATAATAGTTTTTTGGAAGATTTGGCCCAAGATAACGATTCCTTTATGGCCATTGTCAAAGAAGGAAGGGTTATTGCCAGTACCTTCACAAAAAAAGAGGCCCAGGGAGATGAGTTGGAATTTTCCGATGAGGTGCTTCAAGATATCAAGGCCTTATTGGAACAACCTCTTCCGGTCTTGGTAGAAGAAAAAGCGTATACCATGAAATCAATGCCGGTGAGAGACCGGGAAGGAAACATCCTTGGATTTTTGGTCATTGGTCTTTCACGGGCGGAACTCAATCAAACCGTAAGTTCCTTGCGCCGAAGTATCTTGGGTGTAGGAGGGGGAGGGGCTTTACTCGGCATCCTTTTGATGATTGTGTTAACCCACAAGATGAGACGACAAATCGCCCTTCTTTCGGTGGGAACAGAAAAGGTCACCTCCGGGGATCTTATGGAAACCATCCCGGAAATCAGCAAAGATGAACTGGGGGTTCTGGCTCGATCATTTAATCAAATGGCCCAATCTTTGAAGGAGCGGGATCGAGTCTTGCAGGAAGAAAAAGAAAAAATATTGGCCAATGTGGATTTTCTTTCCATGATGGTCCATGATATTAAGGCCCCTATTGCCGGAGTCAGTTTGATGATCGAAACCTTGTTGGAAGAGAATCTCTCTGATGAGGTCAAACAACGACTTTCCGGAATGGGAGAAAGTATTGAAGAATTATTAGGGCATCTATACAATGTCTTGACTATTTCCAAGATTGAGAAGGGGCCTTTTAATCTTAAAATAGAATCAGTGGATCTGAATGCTTCGGTGGCTTATGTCCGTTCCCAATGCCAGGTGATGGCCGATCGCAAGAGAATCCGACTGTTAGAGGACCTTGGCCAGGGTCTGCCGGCCTTGCAGTCCGATGAATTTTATTTGGAACGATTGATTTATAATCTGTTGATTAATGCCATCCATTGGACCCCCGAGGGGGGGTGGGTCAGAATAAAGACCGGGCTCCAGGGGGAAGGTGAAAACAGCCGGATTACGATGGAGGTAAGCGATAACGGTCCAGGAATCCCTCCGGAACAAAAGAGCAACCTTTTTAGAAAGTTTACCTCTCAGCCGGAAAAGGGTGATTTAACCGGGACCCATTCCGGCCTGGGACTGCATATATCTCAATCCATTGCCCTGGCCCATGGGGGGGATCTGCAGGAAGACGGAAGACCCGGAGAAGGGGCGCGATTTATCTGTTCTTTTCCAATGTCTCCAAGAATGATATAATCTATGGCTCAGATATTGATCGTTGACGATGACCTTAATACCTGCCAGTCTTTAGCTGCCGCCTTGAGTAAAGAAGGGCATCTGGTGGTTGAGGCCCATTCCGGAAAAGAGGCCCTGGAAAAAATACGCAGTCAGGAAGTGGATTTGGCTGTGGTCGATTTAATGATGCCGGGAATGAACGGATTGGAATTTTTTCAAACCCTGAAGGCCCTGCGTCCGGAAGTGATCGCTCTGATGATTTCCGCTCAGGCTACGGTGGAAGTGGCGGTGAGTGCTATAAAAGGGGGCATTTATGATTTTATCACCAAGCCTTTTCGTTTGGGGGAGATAAAAAAAGCCATTGCCAAGGCCTTGGAGGCCCAAACCCTCCTCACCGAAAACAGACGCCTCCGTCAAGCCTTAAGAGAAAAAGCCTCATTTTCAAAAATCATTGGGACAAGCCCGGCCTTTGTCCAGATCATGGATCTGGTTTCCAAGGTGGCCCCTACCCGAAGTACGGTGCTCTTGTCCGGTGAGAGCGGGACCGGCAAAGAAATTATTGCCGAAGCGATTCATTTCGCCAGCCCCCGTGGAGAAAGCTCGTTAGTGAAAATTAACTGCGGCGCCTTGACCGAGACTCTTCTTGAGTCCGAATTGTTCGGTCATGAGAAGGGGGCTTTTACCGGTGCCCATCAGCAGAGAATGGGCCGTTTTGAAATGGCCAACGGGGGGACCCTCTTCCTGGATGAAATCGGGGAGATGAGCTTGGGGATGCAGGTCAAACTCCTCCGGGTTCTCCAAGACGGCTGTTTTGAACGGGTGGGTAGTAGTCGGACCGTCCAGGTGGATGTGCGAATTATTGCCGCCACCAATCGGGATCTGGAAAAGGAAGTCAAAGAAAAACGTTTTCGCCAAGACCTTTATTATCGTTTGAATGTAATCACCATTGATATTCCTCCTCTCCGGGAACGACTTGAGGATATTCCCTTGCTGGCCGGTTTTTTTTTGAATAAGTATTCGGAGATGAATAATAAAAATTTTATCGGCTTTTCACCGGAAGTCAATCAAGTCTTAAGTAATTATCCCTGGCCGGGGAATGTGCGTGAACTGGAAAATATCGTTGAAAGGGCCGTTTCCCTTTGTCAGACCCAGACCATTGATCTATCCGATCTTCCCCCTCGACTGACCCATTCTCATTCTGCCGGGGGTCATCTGATGATCCCCCTGGGTATTTCCTTAGATGAAATCGAACAGACCGTTTTGGAGAAAACCCTGATAATGACCAAAGGGGATAAAAAAGCAGCCGCCCGTCTGCTTGGCATCAGTCTCTCCAGTCTCTATAATAAGCTGAATCGCAAGGAGCCGTGATCAAAATGGCCTGGTTTCTAAAAATATCGTTGGCTTTGCTTGTTTGGGTTCTACCCCTGACGGTGGGCCTCTGGGATGTCTCGGGGGCGTTAAATAAAAAAACAAACCCCAAGGAAGTCCCTGGGGTTGAAACCAAGATCAAACAAGTCCCCGGGGAAGGGGCCTTGACAGTTCCTCTCTGGAAGATCCAGTGGGAAAAGGCCCGCCAAGGAGTTCTCCAGAAAAAGTACTCTGAGGCCATTCAAAATTTCCGCCAAGCCTTGACCCTGAAACCGAATCTGGACGAGGCCCGGCTGGAACTGGTTCAGGTCCTGATTACCCTGGAACGATGGGCAGAGGCCATAAGCGAGTTGGAAACAGTGGTCGAACATCACCCCTTGAACCAAAAAATCCAAAAGGATTTGGCCGATCTCCTGACACAGAAAAAGGAATATCGCCGGGCTATTGAACGATATCAATGGCTCTTGCAGAGAGATCCGGATAACCTGCCGATCCGGTTGTCCCTGGCCTCCAATTATTATCAGATTAACGAGTGGGAGAAGGCCCTGATTGAATGGCGCCAGGTGCATATCCGGGACCCCCAGAATGTGGAAGCCCGGACGCATCTGGCCGAGGTCTTAGGCGCCACCCGGCGGTTGGATGAATCGATTTTTCTCCTGGAAGGCCTGGTGAAACAGTTTCCCAAGAACCTTGGTCTGAAAAAAAAGCTGGCCCAGTCTCTGGTCTCAGCCCACAGGAACAAAGAGGCCCTTCCCTATCTTCAAGACCTTATTCGCCAGGATCCGGCAGAACCGGATATCCAATTGTTGTTGGCCCAGGTCCTGTCAGCCGGAAAACATTACGATCAGTCTCTGGTATATCTGGATACCTACTTAAAGAAAAAACCGGATAACAGCAGTGCCCTTTTAGAAAAGGCCCGGGCCTTATTAAATAGCGGAAGCTACTCCCAGGCCCTTGAAATTTATGAAAGACTCAAAAAGAGTGCTCCCGAAAACAGTGATCTTCTCCGAGAGATAGCGGAGGCTTATTTTTCTTCCGGAAAGAACAAAGAGGCCCTGGCGGAATTTGAACATTTGGTAAAATTATTTCCCGATGAATACCCACTTTTCGAAAAAATTGGAGAATTGCATCTCCAGAACAAGAATTTCAGCCAAGCCGTTTCTCCTTTTCAAAAGGCTCTGGCCATTGAACAGGAAAATCTCTCAGCACAACTGAACCTGGCCCGGGCCTATAACTTTTCCGGTCAGAAGGACAAGGCCTTACCCCTTTATCGTTCCATCTTGTCCAAGCGAGATGATCTGAACCTGCAAGTTGAAATGGCCGATCTGTTGTTTGAGATGCAACAATTTCCAGAGGCCTTTAAAATTTATCAGAAGTTATTGGAAAAACAGCCCGATCTTTGGGAGGTCCGGTTAAAGTTGGCAACCGGATTATACCGCCAGAAAGAATTCAGCCTGGCGGCCCAACAGTTGGAGATCCTGGTCCAATTACGGCCTGATCAAGCCTCAATTTGGACTTTGGCCGGTTATAACGCCTTAGATCAAGGAGATTATAGCCAGGCACAAAAGGCCTTTCATAAGGTGCTGATCTTAGGGGAAGATCGAGGGAATGTCTTGTTAAGACTGGGAGAGGTTTGGCGGCTGTTGGGACGACCTTGGAAGGCGACCAGTTACCTCGATTGGGCCCTGACCTTGAAACCCGGTGACCAGGAGATCTCAATTGAAAAGGCCATGGCCCTGATAGACGGTGGGGGATGGTCCCAGGCCCGGAAGATTCTGGAGCCCCTATCCGAGGGCAATCCCAAGAGCTTCAAGGTTCAACGGCCTTGGGCCCGCTTATTGGCTGCCCTGGATCGGAGAGAGGAAGCTGAAGCCGGTTGGGAGGAGTTGGAAAAACTCTCTCCCTTGGAACAAGACTTGGTTTTTCAAGATCGGGCGGATTTCTATAATCGAAAGAATAAATTGGACTTGGCCCTGACCGCCCTGGAGGCCGCCCATTCAAAAAACACCAATCACCTTGAGATTCAGAGAAAAATTGGGCGGTTATTACTTCAAATGGGCCAATGGAAGAAGGCCGAAAACTATTATCAGAATTTAGAAAAAGGGAAGATTCTCTTAGATGAAGTTTATCTGGGGCAGGCCTTGCTTTTTATCCGTCAGGAAAAATATGAATCGGCCAGAGAGAGGCTGTGGCAGGCCATCATGAAAGCCCCTGATTCAGTGAGGATCCGTTTCTGGCTGTGGTGGCTTTATGACCGGGATAAAAGCTGGTCCGGAGAAGCCAATAAAATTAAAGAGACCTTGTTGGAATTCAGCCGGAATCAGGAAGGGGGCCTCTTGGAATTGGCGGATTGTTACCGGGATATCAAAGATTGGAAGAAGGCCGCCTCCATTTATCAGGAGCTGATCGAAAAAGGAGAAGACGATGACGTCCTACTGTCCATCAGCGGCGTTTCCCTTTTTATGCAGGCCGAAGAGAAGGCCGATGAACTGCAAGGAATGTTGGAAGATCTGCAAAAACGGTTTCCCAGAAATCAAAAGATTACCCGTCTGTTAATTGAGATTTACGTCCAGCAAAAGGAATATGCCCTGGCGGTGAAGGCCATTGACGGGTTGCTAAGGATCGAAGATCCTCTGGATCCGGTATTAATCATTAAAAAGGCCCGTATTATGGAACGTTGGAACAAGCATTGGGAATCCCAGGCCTTATATCAAAAATTGTTGGACCCGTCCGTAGACATGCTGTTCAGGGTAAAAGTCACTGAAATAATCTCACTGCAGGATCCACTGGTCGCCTCCCTTTTTATTGAGACTTCGAAAACCAGTAGGGGTAGTTCTCTAAATAGGTTGTTCGAGGGGACCCAAGAAAAGATAGAATCCTTTTCCATAGAATCAAAACTAAAAGAGAAGCTTAAAACGATCATCGAGGGGTTAAAGACCAAGGCCTTAATCCAGAAAAAGGTATATTTGGAAAAAGAGGGGAAAGACTATTTATGGAGGAATCAATTTATGCAGGCCCGGTTTTTTTTAGAAGAATTGAAAGCGATCGATCCTGATAATGAAGAGGTGCATCAGGACTTAGATCGAAGCTATCGGCTTCAGAATTAGTACGTAAATAGAATCTGGGGTCTACCGGTCCTCGGTCCTATTTTCATGTCCCGGCTTCCGAAGGGAAGCCTCCTTTTAGGTCGGCATAACCGACCGTATGGTGGTGTCACGCCACTAGCGTGGCATGACGGATTAGTACGTAAATAGGGTTTAAGAGGTAACGT
>JAZDOU010000152.1:0-11824 GCA_043798385.1 Pseudomonadota bacterium
GGTCCTATTTTCATGTCACGGCTTCCGAAGGGAATCCTCCTTTTAGGTCGGAAAAGCCGACCGTATGGTGGTGTCAAGACAATATCGTGGCATGACGGATTAGTACTTAAATAGGGTTTAAGAGGTAACGTTGGCTCCATTCTATTTTCATGTCTGGTGGTGCCACGCCCCCAAAGGCGGGGCATGGCGGCTTAGTTCGAAAATAGATTCCTAGGTTCACCATTAGCCTGGCTCTATTTTCATGTCTGGTGGTGCCACGCCCCAAAAGGCGGGGCATGGCGGCTTATAATGAAAATGATTTTCATTTTCATTATAAGGATTAATAAAACGATGTCAATCTTTTTTTCAACCCGACTATCTCTTATTCCGGGATCACATCCGCCCCCACTTCCAGATTGAACAAGAAATTAGTAACTTTCAAAAGTTGAGGCAAGGGTTTTGTTCAAGGGGCTTGACTTTCAGGCCTGTTAACAGTATAACCGTTTAAAATAGTTACAGAAGGAAAATCACTATGAAAGCTTTGGTATTATCCGGAGGAAAGGGGACCCGACTGCGGCCGATCACCCATACTATGGCCAAGCAGTTGATCCCGGTGGCCAACGAGCCTATTTTGGGCTATGTCTTTCAACACCTCATGGTGGCCGGTATCAAAGAAGTGGGGGTGGTGGTAGCACCGGAGACCCAGGCCGAGGTGAGGCGGTTCTTAAAAAACGGGGACCGCTGGGGATTACGGATTCACTATATTCTCCAGGATCAACCCCTGGGCCTGGCCCATGCCGTTAAGACCGCTCAGCCCTTTTTAGGCGCTTCTCCATTTGTAATGTATCTGGGTGACAATCTTCTGGCCGAAGGGATCAAGGACTATCAAGAACAATTTTTAACAGAGAAGCTTGACGCCTTTTTGTTTTTAAAAGAGGTGGAGAATCCCAAGGCCTTTGGGGTGGCCGTCTTGAACCGGAAAGGACGGATCACCCGTTTGATCGAGAAACCCCAAAATCCTCCTTCCAATCTTGCCTTGGTGGGGGTCTATTTCTTTTCCCCCAAGATCCATGAAGCGATAGCCCGGATAAAACCATCGGCCCGGGGTGAGTTGGAGATCACGGATGCCATCCAGGAACTCATGAAGATGAAAGGCCTGGTCAAAGGGCACATCCTGGAGGGCTGGTGGCTCGATACCGGAAAGAAAGATGATTTTCTGGCAGCCAACACCACCGTCCTGGATGATTACGTCAAACGGGACCTCTGCGGGAAATGTGATGCCAAGAGCCAGATTATCGGCCGGGTTCGTTTGGGGAAAAAGGCCCAAGTGATCGGCAGTACCATTCGAGGGCCGGTGGTGATTGGAGAGGGGGCTGAAATTATTCATTCTTTTATCGGTCCTTACACCACTATCGGACCCTATAGCCGGGTGATCCATTCGGCGATCGAGCATTCGGTATTGATGAGCCATTGTCAGGTAGAAAATATTGCCCGTCTGGAAGACAGCCTCATCGGCCGTGAAGCCAGAGTGGTCCAGGGAGACAATCAGGCCAAGGCCCTGCGGTTGATGATCGGGGATAATGCCATTGTGGAAGTCTGACAATAAGTTTAAATTGCGGATGGGGGATTTGGGAATTTAAATGGAAAAAACAATACTAATCACCGGCGGGTTGGGCTTTATCGGGTCTAACTTTATCCGTTATTTTTTAAAGACCCATCCCTCTTATCGATTGATCAATCTGGATAAACTGACCTATTCGGCCAACCTTGAAAATCTCCGGGATCTCTCATCCGAACCCCGCTATCACTTTATTGAAGGGGACATCCTGGATGAAGCCTTACTCCTCCGACTCTGCCAGGCCTATCCTATCGAGGCCGTGGTTCATTTTGCCGCCGAGTCCCATGTGGATCGGTCCATCCTGGGCTCCAGAGAATTCATCCAAACCAATATCCTGGGTACCCACACCTTATTGGAAGTCTTTAAACAGATTTGGCAGGGCACCCTGGCCGAAAACCCGGAATTCCGTTTCCTCTATATCTCAACCGATGAAGTCTATGGGTCCCTTGGGCAGGAAGGATTTTTCACCGAAACCACCCCCTTCCATCCCAATTCCCCCTATTCGGCCAGCAAGGCCGGGGCCGATCTCTTAGTACAAGCCTATTTTGAAACCTATCGACTGCCTGTCCTCATTGTCCGTCCTTCGAATAATTACGGCCCGTATCAATTCCCGGAAAAATTTATTCCCTTGATGATCACCAATCTCCTGGAGGATCAGCCTGTCCCGATATACGGTCAGGGGGTAAATGTTCGCGATTGGCTTTTTGTAGAAGATGCCTGTCAGGCTATTAATCAGGTCCTTCAAAGAGGTAAAATCGGAGAAGCCTATAACATCGGCGGAGAATCCGAAAGGCCGAATATCGAGGTGGCCCGCCAGGTCTTGTCTTCTTTAAATAAAGAAAAGACCTGCCTCCAGTTCGTCACCGACCGCCCGGGCCACGATTTACGTTATGCCTTGTGTAATGACAAAATCAAAAAAGAGATCGGCTGGCATCCGGCGGTGAGTTTTTCAGAAGGACTCTCCCGGACCATTGCCTGGTATCAGGGCAATACCTGGTGGTGGAAACCCCTCAAAGAACGTCTCCAACAGGAAAGCAAGGGCTTCTGGAGCAAGTCATGAGGATCCTGGTCACCGGTTATCCCGGTTTGCTCTCCAAGGACCTGGTCCCGATTCTCCAGACGGAGCATGAGGTCATCCCCCTTTCTATTGACGACCTCGATATTACCCGGAAAGAGGCGGTCTTCAAGGTCATTGAGGGGTATCAACCGGACGTAGTCATCAACTGTGCCGGCTACACAGCGGTGGATCAGGCGGAAAATGATTGGGAGAGGGCCTTTCAGGCCAACGCCCTGGGGCCCCACTATCTGGCCCTGGCCTGTCAACGCTTTCAGGTAATCCTTTGTCAGATCAGCTCGGATTATGTTTTTGACGGCTTAAGCCGCCGGCCTTACCAGCCCTGGGACATCCCCAATCCTATCAACGTCTATGGAGCTTCCAAACAGGCCGGGGATTTTTTTGTGGTGAGTCTGTTGCAGCGATACTATCTTATTCGGACCAGTTCCCTATATGGAAAACACGGTCCGAATTTTGTAAAAGCCATCATTAACAAGGCCGAGCAAGGGGGTCCCTTAACGATAGTCTCTGATCAGATTATGTCGCCAACCTGGAGTGTCAATCTCTCTCGAGGTATTTTGCAGCTAATCCGATCAGGCCGCTATGGGACCTATCATCTAACCGATCAGACCGGCGGAGGACTCAGTTGGTATGATTTCGGCAAGGCCATAGTAAAAGCCAAGGGATTAAATCCGGAGGTCCGGCTTATTTCCTACCGGCAACTCGACAGACCGGCTCCTCGGCCAGCCTATTCAGTCCTGGATATCCGCTATCTGACCCTGGCCACGGGGTACCAACCCCTGACCTATCAGGAGGCCCTGGAGCTATTTTTAAGTGATTTCTAAGAATTCTTCCCGGGTCCGGAAACAGTCCTGAAGATCTTCTTGACAGGGAGCTTAAGATAACATAAATTTCTGACTATGGAAGCCGAAGAACCAAACAATAAACCCGACACCTCTCAGGACTGGTTAATTATTTCGATTGTCTTCTGGGTCACCTTTGTTTTGATCGTTACCATCGGGTATTTGATCAACCCCAATTACACGCCACCGATTAAACCGTAGTTGATTAGTACGTAAATAGAATCTGGGGTCCACCGGTCCTCGGTCCTATTTTCATGTCCCGGCTTCCGAAGGGAAGCCTCCTTTTAGGTCGGCATAGCCGACCGTATGGTGGTGTCACGCCACTAGCGTGGCATGACGGCTCAGATCCCTTATGATAGAAAGGGACGTAACCATTTTTCTTTGTTTTTTTGAAAAATATAGCGATGGATTTTTACCAGTCGGCAGAACTCCACTCCAAAACCTTTTTTAAATAAATCAATATTCTCTGTTGCCGAAGAACTCCCCTGCCACCCGGTATACCCTCCCATATCAAATAGGCGACATCCATTTCCCTTAGCCCAGACGATCCCTTCCCACATAGCCAGGTGGGTTTTAGAAATCTTCACCTGATCACTGTTAACTGAGGTACCCCAGGAGTAAACGGCCCTTTCCCCATGTTTAAGGATAATGACTCCGGAAATAAGCTGTTCCCCAAAATGGGACAACAAAAGGATTCCCAGGGACTTTTTTTTTAAAACCAAATCCCACAACTTTTGAAAATAATAATAAGCTGGGACCTTTATCTCTTTCTTTTGGCTCATTGTTTTGAAAAGCCGGAAAAAATCCCATAACTCCGCCTCATTCTCAGCAATCTTTACCGATGAGCCCAATTTCTTGGCTTTTTTAATCTCATACCGGGTTGTTTTTCGAAATCGTTTAAATATCTCTTCGGTCGACTGTCCCAGATCAATGGTCAGGGTTTCAAAATGTCTATCATTTTTCCGCTGGAAAGGTTCGAACCCCAACTCCTTAAGTCCGAATTCAATCCTCTCACCGACGGGAAATTCCCAATAGGGATTAAGCCTCAAACCAATGGCCTTTTCTTTTCTTAATAAAATTAATAGATGCTTAATCCCCTCCATTAAAAGGGTTTCATCATCACAAACCGGCCCGCGTTCAATAAAACAATCTACTCCTAAACCGAAAATCTTCCGCACTCTAATTAGGGCCGTTATCCGAATTTTACCCTGTTCTTGACCCCAAAAGAAAAACCAGCCCAGAGTTTTCGAATCAAAAAGGTCTTTCCATAAAGGCAATTGCAATAAGCTGCCCGTTTTTTGGCTTAAGACAAAGGCCTCCCATTTCGGGATCAAATCGGGTCCTATTTCTGTGGCAAGTTTGATTTCCATTAATCACTTTTAGCCCTTATCCTGTAAAACCACAAGATCTGTTTTCATTCAAAAAAATCTCCCAGTCGTTTCAAAGACTTTTTTAATTTCCAGAAAAAGGGAGTCAGGAAAATCAATAAACAAATCGTTTTTAAGGCGATATACCCAATCTCCGCCGATAATACGCCTTGAACCGGCCAAAGGGTGTCCATACTGATCAGTAAACCGCCCACTAATACAACGGGGAAGAATAACTGACAAAACATAATTGTCCTTTCCCACCACCCTTTAATAAAATGGTTTAAAGTAAAATTTAAATAGATAACCCCCATAATCATATTGGTTCCCACAGTACCAAAAGCCACCCCTTCAATACCCCATCCCTGCCGGATCAAACAATAATTCAGTATTAAGTTCAATAAGATCCCTAAGGCTGTAACTTTAACTATGAGTCCTTGGCGATTGATGGCCACGATAAAGGTATAGGCCCCCTCGGTATAAATAAAAAAAAAAGATCCTAATATCATAATCTTGGTGCAAATCATGGAGGGAAGGTACTTGGGCAGAAACAAATGGATCAAATAAGGGACGCCGATATAGGCCAATCCGATAACCAAGGGAAAGAATAGGGACATTCCATAAAGGGGCTCCCAGACGATTTTCTTTAGTGCCCCAATCTCCCCCTTTTCCCCATATAACCGGTATACTTTAGGTTCTAGAACCCCATAGGCACCGGTCTGAATAATAAGTAGAAATTTTGAAAAAGTAAGGCCCAAGGCATAATAGCCTAATTGCCTGACATCCAGGAAGTTAATAATCATAATTCGGTCTAAGCTGGTAAAAAAGGTAATCAGAATGACACCAAAAATGATCGGAAAACCGATGCCCAGCAACCGCTTGAGTTCTTTAAAGTCCCATACCCAGGCAAATTCATAATTGGTTTTGTGATAGATATAGGCCCCTTTCAAAGCGGCGGCCAGAATCATGGAAGCAATAAGTCCATAAAGATGCCAAAACCAGATTAAAACCAGCATTATTGAAAATCCCACCAAGGATTTAAATATTTCAGAACTGCTTAAAATATCGAATCGATTATCGGTCCTAAGCAAATTTTCCAAAAAGGCATCTACCAAAGACTGGACCACGATTAAAAGGCAGATCAACCAGAGGGAATGAATAAACAGGGTCGAATAACGATCTTTTAAGAGAAAGGTAACAACAAAAAAAATCAAAAAGACCGAGACCAGGATTGTTCCCATGTATTGGGAAAAAACCAGATTTCGAATTCTCTGGGCTTGGGAAAAATCCTTCTTACCATAGCAGAAAGGGATTTCCCGCTTTAAGGCACTTAATGATCCGAAATGAAAATGGGCTAAAAAATCCGGGATGATTAATAGCCCATTGTAAATACCGTATTCAATGGGGCCCAGGAACTTCGGTATTATAATACCCCGTATTGAAAGGAGAATTCTAGAAATAAACAGGCTGGTTGAAAATAGAGTGGCTTCTTGAAGGATTTTCTTCTGTTTCGGTTTGTCCATGAACACCTAAGAGCTCGCCGTCCACTTGGTTTTGATTTATGTTGTCTCCCATTTTATATCACAAATCGTTTTGGCTCACTCCTTAGGAAGAGTTAAGAAGACCTTGGCCTGAATTAATAACGGGGGAGAGATCCTAACACTGGAATGTCAAGATGTCGTTCCACCTCCTCCACAGACTTCAAGGTATGATCAAAACCATCTGTCACAAAGGCCAGGCCCAAACCTAACAAAAGGCCGATCAATCCGCCTATTAAGGTGTTAAAGATGATGTCTGGTTTAATCGGCACTCTAGGCACTTTGGCTCTATCAACGACCTCAACACTGGCTAATTTATACTTATCCATGGCCTCAGATAAACGAGCTTTTTGAATATCGCGCAAGAGTTCCTGATACCCCTCTTCGAACACTTCATAATTCCTATAAATCCTGGAATATTCCAACTGTTTTTGGGCTAAGGCACTATATTGATCGACCACCTGCTTGAGAGATTTAACGCGTGACTCTATAGCAATGATATCCACCGAACGGCCATCGAGATCGGCCTTAACCTCCCTATTAAAAAGTTGTTTGTTCCGCGCGATCTCGTTCAGAAGCATAATATTTTTTGGATAGTTATCAGTAAATTGAGAGCGCAGGTTGGATAATTGGTTTTCTAATTTGATTATATTATCGCGGACCGATCCCAGGACTGGATTTTCTCTAACGATTTTTTGAGGTACGATCCCTTTATGGACCATAGCTCTAAGTTGGCTTAAATAAGATTCGGTTTCCTTTAGTGATCCGACGGCATTCAGATAGTTGTTGTTAAACGTTATTAAATCTGTATTGGCGCCTTTATTTTTTACCGTAGCAATCAAAAAGGCTAACTCAGGTCCCACTCTGCCCTCATAATTTTTAACCTGGTCTTCGGCCTGTTTCATCTTTTCCATTTGAAGCTGGGCCTGTTTTTCCAAAAAATCTCCGGTCTGTTTAGCTGATTTTCCTCTAAGTTCATAGGTATAATTGATATACTCATCGGTCGCCAGATTTGCCCCCTCGGCAGCCCTGACCGGATTATTGTCCAAAAACTGAATTAACAAAACATCCGAACTGGTAATATCATACCCCTTGGGCGATATCACTTTAATTTGGGTTTGAAAGTCTTTTATCATTTTAGTGGTTACTGGCCGATTGGATTTAGACAGTTTCTGAAGGACCCGGCTGGTCACTTCATCACTTTGTAAAATTTCCATTTGGGACTGGAGAAAGGCCACCCGTTCTGTCCGGTAATCGTAAAAATATTTCGGTTGCAAAGGAGATTCGGTTTTTCGTTCCTTGGCAAGTATTTTTGTTTCGGCTTGATAGGTAGGTGGAGTAATCAGACTGACCAGCAAAGATAAAAGGACCACCCCAAAAAATACAAAAAAGATAATTTTTTTGCGAGCGAAAGGAATTCGCAAAAAATCTCTAAAGGACACACTTTTGGATTCGCTCTTGGCCAATGCCGGATTCTCCTTTTTAATAATTATAGGTTCGTTTATTAAGATTTCTTACCGTATCCAGGTCAATAATAAAATCCAGACTTGAGCCTGCTGGGAATAGGGAGTAGATTCCCCGACTAAACCATTGTTCAATAAACTCATCCACCTTGGTAATAAAGGTTTTCGGTACGAAAACGACATCGTTTTTTTGAATAAGGATGTCCTGGGTCATATCCCCATTCAAGACTTTATTAAAATCCACCTGAAAAGCCTGAGGAGGTTGACCTTCAACCCTTCGTAAAACCATGACACTGCTCAAAGCAGCCGTCGACCTGAACCCGTTGGCCATGGAAATCGATTGTGCCAAAGTCAAAGGCTCTTCAGGAAAGATAGGGTACACCCCGGAACTATTAACCTCCCCGACAATAAAAAACCGGCTTCTGGAGCTTCGGGGCACATAAACCGTATCATCCTCGGTCAACAAAACATCCTTACTAATATCACCCTTTGTTAAGACGGCATCCAGGTCGGCTTTAAAAACAACCGGTTTACTGACCCCAAAACGCCTGATGACCATGACATTTTTTCCATCGGCCGTGGGCGTTAAGCCTTTTGCCCGGCTGACTACTTGAGAGAGATACAACGGACCGGTAATGACCAAATCCCCTGGTCCGTTTACCTCACCCATAACGAAGATGGTAGGATTCACCACCCGCTCTATGACCACGGTTATTTCTAAATTTCGTACAAACTGGCGATATTTTTCATTGATAACCTTTCGAAGCTCTTCGACGGTCAGACCAGCTACTTTAACATCCCCGATAAAGGGGAAGGAGGTACGGCCATCAGGGCGAACCGGAGAAATTTTACTCTGCCCCCGGGGGGCGGTGGTAATGGCTTTTTTTAGTTCATCAATTTTGACATTAAACCGCTCCAGAGTGATAGTAACAATGGGATTTATTAGATATTTTTTATAGCCCTGAATCACTTCCTGCTCAAGTTGGCTGGTACTCAAACCCGAAGCCGGGATATCCCCGACTATGGGTAACGTAACCTTTCCATCGGACCGGACCGTAACGGTTCGATTTAATTCCGGCTGATTAAAAAATTCTATTTTTACAGAATCTTGAACCTCTAAGAGATATTCAGCGGGATTTTCTTCATATAACATATGGTAGATAATTTCTATAATATCCCCTGATCGTATCTTGTATTCCGGCGGGTCCTTCTTAAAAGAAGCCATATTTTCGGCAACTTCTTCGTCCAACTTCTTTTTTAGGTTGGCCACATTTTCTCTTAACTCCACGACCGCCTGTTCCAATTCCCGACCAATCCGTTCTTTTTCGTTGGACCCTTTTCGATCCTCTCGGTGTGCCGGGGCGGTTTCCAGGTTACGGGGCATGGGTGAACCGGGAGCTTTTTTTTGCGGTTCCTCCTTGACGATCCCCTTAACATCTCTTTCCCCTGACACCATCTGGCTGGTGCAGCCGGGAAAACAAAACACCAGTAAAAGCCATAAAACAAGGAAGGTTACCGGATTTCTTGAAACCTTCATCCCGAATGCCGAAGGCCGAATGCCTCTTTTTTTCAGTTTAGCCATGGTCTTATTTTAGCCTCTTATACAGAAACTGTGGAATAATGAATACCTGCTTATTATAGATGGCGCCTAAAAAATCTTTTTGCCCCAGCATACGTTCCACCGCTTTGATCACGACTTCCCTTCGGGTGGCATTGGCCTCGATTATTAAAACCGAGGCATCCACCCAGGGGGCAATTGTTTCCGCTTCGGGATTCCCTAAAATGGGAGGAACATCCAAAAAAATAAAGTCAAAGGCTGCCTTAAAATTCTTCAATAACTCCTCCATCCTCCCCGAAACCAACAAAGAAAAAGATTCCTGGCTGGATTGGCCGAAAGGAAGAACAAAAAAATTCTTTCGATTGCTTTTCCTGACGGCATCTTCCCAATTTATTTTTCCCAACAGGATATCGGCTACCCCGGGGTTGGCTTCTGTTTTAAATATGTTATGGATATCGGGATGTTTAGCATTACAATCCATCAGCAATACATTCCCGGGACTCATCTTAGCCAAGGCCAGGGCCACACTGGAACAGACAGTTGTCGTGCCTTCCCCGGTCACTGATGAAGTAAAGAGAATGGCCTTTTTGTTCGTCTCCCCCATTTTTAATTTAATATTGACCCCAATAGAATTGATACCGTTATACCACTGGAGTGATTTCCCGCTTTCTTCAACGGAAACAAATTTCCCCGGGTAGCGTTCTGAGGGGCCCGAAGAAGAACGGGAAGCAGCCTCTTGTTCTTGAGCCTTATAACTCCCCGCCAAGGCATTTCGGACCGCCTCTTCAACCAGGTGTTGGAGAGAATCTCCGCGAACCCGGACCTCATCTGCTTTTTGTTCCATGGCCTTTTTCAAGGCTTCTTCTGTGGTACTCAATTGGCACCTCTGAGATCAATTTTTTTGTCGTCTAATTCTCGGTTCACTTGGCTTAATTTCTTTCCAGACAAAGACAGATTCGATGACTGATCTTTTTCGGATTCTGATACCGGCATTTTAATCTGATAAGCCGGGAGAGCTGTCTTAGGATCCCTTAGATCCAAGTTCCTTTCCCAATAGACCACTGTCCCCAGTCCCCCAAGGGTCACCATCAAACCCAAAACTACGGCAAATTTTTTCAGCTTGGATTTTTTTTCAGGAAAAAAGAAATGGTCTTCCTCTCCTGTTTCTAAAGGGAGCATCCCCTGAACGTCCACATCCAGGAGTTGATCTTCAGAGACCTGAAATAGTTTGGAGGTGGAACTCCCGGCCCCAGGTCCGCTTCGGATCCCTTGGAGCTTAGATTCAATTGGGTTTTCTTTTAACTCCTCTTGTCCCTCAATGCCAGTCGTCCCTTTAATCTCCTCATAGGCCTTATCTACCAAGGAAGGATCAATCGTCCAGGCCTCTTCCACATAGGCCTGCCTGATGGTATAGTCGCAAAGAAAATTAATTAGCCTCGGAACGCCCTTGGTTTTCCGGTAAATCTGCTCCAGGGCCTCTGATGTAAAACGTAAGGAAGGTTTGGATCCGGCAGCGCCCATCCGGAAAAGGATATATTCTTTAGTCTCTTTCTCGGACAAAGAGCCCAGGAAGAAACATCCGGCTATTCGTTGTTTTAACTGCAGCATATCCTTTCTCTGGATATGTTCCATAAGCCCCGGCTGGCCTACAAACACGATCTGGATTAATTTTTCTTGAGCGGTTTCCAGATTGGAAAGCATCCGGATCCCTTCCAGGACCGAGGGTTCCAGGTTTTGAGCTTCATCGATAATGAGGACGACTTTCCGATTCTGTCCAAAAGCCTCGATCAGATATCCATTTAAGAGTTTCAACAGGTCCCATTTTTGTAACCCTCCCGAAGAAAGACCCAGCTCCTCAACCACTTCCCTTAAAAAATCATGGAAATCCAAATTGGTATGAATAACATGGGCAACGGTGATTTTTTCCGCATCCAGCCTCTCAATGAGGGCCTTGCAAATGGTGGTCTTTCCGGCACCGACTTCCCCGATAAGAACCGTAAACCCTTTCCCGTCTAAGATATTGTATTCTAAATGAGCTAGACCTTCCCGGTGTTGGGATGAAAGGTAAAAAAATTTCGTATTGGGGGTTTCCGAGAACGGTTTTTCAGTTAACCCAAAATAACCTTGATACATCTTTTCTCCTATTTTCCAGCCATTGGCTTTATAAAAAGGATTATCTCCGTTCTTCGATTCTTTTGTCGGCCTTCTTTAGTTTTATTACTGGCTCTGGGGCGGGTATAGCTAAAACCGGCTGTTGTCATACGATCCCCGGAAATAGGTCCTTTCTCAAGAAAATACCGATACACCACCTTAGACCGGGCCTGAGATAATTCCAGATTCGTTGGGAACTTTTTCTTCAATCTCCCCCGAATCGGCATGGAATC
>JAZDOU010000169.1:0-6033 GCA_043798385.1 Pseudomonadota bacterium
TTCAAATTTCCGGATGGAAACACCTGGATTCTGACTCGAAGCTCTGGCCAGAAACCCCTTTTTCAAAGGGTTTCTGGCCATGGAGACAAATCGACCACGGTATGTTCTCATCCGGAAAGATCATTTCCGGATGAGAACTAACTAAACCGCCATGCCCCGCCTTTGGGGGCGTGGCACTACGAGGCATGAAAAAGGATTTGTCCAAACATTGAACCTTGAACGGTATTTTCGAACTAAAGCCCTTATTCATCTGTGGCTATTGATAGATGAAGACTCCGAAGCCGACTATTATTGCCTGGAGTGCCCAGCCGATCAGGACGGTTTGCCTGACGGTCAGATTCCTCTGTATCAATAAATCATAAAAATGACTTCGGTCCCCGAAAAAAGGAGATACTCCTTGGCCCATCCGCCGAAAAATGGCCAAGGCCGTATCCAGAACCGGGACCCCGATTATAAGAATCGGTCCGATAAATTTCCCCCAATGCTGGAATCCGGTAAAACTGATAGCCAAATAAGCCAGGACAAAACCAAGAAAATAACTCCCCCCATCTCCCATAAAAATTGAAGCAGGGTTGAAATTATAAATTAGGAATCCTACACCCACTCCGGCCAAAAGGAAGATAATGGTTTGAATCTCGGTTTGCTCCGTTCTGTTCGCCAGCAGGGCAAACCCCAGCAAGGAGAGAACCACCATCCCGCCGGCAAGGCCGTCAAGCCCGTCCGCCATGTTAACCGCATTGATGGCCCCTACCACGTAACAAAGAGTCAGGGGAAGGCTGAGGAAAAGAGGAGCCGCGAACCCTCGCCCGAAGAAGATAAGCAACATTCCGGCAGCGATCTCCCCACTCAGACGGATTATCAGATGAAGGTTCTTCAGATCATCTATCATCCCGAGAGAAAAGACAAGACCTCCTCCGAGCAACAACGGCCACCATTCAACCCCAGCACCGCCACTATTTCCAAAAAGAGATACCAAAATGATCAGCAGGGCGAAGACTCCGAAGATCGCCAGGCCCCCGGAGTGCGGGATTGGCGCAACGTGAACCTTCAAAGGATCGTTTCCCGGATGGTCCACGTAACCCATATTGAAGGAAACCTTCTTAATCCAGGGAATCACCAGGATGGTCAGTCCTAATGCTGGGATAAATAGTATTTTTTCCGCCATTTAGACGCTATTCAATGACTAAAAAAGGTTTATCTGCCTAAATCCGTGTGTCATGTCCGCTCGACACGGTCCCCGAATAGGGACCTTTGCATTGGGTCGGCGAAGCGGCCCGACCGTATCGTGGCGGCCTCCCCAATTTATTCATGACCCAAAGAGAATAATCTCGCCCGCTCAGCCCCAATTTTTACCCTATACCTCCCTCCAAAAGCCTTCAGCCTTTCCCCGGTTTCTGCATCCACCAGGGTTTCCCCGTTTAAGTCCGGGGAAGAGAAACGGACCCATTTTTCTGTCGGTTCATAGGTGGAATAATCGGAGACCAGGACCAGGCCCTGGGCGCCCAGCTTTTTGATCCTGACCCCCGACCATTCATTGATCTTCACCGGTTTTTTGACCTGGCCATTGATTATAATATTCTCGAATCGTTTCATCAAAGCATTGGCTTCTGCCATATACTTCATGTCGCCCAGATCGATATCGCTGCCGGCATACATGATATACCCGGTAAAGTTGGGGGCCATCATGGCTTCCAAAATCTGGACCTTCATTTGGGCATAGGGATCAAGGGCGCAGGCCGGGTGCATATAGGTCAATCCCGGAGACAGGGTGGGGGCCAAAGGACGGGCATAGACTCCCAAGGCCTCTTGGGAGTGGAAGAGGTAATCTCCGACCAATTTAGGGGATCCCCCGAAAGAAGATTCCGCCCAATTCAGATAGGTTTGTCTGATATCAAAATCAAAAGCGGTCAAGGAACCGGCCGCAAATGGGTGGGTGAAAGGGAGCCAGGAGCTTATCCCAAAATAAACGGGGATTTTGAGTCCGATTGATCCGGCGTGTTTAAAGAGGGTCTCTTTCATCACTTGCGCGGTCTTGCCGTAGTGCCAGAGGGAAAAGTCTTTCCACAAGATCTTATATTCGGGATTGCCGGCCCATCCGTCCTGCATAAAGATGGAGGGATCGATAAAAGGCAGATCCGAAATCTTTTTAAAAAATTCCCCAAAGGCTTTTTTGCATTGCTCACAAAAACAGGAAGAGGGGAGAGCATCATCAAAGGCGAAAAAATTGATCCCTGATTCCAGTTTTCTTTTATATTCTTCCATCTTGCGGACCCAGTCCTTCCCACGATAGGACAGGCACCATTCCCCCGGCTTGCTTCTTCGGCCGGTCCTATCCATAGCCCAGGCTTCTTTATCAGCCGAGCTGAAGGCGGGGATATTGACCCAAAGGCTGAAGTACTTCAGGCCCATTCGGCGTAGAGAGCCTATCTTGGCCTTGAGTGCCTTGTCGCCCTCCCGCAAATCCAGGTGCCCCATCCCATTGAGGCCGATATGCCGCAAGTCCTCACCGAGTTGAGGATTTTTATCACCGGCCTGCATCGGCACCTCCGAGATCAGGACCAGCGATTGAGAAGGCTCTACGGGCGGTATTCGGGTTACCTGCAAAGTCAATTCTTTGGGGACCTGTCGTCCCTTGTCCCATTGAGCGTAATAGTAGAACGGAAAAGATCCCTTTTCTGCCTTGGAATGGACATAGAGAGTCATGGAAATCTTACCGGAATAGCGGCCCAGAGTATCCTTCCAATAGTCGCGGACACCGACCGGGACCACATAATCGCTAAGCTGCCTTTGGTCGCCGGGCAAGCAAGGGACATGGGCGATAATACGCTTGTAGGGGCGATTGCCGATGGAGACCTCTTGGACCTCCACTTTACTGGTGTGATCGGGTCGGGTCCAGGTAATATCCCAGCCGTCCGGAGGGGCCTTGCACATCCGCCCCAGCGCACAGCTAACATATTCCACTTCGGCCGGAAGCTCCACTATGTACTGAATCTCAGCCGGGCGTTGGCCATCGGCAAAGGTCCATTCAAAGGCAAAGGGAAGGGGAGAGAGTATATCAGGGGAGACATAAGCCCTATCGTAGTATTGATATTCCAACCGGGCGCAATTTTTTCCGATAGGGGATTCCCCTTCATAGAGCTCTATCTGATCTATCCAAAAGTTATAAGGTCCTTTACCCTCCTTAGCCATAAATACAAGCCGGCAATCCCCTTGATAGCTCCCCGAATCGACAATAGCCGAATAACGGCACCAGTGCCTGGGATTATAACGGAACATCTTGGTTATTGGCAGGCCCTGGCCAAACAGCCTGACCTCCATGATCCCCTTCAGTGGAAGGCGATACCAGAAAGTGAGGGTATGTTTGGTATGAGGCTTGATCGCCCGAACAACCGTCTCCCATTTTGCCTGATTATTCGAGCCGGCACTTGATAGGACCAAGGAATGCTTACTCTGAAAACCCGGCGAACCTACCGAACATGGCCCCGGATTTCCCAAAGGGAAGGTCGTGCTGCAACGCCAGCTCTTAGGTAGCCCACGGTCAAGGACCTCTATATCCCCATTAACAACAAGATTTTGACCGGGAATTTCTTGGTTCTGGGATCCGGTTTCCCAGGGGATAATCAAAAATACAACGATTATTAAAAAGAGCCTAAAGTTTGGTTGCATTTCAGGCGGTCTTTAAAAAAGATACCATAATGAGATGAACCCTATTTTGATTAAGGGTGTGGGGTAATGGCAATAATGGTAATTTGGCCCTTTGACGGGCCGTAGGCCCAGAAAATCCTATAAGCAGCCGGAGTTTTATCCTGGGCATAAGCTTCCCAGACTTTCCGCCCCGGGTAAACTTCTGGAAGGGAATAATATTGATGGGTTTTTAAACTTGATGAACTCGTAAAAAGTCAAAATCCGGACGGCTTTGAAAAAAGTTCGCAGGTAAGGCGCGCAAATCCTGAGGAGTGAGGCGTACTTACTGGTACGCCGCAATAAGCCCGCCCCGCTGAAAAGCGGGGAAGGATGCAGCGCAACGCAGCATCCGGACTTTTTACGAAGCCATCAAACTTGGATGTCTTGGATTTTCTGCAAGGAACCCAATAATTTTTTTTACTGATTTGAAGACCCCTTTTTTACCCTTGTCAATCTTTAATTCCTCCAAGTCCTTGTCGGCCCTTTCTGTATAAATTATTTTAAAAGGCATTTTCAGCCACCATTTTTTTTAATTGCTAATGGCTTGAACTTTCCTTTGCGGGCATCATCTATACCTTCCATTACCCTATCAAACGCCTTTTTGTTCTTCCACAGCCAGGCTTCACGGGCTGGAACAACCTCGGCAAACCTTAATATGATAGTCTCCTCCCCTTCTTTTTCAATTAAAAAAGTCTTCCCGGCGTATTCTGCCCCCAAGGCAATCCTCCCTTTAGCATCGGTCACCTTAGAAATAAGTTCCATGAATTCACCTCCTACTTGGTGATAGTGTATATCCCGGTGGGTGTTTAGTCAAATGGGATTATCCCACTCTCTCTCACTTTTCTTCAATCATCCTTTTTGACTCCCTCTAAATTACCGAAAAGTCCCTTGAGGGGAAAGCGGTAAAGATAAAGGGCTATTTGAAAAATTCTTTGATGGCTTCGGCTACCTGCTCAAATTGTTGATTTGAAAGTTCCGGATACATTGGTAAAGAAAGAATCCCTCGGGAGACTTGTTCAGCACATGGGAAATCGCCTTCCCGATACCCCAAACGCCGGTAGGCCGGCTGGAGATGCCAGAGAATGGGATAGTGCCTGCCGGTATCTACCGATTATTGGTAATACCGCAAATCGGTAAGTTTCCTGGCTATAATTGATCCCACAAAACAATTATTGGCTTTCCGCGACTGAATTACTCCTTGACAATCGGCTGAAAATAGATAGAATACAAACGTATTCGCCATAAGGAGGCCCTATGCCGACATCAACACAAAAAAAACTAAAAATAGTAAAGACCGTCCGATTTGAAGAAGTGGATCTGGACCGGATAAAATTCGCCGCCCGGAGGGAACAGTTACCCGAATCAGAAATTATTCGGAAAGCTGTACATATCGGATTAGTAGATCTGCTTGATGGGGAAAATGAAGACGACCTTTTGCGCCGCCGCATGGCTGACCACTCTCCGGATATTGACGGGGAAAGTTTTTTAAAATCATTAAAAAAAGAATTCGGTTTTTAGATGGTTTTCCGGCTTAAATTCAAACCGGCCGCCTCCAAGGATCTTTATAAAATAGCTAAAAAGAATAAAGAATTGGGGGCTAACATTACCAACCGGATCATCCCGGAAATACTTAAAAATCCTCTCCAAGGGCGCATGAAACAAGGCGATCTTAAGAAAATTCGGTCCAAAGATTTTTATTTCAAAGGGGTCTCTTACCGTATCTTATATGAAATTGAAGGTGAGATCATTAGAATTTATGCCGCTGGAGTCCACGATGTTTCCTATCGAAAAGCAAAATCCAGAAGTTCATAATCAGTTCTAACTCCTTTATCCATCTGACACGGATTAGCGGGGGCTTCCTGAAATTACCGAAAAGTCCCTTGAGGGGAAAAAGGACAATATCCTCCTTAAATTGGATCTGTTCTTCGACCTCCACCAAAGAACCTTCTTCTACGGCTATAGCAATCTGCGCCGCTGTTAAGCCGAGAAGGTTATTTGCCGGTTTCTTCAAAGATTCCAGTCCATTTTCTGAAATGTTTTCAGGTTCCTTATGAAAAAGAGAAACCCAAACGTGCTTTTGAGCGGAAATGAGTAAGAAAAAGGGGGACGAGGATTCAAAGATGTATTTTCTTAGGCCGCAATCTTATCTTTTATAATTGTCAGGTCAAGCAAATCGAGAGGACCTTTGGTTGTCCTTTTCCCTGCATCGAGGATTTCGATTGCTACAATCCTTCTATCCTCTGCGTAATCAATTATTACGCCGTCGAGCTCTACGGATTCTTTAATAGTTTCTTCTGCTATGAACTCAATATTCAACAAGTCATGCTTAGGATCATATTCAATTTTCAT
>JAZDOU010000214.1:0-4629 GCA_043798385.1 Pseudomonadota bacterium
TGGACTTGATGTGGATACCTTTGTACCGTTCATGGCGTTTGAATGAACGGAACTACGGTGCATTGCAGGGGTAAAGTAAAGCGGAAAGGGTCAAGAAAGAGGTGGAAGAGCAGGTGGCCCTATTAAAAGAAGCCGGGCTTAAAGCGATTTTCCTATCCATACCCTCTTTTGACTTAATGCAGGCCTACCGGATTACCCAGCCGTCTCCCTGGGCCGAGACGGAGGCTGTCATAGATCTGGGTCATAGAAATGCCCGGATAATCGTCCTGAAAGAGGGAAAGCTAAAATTCTCCCGTGAATTTTCCGTAGCTGGAGAGGCCTTCACCCAGGCCTTAAGCGGGTCTTATGAGATCAACGGGCAGGTGGTGGAGATCGACGAGCTTCTGGCGGAAAGGATCAAGACTTCGGTCGGCCTTTTGGAACAATGGGAGGCCGATGAGATGGTTGAGGGGGTTCCTCAGGAGCAGGTCCAAAAACGCCTTGAGCCGGTGACGGATCGGCTTATCTTAGAAATAGAACGGTCCCTGAATTATTATAAGAACGAGTTTAAAGACTATGATATAAAAAAGATACTGCTGACCGGCGGGGGGAGCTTGTTAAAAGGTCTTCCTGAGGCCTTGGAAAATAATCTGGAACTTCCGGTTCAGGCCTTTCCAGAAGTCCCTTCCCTGACCCTCAAGAAAAAGATTAATAAAGAACTTTTTTCAAGAAATCTACCCTTTCTGACCCCCGTCCTGGGTCTGGTTACCCAAGGCCGCCCGTTCATCAATCTAAGTCCCACTTATTTATTACCGCAAGAGAAAAAATCTTCTGTTCGGAAATACCTCAAGCCTGTTCTGGTTGGTGCCCTTCTCCTGGGCCTGGTTCTTGGGTTCGGTCTCCCCTATTGGACCCTAAGCCGCCAGGTGACCCAGCTTCAGAAGGAGCTGACAGTTAAAATAGGGCAGATTGGGCGAATGGGTAAACCGGCCCAGGAATTGGCCAGGATGGAACAAGAAGAAGTCTTGTTAAACAAAGCCCTGGAAGGTTTTCCCAAGATTGAGATTAAAAGACTCCCTCTGGGGGAGCTGTTTCAAGAACTGAGCCGACTGGTACCTTCCAACATGACCCTGACCTATTTTCAATTTTCCAAGTCCCAGGAAAGGGCCAACCTGTCGGGAATGAAAGGCGCCCCAGCTAAATCACAACCGGCAACCGGAAAGAGTGAGGAATCTCCCGGAGGTAGTCCTAAAGAAGAAGAAAAAGGGGATTATCGGTTAATTATCCAGGGGATCGTCTTTGGCTCCGACCAGGAAATTATTGCAACTTTGTCGGATTTTACCGAAAAATTGAACCGGTCGGATTATTTTAAAGAAGCCAAGGTTCAAGCGACTCTTAAAAGTACTAATTTTTCCAAGGCGGCAGCCGAATTTAAAGTTTTGGCCAAGATCGGGGCAGGACCCAGCCGGACGGTTGAGCGTCTTCCCCGGGCCCCGGTCTGAGGCGGATAGGATTGACCCGGAAAGTGGAAAGGATGAAACGACTCCCGATCGCTGCCGCGCCCCATGAGTTGGCCGACAGGGACCTCCCATCGCCGGTGAGGAACTCTTTGTAATGGTCTTAAAAACTCGGGAAAAGATAATTTTAGGGGTGGCTATTCTGGCCGGGGTCGTAATGGGCTTTGATACTTTTTTTGTCCGACCCAAAAATAAAGAGCTGGCCGCCCTCAGGACCGAGGTCCTGGAGGCCAATGAAAAATTGACCGAGATTACCACCTCCATGGCCGGGCTTCAGGCCGTTAAAAAAAGGGTGGAAGAGAAGAGAAAAGAAAAGGAATTCGTTTCCGGAAGAATTTCCGATGCCCGGCAACTGAGCCTTCTTTTAGATCAAATGGGAAAAGAAAGTCAAAGGAAACAAATTGATTTAATGCAACTGAACATAAACTATGCCCCGTCGGGGGGCCCGGCAGAAGCGAAAGGAAAGCCCCAGTCCGGCCCCTTTAAAAAGGTGGCCCTGGATGTCGGGCTCAGGGCCGGTTATGGGGCCATTGGGCCCTATTTGGACAGCATTCAATCCCTGCCTATTTTCATGGAGGTAGAGACAATCGATATCAACCGGAAAGAAGAAATTTTTCCCAAATTGGAGATTACCATCCAACAGTCCCTTTATATGTCTAAAACCATAGAAAAGAGCGAGACCGGCAAGGCCAATGTCAAGGAAATTCAACCGGCGTCTTAAATACCTGATTTGGGGGTTGGTTCTTCTGCCGGTTTGGGAGGTCCAAGGGGCGCCTGATGTCAGAGATCCTTTTGCCTATCCGGCCGGGGTTCTGAAGGGGGTTGGGTTGCAGAAGAAGGAGGGGGCCGGTTCCGAGAAGGCCGAGAAAGAATCGGCCCCGGTGTTTCGAGTGACCACCATCTTAGTCAGCGGCCAAACCAGAGTGGCGGCCATCAACGGGGTCTTGCTGCGAAAAGGAGATGAGTTGAGCGGTTATCGAATCGCGGAGATCGAAGCAACACAGGTGACCCTGTCGCGGGGAAAGGAAAAACTGGTCCTTAAAATGGATCAGACGGAAAAGGTTTTTTTTAAGAAAGTGGATTCTAAAAATAGGGTCATGGGATTTTCGAAGTAAACCTTTTAGGCGGACGCCTTCCCGGAATGCGGCGGGGTAAGCGAGCGGACATGAAAAAAATACAATTCTTGTCAGGTGAAGATTCCTGGTCCCGCCGGGGGTGCTGGACAGGGCTCTTCAAAATCTATTATGGGGCGGTCCCTTTCATGATCTGTCTGGCCCTGTGGGCAGGGGACGGTTTTGGAGCGGAACCTCAAGGTAAAGAATTGACCATGCCCGTCCTGGAGGAGGCCAAATCCCTGGAAACGGGGCAGATGTCCAAGGAAAAATTATATTCCCTGACCGTTCGGGATGCTGATTTTAAAGAGGTCCTTTTTGCCTTTTCCAAAGACAATGGGGTTAATATTATCGTGGATCCGAAAATTGATGGCAAGGTCACGGTAGATTTAAAAAAAGTGACCCTGAATGCGGCCCTCGATGCCATCCTCAAACCCCTTGAGCTGGATTATGTGCAAGAGGGAAACCTGATCCGGGTCACCCGGCCAAAGATGGAGACACGCACCTTTGTCTTGAATTATCTGACCACTGTTCGAAGCGGGACCGCCTCGGTAAGTGGGATCGGGGGCTCGGCCGGGGGCACAACGGTCAGTACGGCAGCCGGGGGCACTTCAACCACCAGTGGGGGCGGATCGTTGGTCAGCCAGGTCAAGACCGAAGACAAGGCAGATCTCTGGACTGATATTCGAAATGAGATAAAAAATGTCCTCTCCCCGGAAGGGAAAATTCTGATTAATAAAATGTCTTCCACCCTGGTGGTGACCGACTATCCCAAATTCCTTCGGGAGGTGGAACGATTCATAAATAAAGTGGAAGAAACGGTTCAAAGGCAGGTTTATATTGAAGCCAAGGTGATAGAAGTCCAGCTCAATGACAGCTTTCAATTGGGTATCGATTGGAGGCTGATTCCCAATATTATGGGCTCCGGGTTTGGAGGGTTTTTCCGTCAGAGCCTTTCCGGAACCGCCAATTACCCGGCCGCCGGTAATTTTCAAATCGGGGTAGCCAATGCCGATGTCAATGCTTTGGTAGATGCCCTCTCCACCCAAGGGAGAATCGATATCATTTCCAGCCCGAGGGTTTCCACCTTGAATAACCAGAAGGCTATTATCAAGGCGGCTGTCGAGGATGTTTATTTTGATGTCACTGTAGCGGCCGGGACTCCTCCCATCACAACGGCTACCCCGAAATATATCACCATTGGGTTGATTCTGGATGTAACGCCCCAGATCGATGCCGATGGAACGATTATCATGGATATCCATCCCAGTGTCACCGAACGGATTCGTACGGCCAGCTTTAAAGACACCGGCCAGCAAGCCCCGGTGATCAGTGTCCGGGAGACCCAGACCATTGTGCGGGTGCGGGACGGACAGACGGTGCTCATTGCCGGCTTGATGTCCAGCCGGGAAAAGGAGGAGTTGACCGGGGTTCCCTGCCTGATGAATGTTCCAGTCGCCGGAGAGGCCTTCCGGCATACCCGGCGAGAAAAAACCAAATCGGAAATTGTCATTCTGATCACCCCCTCGGTCTATACGACCCGCAGGATGATTGATTTCACCCAAAAAGGGGATCAGTCGGTCAAGGATATCAAGGCGCTGCCCAGTCCTTCCCGAAATGATCTTGTAAGGTAAGCCATGTATTTAAAATATTTCGGCATACGTGAAAAACCCTTCAGTATTACGCCGGACCCCCGTTATCTTTTTCTGAGCGAAAAGCACCGGGAAGCCCTGGATCATCTGATATACGGCATTCACCAGGGTGAAGGCTTCATGGTCATCACCGGGGATATCGGCACCGGCAAAACCACCTTGGTGCGCAATCTCATGGAACGCCTGGAAGATCAGAAGACCCCATCCGCCCTTATCCTGAACCCCTTCCTTTCTCCCGAGGAACTCCTTTTGACGATCCTTGAGGATTTTGGGCTACAAAGGAAGGGACAAACCAAAAAAGCACTGATTGACCAGTTAAATACCTTTCTTTTAGATCTCAACCGGAGGGGTAAATCTGCGGTCCTGATT